>NZ_JAMAUV010000023.1:0-55500 GCF_023714155.1 Neobacillus sp. MER 74
TTCAGCTTTTCCTCATGAGAGGAAAAGGATTATCCGGTATTAGCACCGGTTTCCCGGTGTTATCCCAGTCTTACAGGCAGGTTGCCCACGTGTTACTCACCCGTCCGCCGCTAGACTCCGAAGAGTCCCGCTCGACTTGCATGTATTAGGCACGCCGCCAGCGTTCGTCCTGAGCCAGGATCAAACTCTCCAAGAAAGTTGATTAGCTCATTTGTTACGTTGGCTTAGCTTCTTAAAAGAAACTAAAATTTATTGCTTGTTTGCACGATTTTGTTTGTTTAGTTTTCAAAGATCAATTTCTCTATCGCCCGTAAGCGACTTAATAAATATACCACCTGTAAAAACTAAAGTCAACGATTTTTCTATTCTTTTTTTACAATAAGGATTTTTTAAATATTTTATTCCGATAATATTAACTCCACCGCCCTGAAATTAATAAAAAAGGGAACACACCTAGTGTGCCCCCCCTCATTTTTTATTCTTCTTCCTCTGTAGTTACCGCATCAGAATGCTCTTCCACTGTATCGATAGAATCAGGTTCAAGGTTTTCTTCTTCCTCTTCTTTTTCTACCTTAGCCACTGTAGCTACAAATTCATCTTCACTTTCTTTCATGCTTATTAGCTTCACACCTTGAGTGTTTCGGCCCATCTTAGAAATCCCACCAACATCCATCCGGATAAGTACACCGCCAGTGGTAATCAGCATGAGATCCTCTTCACCAGTAACCGCGCGCATCGAAACAAGATCACCATTTTTTTCAGTCACATGGCATGTCTTGATTCCTTTTCCGCCTCTGCCTTGGATACGATATTCAGATGCAGTTGTTCGTTTTCCATAACCATTTTTGGTTACAATAAGAACATCATTCGTTTCCTCTAAAACTTCCATTCCAACTACTTCATCGTTACTATCTAAAGAAATACCCTTCACACCGGTGGCCGTTCTTCCCATAGATCGAACATCAGTTTCTGGGAACCGAATCAACATACCTTTTTTGGTGCCAATAATAATATCCTTGCTGCCATCGGTCAAGCGGACACTGATTAATTCATCACCTTCACGCAAACTCAAGGCAATTAAGCCATTGTTGCGAATATGGGCAAATGAAGTTAATGGGGAGCGTTTTGAGATTCCCTCTTTGGTTGTAAAGAATAGGAACCAGTCATCCACAAATTCCTCCACCGGAATGATCGCATTGACCCATTCTCCTTTTTCGATACCAAGGAGGTTAATAATCGGAATACCTTTAGCCGTACGGCTGTATTCAGGTATTTCATATCCTTTTGAACGATAAACTTTACCTTTGTTCGTAAAGAAGAGAATCGTATCATGTGTTGAAGTCGTTATTAAATGTTCAACAAAATCATCCTCATTGGTTCCCATTCCCTGGATTCCACGTCCTCCGCGTCGTTGAGCACGATAGGTGGAAACTGGGAGTCTCTTAATATAACCATTATGAGTCAAGGAAATAACGATATTTTCTTGTGGAATTAGATCCTCATCTTCAATGTTTTCTATTCCGCCTGTAACAATTTCTGTCCGGCGAGTGTCATTGAAGCGCTCTTTGATTTCCAACAATTCTTCACGAATAATTTCAAGAACTTTTTCATCATCAGCTAATATTGCCTTTAATTCAGCAATTAGCTTCACTAGGTTTTGATATTCTTCTTCAATCTTTTCTCTCTCTAAACCTGTTAAACGCTGTAAGCGCATATCAAGGATCGCTTGGGCCTGCTTTTCAGAAAGATTAAAGGTAGTCATCAAGCCTTCTCGAGCAATTTCAGTCGTTTGTGAACTACGAATTAAATTAATGACTTCATCCAAGTGATCAAGTGCAATCCTTAACCCCTCTAAGATATGGGCACGTGCTTCCGCTTTACGCAGTTCAAACTCGGTTCTCCGGCGGATAACTACATTTTGATGGTCTAGGTAATGGACTAAGCATTGTTTAAGTGTCAACACCTTTGGATGTCCATTAACTAGGGCAAGTGTGTTAATTCCGAAGCTAGTTTGTAATGCTGTATGTTTATATAAATTATTTAACAGGACGTTGGCATTCGCATCTTTACGAACTTCAATAACAATCCGCATACCTTTTCGGTCGGATTCGTCTCTCAGGTCAGTAATACCTTCGATTTTTTTATCACGGGCTAGTTCAGCGATTTTTTCAACTAATCTCGCCTTATTCACTTGATAAGGTAATTCATTAACAATGATAACTTCTTTACCATTTGCCTTTTGCTCAATGACTACCTTAGCACGAACTGTAATGGATCCTCTGCCTGTTTCGTAGGCTTTACGAATACCGCTTCGGCCTATGATAATACCTCCGGTAGGAAAGTCTGGACCAGGAATAATTTCCATGAGCTCTTGTGTAGTAATTTCAGGGTCACGACTAAGCGCTAAAACTCCATCGATTACCTCTCCAAGTTGGTGCGGCGGAATATTGGTTGCCATTCCAACAGCAATTCCTGTTGTTCCGTTAACTAAAAGGTTAGGGAACCTGGCTGGTAGAACAACCGGCTCTCTTTCCTCCCCATCATAGTTATCTTGATAATCAATCGTATCCTTGTTTATATCTCGTAATAATTCCATTGAGATTTTCGACATTCTTGATTCTGTATAACGCATGGCAGCAGCCGAGTCGCCATCGACAGAACCGAAGTTTCCATGTCCATCGACAAGCATATAACGATAGTTGAAGTCCTGGGCCATCCGAACCATTGTTTCATATACTGCAGAGTCACCATGTGGATGATATTTACCGATTACATCCCCAACGATACGAGCTGATTTTTTATAGGGTTTGTCTGAATGCATTCCAAGATCATGCATAGCATATAGAATACGGCGATGAACTGGTTTCAATCCATCCCGAACATCTGGAAGGGCCCGAGAAACGATAACGCTCATCGCATAGTCAAGAAAGGAAGATTTCATCTCCTTACTGATATTAATCTCTGTTACTTGAGAATTTGGTGTGTCAGCCATACTTGTTACCTCCTTTCACCGTTGCTTTATATATCTAAATTCTTCACGTATTGGGCATTCGCCTCAATGAAATTACGACGCGGTTCTACCTTCTCACCCATTAACATATCAAAGGTTTCATCCGCCTCAATCGCATCTTCAAGGCTAACCTGAAGCATACTTCTTCTCGCTGGATCCATTGTGGTTTCCCATAATTGTTCAGGATTCATCTCGCCTAGTCCTTTATATCGCTGAATATTCGGTTTTGGTGTCGCTGGAAGCACGGCAAAAATCTTTTCAAGTTCTTTATCATTATAGGCGTACTCAATCCGTTTACCTTGCTGTACTTTATAGAGAGGCGGCTGGGCAATATAAACATAACCTGCTTCTAATATTTTTCTCATAAAACGGTAAAAGAACGTTAGAAGAAGCGTCCGGATATGGGCACCATCAACATCCGCATCCGTCATAATGACGATTTTATGATAACGTGCTTTGGAAATATCAAAATCTTCACCGATTCCTGTTCCAATCGCAGTAATCATCGCTCTTACCTCATTGTTAGAAAGGATTCGATCTAAACGTGCTTTCTCCACATTAAGGATTTTCCCGCGTAGTGGCAGAATGGCTTGGAAGTGACGATCACGACCTTGCTTTGCTGATCCGCCAGCGGAGTCACCCTCAACAATATACATTTCACTTTCAGCAGGATCTTTTGAAGAGCAGTCAGCTAATTTTCCAGGTAAACTAGAAACCTCTAAAGCACTTTTTCGGCGGGTCAGCTCTCTAGCCTTCTTTGCCGCAAGCCTTGCACGTGCAGCCATAAGACCTTTCTCGACAATTTTCTTGGCAACCGCTGGATTTTCCAACATGAATTTATCAAAAGTGCTGGCAAAGACGGCATCAGTGATGGCTCTTACCTCAGAATTTCCTAACTTTGTCTTGGTTTGTCCTTCAAATTGTGGGTCTGGATGTTTAATGGAAACGATCGCGGTAATTCCTTCACGAACATCCTCCCCGGAAAGATTGGTATCATTGTCTTTAATTAAGCCGTTTTTTCGCGCATAATCGTTGATGACTCTTGTTAAAGCCGTTTTAAAACCAGATTCATGTGTTCCGCCTTCGTACGTATGAATGTTATTCGCGAAGGAATAGATATTCTCTGTATAGCCTTCATTATACTGGAGTGCGACTTCCACACTAATTCCATCGCGTTCTCCCTCCATGTAAATTGGTTCTTCATGGATCACTTCTTTTGTACGGTTTAAATGCTCTACATAGGATTTAATACCGCCTTCATAGTGATATTCGTTTCGTTTATTTTCAACTCGCTTATCTTCTATCGTAATTTTGATTCCCCTGTTAAGGAATGCAAGTTCACGAAGGCGAGTAGCAAGAATGTCATATTCATAGACCAAAGTCTCCGTAAAAATCTCACCATCTGGTTTGAAATGAGTAATGGTCCCCGTTTGATCAGTCGTACCAATTACCTCTAATTCAGAAACAACCGCGCCTCGTTCAAATTTAATACGGTGGATTTTTTCATCACGATGGACATAAACCTCAAGTTCAGTAGACAGCGCATTAACTACGGATGCACCTACCCCATGCAGTCCTCCAGAAACTTTATAGCCTCCGCCGCCAAACTTACCTCCTGCATGAAGTACAGTCATAATAACTTCAACTGCAGGTCTGCCCATCTTTTCTTGAATATCAACCGGAATCCCGCGGCCATTATCTTTAACTGTAATGCTATTATCTTCCTCAATGGTGACATTAATTTCATTACAGAAACCTGCTAATGCCTCGTCAATACTATTATCTACAATTTCCCAAACAAGATGATGAAGCCCTTTACCGCTTGTTGAACCAATATACATTCCTGGTCTTTTTCGAACAGCTTCAAGTCCTTCAAGAACCTGTATTTGCTCCGCACCATATGCTTGTTCCACAGCCTTTTGTTCTAAAGTCATGCTTGTTCACCTGCACCTTCTGACAAAAATATATCTATATAATCATTAAAAAACATGTAATTAACTTCAAAATTCATGTATAGTCATTTGATTTGAACGTTTCTTTAAAGTACCAGAAGAAATCGGGGATAAGTATACATTGTCATTTGTGACAATAACTGATTTAAAGGGGTTTTTAGATAGATTAATTACCTTTTCCTTTCGAGACTTGAGGAATTCTTCAACGAGCGGCGAGTTGTTAACACTCTCTTTATCCAAGATAGAAATAATATCCCTTGCTCTAATATTAATATCTTCCCCGATATGGATATACATGGTTCACCTCAATTTACTTTCTTCATCCTTCCGGCTTCAACAATATATGTTGAGGCCTCCTTTAATGTTTGATGATCGATTCCCTCAACACTTGTGGTTGTCACAAAGGTCTGTACCTTCCCTTGGATCGTGTTAAGCAAATGAGACTGCCGGTAATCATCTAATTCTGATAAAACATCGTCTAAAAGTAAAATTGGATATTCTCCAATCTCAGCAAATATTAATTCAATTTCAGCAAGTTTCAAGGATAATGCCGTGGTCCGCTGCTGACCTTGTGAACCAAAGGTTTGCACATCTCTTCCATTCACAGTAAAAATAAGGTCATCCCGATGGGGACCAAACAGGCTTGTTCCTCGTTCAATTTCCCTCGTTCTAACCTT
Organism: Neobacillus sp. MER 74; assembly: GCF_023714155.1. Taxonomy (NCBI): domain Bacteria; kingdom Bacillati; phylum Bacillota; class Bacilli; order Caryophanales; family Bacillaceae; genus Neobacillus; species Neobacillus sp. MER 74. The sequence goes on from NZ_JAMAUV010000023.1 coordinate 5,640, forward strand.
GCTGAATTTTTCTTCAAAGCATGCTATCATCTTCGACAAATCTTGCTCTTCTAATACCTCTACCGACGGTTTATAGGTAATTTCGAGTGTTTCTAGACCTCTCGATATTCCTTGATGAATGGGTTTGGCCCAATTTTGCAGAAGACGCAGGAATTCAAACCTTTTTGTGACAATTTTCACAGCCATCCCAATAAATTGTTCCGTTAAGATTTCCAGCATCGTTTGATCTGTCTGCTTTTTTATCTGCAGCATTTTTAAATAATGATTGCGCTGCTGAAGTATCTTTTGATATTGACTCATATCATGTAAATAAAGCGGCGAAACTTGTCCAATTTCCATATCAATAAAACGCCTGCGGACTTGAGGGCTCCCTTTTACTAGGTTAAGATCCTCAGGAGCAAACATAACAACATTCATATTTCCGACATATTGACTTAATTTACGCTGCTCAATATGGTTAGATTTCGCTTTTTTTCCCTTTTTCGAAATAATTAATTGCAACGGCAATGAGCCGTGTTGCTTTTGAACCCTACCCTCTATTTTAGCATATTCTTGGTCCCAGCGAATAAGTTCTTTATCATTGGAAGTACGATGTGATTTGGCCATCGCTAAAACATAAATGGATTCCATCACATTTGTTTTTCCCTGGGCATTTTCACCCAGGATCACATTTACTTTGTTCTCAAATTCTACGAACAACTCTTCATAATTTCGATAATTGGTGAGCGCTAATTTTTCAATATACATTAGGAAAACATCCTTTAGCTGAGCTATTCAATAAATTAAGAAGAATTTACTCAATAAACTACTTCTTAATTTACTCAGTAATGACAAACTCTCCAAAGCCAGGAATCCTGATTTTGTCACCAGAGCGCAGCTTTCTTCCTCTTCTTTGATCTTGTTCACCATTAATAAATATTTCATGTTCGCTTAAAAACCATTTTGCCATGCCGCCAGTTTGTATTACATCAGCCAGTTTTAAAAATTGACCTAAGGTAATAAATTCTGTATCAAGCTTTATTTTTTCAGGCAAATCGTCACCCTCGTTTCTAAAATGGTCTCAATACTTTATTTTACTAAAAAATCGACAGAGTTACAAAGAAAACTAAAATAAAGCCACCATAGTTTGGTGGCATGGAGGATTAAGTATATAAAATTAGTATGTTCGGACTGGTAAGATTAATTGCAAAATGGTTTCATCATGAAGCGGGCGAATCACGAAAGGACGCATAGCCCCTGTAAAGCTCACTCTAATATCTTGACCTTCAAGCGCTTTTAAGGCATCCATCATATATTTTGCACTAAAGGAAATCTTTAATTCTTCTCCCTCAATCGCTTCACTTTGAATTTCTTCGACAACTTTCCCAACTTCTGGAGTGTTTGAAGAAATTTCAATGAGTCCACCCTCAATTGTCGAAAGTTTAACAACATTATTTCTTCCTTCTCTTGCTAGTAGCGACGCTCGATCGATTGCCTGTAAAAATTCCTTTGTATTAACCGTTACATCCGTTTTACTTTCACTTGGAATCAATCTTGATGTATCGGGATAATTTCCTTCTAACAATCTTGAGAAAAATAACAAGTGCTTCGCTTTAAATAAAATCTGATTTTCAGTGATAACAATATCAATCAGTTCATTACTGTCATCAATAATTTTACTAAGTTCATTTAAGCTTTTTCCTGGAATAACGACATTATAATTCTCGTTGTTTGGCGTTTCAATCTTTGCCTTCCTTAGTGCAAGACGGTGACTATCTGTTGCAATACAGTTTAACTCCCCATTTTCAACGCGCCAGTTTACACCTGTCAAGATGGGGCGTGTTTCTGAGGTGGACACGGCAAAATGTGTTTGTCGGATCATTGCTTTTAATAAATCTGTGGCAATATGAAATTTATTATTTTCTTCTAATTGTGGCAGATGAGGATATTCTTCTGCATCAAGACCGACTAAGTTAAATTCAGATTTTCCTGAGCGAATAACGGTTTGAAGAGAGCCGAGTACTTCAATTTCTACTGAAGCAGTCGGTAGTTTTTTAACGATTTCACTAAAGACTTTCGCTTGAAGTACAATCGAGCCTGCTTGTTTAACTTCAATAATCTCGTCACCAGCATCCTCTTTAGGAATAAACGATTCAATCGAAATATCTGAATCACTCCCTGTTAGAGTAACACCTTCAGTTGTCGCTGTAATTTTAATCCCCGTTAAAATTGGAATAGTGGTTCTTGATGTAACAGCCTTCATTACATCTTGAACACTCTGAACTAATCGATCTCTTTGGATGATAAATTTCATCGAATATAATCCTCCGTTTTAAGCATATTTTTGTTATTAAAAACATAATATATTTTTTTAAAAAAAGAGTAGAAGTACTAGTAGGGCCTGTTAGTATGTGGATAACCCATTATTTCAACGGAAACACAGCCTATCCACATGTGGACAGACTGTGTGTAAATACTAAGAAGTTATGCACATAATTCAGTCGTGTTTTAGACCTTCAAAAGTTCATGAAGTTCTTTCATTTGTCTTTGCAGCTGGGCATCGGACTGGAGGAGTTTAGAAATCTTTTCGTGCGCATGAATGACGGTAGTATGATCTCGCCCGCCAAACTCTTCTCCTATTTTCGGCAAAGAATAATCCGTTAATTCACGTGATAAATACATCGCAATTTGTCTAGGAAATGCGAGCGACTTTGTCCGTTTTTTTGCTTTGAAATCTTCCAGTTTAATACTAAATAGTTCCCCAACCGTCTTTTGAATATCCAAAATTGTGATGACTTTAGGCTTGGAACTTGGAATGATGTCCTTTAAAGCTTCTGCTGCTAAATCGGCATTGATATCCTTATTGATTAAAGAGGAGTAAGCAACCACGCGGATTAGCGCACCCTCAAGCTCACGAATGTTGGAGTCAATTTGATTGGCAATATATAACATGACCTCATTTGGAATATCCAGACCCTCTGCCTTTGCCTTTTTCCTGAGGATGGCAATCCTTGTTTCTAAATCAGGCGGCGTAATATCAGTTATCAAACCCCATTCAAATCGGGATCTGAGCCTGTCCTCTAATGTTGGAATTTCTCTTGGCGGCCGGTCGCTGGAGATGATAATTTGTTTACTTTCCTCATGGAGTGCATTAAACGTATGAAAAAATTCTTCCTGGGTTGATTCTTTTCCAGCTAAGAATTGAATATCATCTATAAGTAAAATGTCAACATTTCGATATTTATTGCGAAAATTCTCCGCTTTATTGTCTCGAATCGAGTTAATAAACTCGTTAGTAAATTTTTCGGATGATAAATAAACGACTTTTGCTGCAGGGTTATGATCTAAAACATAATGACCAATTGCATGCATTAAGTGCGTTTTTCCTAATCCCACGCCTCCATAGATAAAGAGGGGATTGTATGCTTTGGCAGGTGCTTCAGCTACAGCGAGCGATGCGGCATGGGCAAAACGGTTGCCTGAGCCAATGACAAATGTATCAAAAGTATACTTTTGATTTAAGATACCTTGAGGAAATTCCCCATGGTCATCGTCCTTTTTTACCTTTTTAGGAGGTAATTGCACATCATTTTCTGCTTCTTTTTGATTTTGCGGAATGATAAATTTAACAGCAAGCTCTTCGCCGGTAATTTCATATAGTATTCCTGCGATTAACTGAGAGTAACGTTCTTCCAGCCAATCACGGGCAAATTCATTGGGTGCTGTAATAATCAACAAATCACCTTGAAGGGAATGGGCCTTGGTGGACTTAAGCCAGGTATCAAAGCTTGGTTTGCTGATCTTTTTCTCTATATTAGCTAATGCAGCATGCCAAAGATCCGCAATATTTTCCAAATAATATCCCTCCTTTAGTACGCAGCCTAGATTAGCACGTGCGCTTTTCTTATACCGTCAGTACAACCTATTAATTTATAAATATACGAATCAGTGAATGTGGATAATAAATAATAAGGAAGTAAAGTGGAATTTCGACAATATCCACTTCTTGTGGACAACTTTCTACAGTACCCTAGGATAAGCTATCCACATGATATCCACAAATTGTGGATAACGTTTTGGTGTGGATAAAGTTATTCAGAGTGAAAACACAAATATAATATCAAATAATTGCTTAAGGCGCAATGCCTTTTCGTAGTTTATCCACAACGATAACAATATGTGCACAGAATTTGTCCACAAGTAGATGTTTTGTGCAAAACCTGTCAATATCTTGTGTGGATAGCTAAAATAATGTCGAAAAAATATCCACAAGGAAATGATGACTTATTAAAAGAGCTAACTTGTATTAGCGATGATCGAACGTATTCATATAAGAATATAATCTCTGGAAATTAGCTAATTCATGTTCAATAAAATTTGGAAATGGGAACAATAGCAGAGAATGGTTGACAATTTAATGGTGAGGTTATTATAATGAGTAAGACTGTCACTTAACTTGATAGCATCCTTTAGGGAGGTGTCATATAATGAAAAGAACATATCAACCAAATAAACGTAAGCATAGTAAAGTTCACGGTTTCCGTAGTCGTATGAGCTCAGCTAATGGCCGTAAGGTTCTAGCGCGTCGTCGTCTAAAGGGAAGAAAAGTATTATCAGCATAGACCACTGAAAAGTCAGTGGTCTTTTTTCTAATCCGACTGAGGGTGTTTTTATGAAAAAAGAGCTACGTATTAAAAAGAATAAAGAATTTCAAGCAGCATTCCAAAAGGGGCAGTCTTTTGCCAATCGGCAGTTTGTTGTTTATTCCTTATTAAAAGAGGGACAAGATCATTTTCGGATTGGTTTGTCTGTGAGTAAGAAGATTGGAAATGCTGTTACAAGGAATCGAATTAAACGCTATGTAAGGCAATCCATCTTTGAGTTAAGCGAGCAGCTAGCAATAGGGAATGATTATGTCATTATTGCCAGAAAGCCAGCAGCTGACATGGACTTTTTTGAAGTGAAAAAAAGTCTTACCCATGTTCTAAAAGTCGGGAAGGTTTTAAAAAAGTGATAGTAAGGACATAAATGCGAAGGAATTTGCCTGAAAATTTGCATCATATTGAAGACAATTCCTTTGCGTAAATGATAAAATACCTTTGAAAAACGTAAAAAAAATAATACATAGAGTGGTTTGACTATCTTTATTGTAAGGAGGAAATTTTGGTTGAAAAGAAGAATATTACTAGTAGTCGGCTTACTTTCTGTTTTTATCCTACTGACAGGATGTAGTGAAATCAAACAGCCGATTACTTCGGAGAGTACAGGCTTTTGGAATGAGTACATTGTCTATCCATTATCCTGGTTAATTAAAGAAGGGGCATTTATTCTTGGAGGAAGCTTTGGGCTATCGATTATTGTTGTAACGATTCTCATCCGTCTTGCCATTTTGCCGCTTATGATCAAGCAGACAAGAAGTTCGAAAGCGATGCAAGCTTTACAGCCAGAAATGAAAGCACTTCGCGAAAAATATAGCTCTAAAGATCAAAAAACACAGCAAAAATTGCAACAGGAAACAATGGCCCTATTTTCAAAACATGGTGTCAATCCAATGGCCGGCTGTTTTCCGTTAATCGTGCAAATGCCCATTTTAATTGGTTTTTACCATGCAATTTCAAGAACAAGAGAAATTGCTTCAGATAATTTCCTCTGGTTTGACCTTGGGGATAAAGACCCTTACTATATCTTGCCGATAGTTGCTGGGATTACCACGTTCATTCAGCAAAAAATTATGATGGCTGGACAAGAGCATAATCCGCAAATGGCAATGATGCTTTGGATGATGCCAATCATGATTGTTGTATTTGCCTTTAGTTTCCCTGCCGCTCTGTCATTGTACTGGGTAGTAGGTAATATCTTTATGATTGTACAAACTTATTTTATTAAAGGACCGGATCTAAAGGCGGCAAAGGCATCCGGTAATGCGGGAGGAGCAAAAAAGTGAAACAGGTAACTGCTACAGGACAAACTGTCGAAGAAGCAGTAAAATCAGCTTTAGCTCAATTACAAATCAGCAAAGACCGCACAGATATTGATATTATTGATGAAGGTAAAAAAGGGATTTTCGGGATTTTCGGTTCACGTCCGGCGGTGGTAAAAGTAACAGTGATCATTGATCCGATTGAGGAAGCTAAGAAATTCCTTACTCAAGTAAGTGAACAAATGGGAGCCCCGGCTGAAATAGAAATTAAGCGTGAGGGAAAACATGTTCATTTTATCTTGACCGGGGAAAAGATTGCTTTATTAATTGGAAAAAGAGGGCAAACGTTAAATTCGCTTCAATATTTAACACAATTAGTCCTTAATCGTTTCTCTAATCAGTATTTAACGGTGATTCTAGATGCAGAAGATTACCGGAAAAGAAGAAATGAGACCCTTGTTCAATTAGCTCACCGGCTCGCCGGGAAGGCCCTTAAGTCAGGAATAGATGTAACTTTAGAGCCAATGCCTTCTTATGAGCGTAAAGTTATTCATGCTGCATTATCTGATAACAAACGTGTAAAGACATTTTCTGATGGATCGGAACCACATCGTTTTATTGTGATTTCTCCAGCGAAAAGATAATATCATAAGTCCTTAAAACATCCTATCGAATGATAGGATGTTTTTTTTTGGCTTCTGAAAAAAATGTCGAAAAAAGAAGTTGTTGATAACCTAAATCTTTTCTCGTTTTTCGTTTTATTGTTATTCACATGTGGATAAGTTAAAATAATAATGGGATTAAAGTGAATTGTGGATAGTTAGAGGTCGAGAAGGTTTACTTTTTCAACAGATAATCATGTGGTATTCTATTGTTTTGGAGAAAAAATCATTTTTTATATAGATAACAGTTTTTAGTGTGAGGTGAAGGAAATGGAATATGATACGATTGCGGCCATCTCCACTCCGATGGGGGAAGGAGCGATTGCTATTGTCCGCTTGAGTGGGGATGATGCGTTTGAAATTGCAGACAAACTATTTAGAAGCATTGGCGGGAAGAAGCTGACTGAAGCAGCAACCCATACGATTCACTATGGGCACCTGATCGAACCAAAATCAAAACAAGTGGTCGAAGAGGTTATGGTTTCAGTAATGAGGGGTCCAAAAACTTTTACAAAAGAGGATGTAGTGGAAATAAACTGCCATGGCGGAATTGTTTCTGTGAATAGAGTCCTTCAGTTAGTGTTAACGAATGGCGCGAGACTGGCTGAACCAGGTGAATTTACAAAGAGGGCTTTTTTGAATGGTCGGATTGATTTATCGCAAGCGGAAGCAGTCATGGACTTAATCAGGGCAAAAACGGATCGGGCGATGAATGTAGCGCTAGGACAAATGGAAGGGCGCTTATCAAAATTGATTCAGAGACTCAGACAGGAGATTTTAGAAATCCTCGCTCATGTTGAGGTTAATATTGATTATCCGGAATATGACGATGTGGAAGAAATGACTCATAAAATGCTGTCTGAAAAAGCTCATTTTGTCAGGGAGGAAATCAAGAAACTGTTACAAACATCAGAACAAGGGAAGATTTTACGGGAAGGATTGTCAACGGCGATTGTTGGCCGCCCAAACGTAGGGAAATCTTCACTCTTAAACAGCCTTGTCCATGAAAATAAAGCGATTGTAACAGATATTCCTGGAACCACAAGAGATGTCATTGAAGAATATGTGAATGTTCGCGGTGTCCCCCTTCGGCTTTTGGACACTGCAGGAATTAGAGAAACAGAGGATATTGTCGAACGAATTGGAGTGGAGCGCTCCCGTCAGGTTCTACAAGAGGCAGATTTGATTTTGCTAGTCTTAAATTATGCAGAGCAACTGAGCGCAGAAGATGAAAAGCTTTTTGAAGTAGTCAAAGGTATGGATGTCATCGTTATCGTGAATAAAACAGACTTGGAGCAAAAAATCGAGTTTGACAAGGTTTACGCTTTAGCAAAGGAACACAAGGTTGTTACCACTTCTTTGCTTGAAGATCGTGGGGTCAATGAGTTAGAGGAAGCCATTGCTTCATTATTTTTTGCAGGATCCATTGAGGCTGGCGATATGACCTATGTTTCCAATAGCCGCCATATCGGCTTATTAAGCCAAAGCTTACAGTCGATTGAAGAGGCGATTGAAGGAGTGGAAATGGGGACACCGATAGATATTGTTCAAATTGATTTAACAAGAACATGGGAATTACTTGGCGAAATCATTGGTGAAAGCGTTCATGAGAGCCTGATCGACCAACTATTTTCTCAGTTCTGTTTAGGAAAATAAAAAGGGAAGCGGAAGCCCTTTGATTTGGCGGGCTGAAGCTTGACCTTTATAAAAAAGTGAAAAGCATTGTTTCCGTAAGATACGGAAAAGGAGGAACAACATGCAATACGAAGCAGGAAAATTTGACGTCATTGTCATCGGAGCAGGACATGCCGGTTGTGAAGCAGGCCTTGCTGCCGCTCGAATTGGTGCAAAAACATTAATGATCACCATTAATCTTGATATGGTAGCCTTTATGCCGTGTAACCCATCGGTTGGAGGCCCTGCTAAGGGAATCGTCGTTCGTGAAATTGATGCGCTTGGCGGTGAAATGGGTAGAAATATTGATAAAACCTATATCCAAATGAGAATGCTGAACACAGGTAAAGGGCCTGCCGTTCGAGCATTACGTGCCCAAGCAGATAAATTTGCTTATCAACATGAAATGAAAAAAACCATTGAAGAAGAAGAAAATATGACTCTCCTCCAAGGGATGGTCGAAGAATTAATCGTCGAGGATGGCGTTTGCACCGGCGTTATTACCAAAACAGGAGCTGTGTACCGTTCTAAAACAGTCGTTATTACAACCGGTACATTCTTACGTGGTGAAATTATTATTGGTGACTTGAAATATTCGAGTGGCCCGAACAACCAACAGCCATCAATCAAATTATCTGAACATCTTGAAACACTAGGATTTGATCTGGTCCGCTTTAAAACGGGAACGCCGCCGCGCGTTAATAGTAATACCATTGATTACAGTAAAACAGAAATCCAGCCGGGTGATGATCAACCTAGAGCATTTTCTTATGAAACAACGAAATATATTACAGATCAGCTGCCATGCTGGTTAACCTACACAAACGAAGAAACGCATCAAATTATTGATCAGAACCTTCATCGCTCACCAATGTTTTCTGGAATGATTAAGGGAACAGGTCCGCGGTACTGTCCGTCGATTGAGGATAAAGTGGTCCGCTTTAATGATAAGCCGCGGCACCAAATTTTCCTTGAGCCTGAAGGAAGGAATACTCAGGAAGTATATGTGCAGGGGTTGTCAACAAGCTTACCGGAAGATGTGCAGCAGCAAATTCTAAAATCGATTTCAGGACTTGAAAATGTGCAAATGATGCGTTCCGGTTATGCGATTGAATATGATGCGATTGTTCCGACACAGTTGTGGCCAACACTTGAAACAAAGGTAGTGAAAAATTTATATACTGCCGGTCAAATTAATGGGACATCTGGTTATGAGGAAGCGGCAGGTCAAGGCTTAATGGCCGGGATCAATGCAGGCTTAAATGCACTGGGCCGTGACCAGTTAGTATTAAGCCGTTCCGATGCGTATATTGGAGTATTAATTGATGATTTAATTACAAAAGGTACGAATGAACCGTATCGTTTGCTAACATCACGTGCGGAGTACCGCCTGCTATTACGCCATGATAATGCTGATTTACGCTTAACTGAAATAGGCCATCAAATTGGTTTAATCCGTGACGAACGTTATGAAAAGTTCTTGGCTAAAAAAGACGCAATTGATGCCGAAAAGCAACGCTTGGAATCAACATTCCTGAAACCGACAGCTGAGGTTCAAGAAATGATCCGCAGCATTGGCGGCAGTGAATTAAAGGATGGAATCCGGGCCTCTGATTTATTAAAAAGACCTGAGATGTCCTATCAACAACTTGAAACTATTTTCCCTAGTGAAGTTGCTTTAGACGAAGATGTAAAGGAACAGGTGGAAATTCAACTTAAATATGATGGATATATTACCAAGTCCCTGCAGCAAGTGGAACGATTAAAGAAGATGGAAGATAAGAAAATTCCTGAGAATATTGATTATGATGCCGTCTCCGGACTTGCGACGGAAGCTAGGCAGAAATTAAAGTTAGTCAAACCGCTGTCCATTGCCCAGGCATCCCGGATAGCCGGTGTAAATCCTGCTGATATTTCCATCTTGCTTGTCTATCTAGAACAAGGCAAGATCGCAAGGGTTTCGAATGAATAACTATGTGAGGAAGATTACTGAATGATCATCGAACAATTTGCAGCAAATTTACAGGAAAAGGGGATTACCCTTACAAGTGTGCAGCTCGACCAATTTGAGAAGTATTTTGAAACACTGGTTGAATGGAATGAAAAAATGAATCTCACCGCGATTACCGATAAAGCGGAAGTGTATTTAAAGCATTTTTATGATTCCATTACAGCTTCGTTCTATTATGATTTCACAAAGCCGTTCCATCTTTGTGATGTTGGAGCAGGTGCAGGGTTCCCAAGTATTCCATTAAAAATTGTTTACCCTCATATTGAGGTGACGATTGTAGATTCATTAAACAAGCGTATTTCTTTTTTAAATCATCTAGCTAAAGAATTAAATTTAGAAAACGTCCATTTTATTCATGATCGTGCGGAAACCTTCGGGGTCAATCCAGAGTTCCGTGAAACATTTGATGTAGTAACGGCAAGGGCGGTTGCAAGAATGTCCGTGTTGAGTGAGTTTTGTTTACCACTCGTCAAAGTAGGCGGACATTTTATTGCCATGAAGGCGGCTCATGCTAAGGATGAATTAGGAATGGGTCAAAAGGCAATCACCACCCTTGGTGGAAAATTAGAGGAAATGTTTACTTTTACGCTTCCAATGGAAGAAAGTGAACGAAATATTCTCATCATAAAAAAGGAAAAACAAACACCAAAGAAATATCCGCGAAAGCCTGGGACACCAGGAAAGACACCAATTGAATAAGAAAAGCAGAAGCGCCCGTTTAGCAGCGGATGGACCGGAGCGCTTTGACTTCTTTAGAAAAACAATTTTGGAAATCTAACAATTTTTAGGGCAAACATGTTATTCTAGGCAGGAAGAATGGAACTAGGCAGAGAATAAGTAATAGGGAGTTTCGTAAAGGTGGTGTTGGGGATGAAACAATCATTTACACGCTTTTTTGGCCTCGGCGATAAGGGACAACCAGAGGTTGAACAAGAACTTGAAAAAGAGCTGATTACGGAAAAAAATGAAGAAATCAATAAAATACCAATTGACCATATAGTTCCAAACCGCTTTCAGCCGCGGACGGTTTTTGATGAAGAGAAAATTGAAGAATTAGCGCGGACCATTCATATTCATGGTATTATTCAACCTATTGTCGTAAGGGAATTTGCGGTTGGACAATATGAAATTATAGCGGGAGAACGCCGTTTTCGGGCGATGAAACAGCTGGGCTGGACCGAAGCACCGGCAATTATTAAAAATTTATCGGATACAGAAACGGCCTCTGTTGCATTAATTGAGAACCTGCAGCGGGAAGAGCTGTCCCCTATTGAAGAGGCGATGGCCTATGGAAAATTGCTGGAATTACACAACTTGACCCAGGAAGCCTTAGCACAACGCCTTGGAAAAGGGCAGTCAACGGTGGCTAACAAACTCCGTCTTCTTAAATTACCGCAGCAAATTCAAGAGGCATTATTATCGAAGATCATTACAGAGCGTCATGCCCGTGCATTGATCCCTCTAAAGGATCCTGAAAAACAAGTGGCACTATTAGCTGAAATTATCGAAAAGAATTTTAATGTTAAGCAAACCGAAGAACGTGTGGTTAAATTGCTCGAGCAAAAAAATGAAAAGCCTAAACCAAAGCGGAAAGCTTTTAGTAAAGATATGAGAATTGCCGTCAATACAATTCGCCAATCCTTATCAATGGTAACGGACAGCGGAATTAACCTTGATGCTGAGGAAGAAGAATTTGACGAATTCTACCAATTTACAATCCGTATACCAAAGAAAAAATAATAGACAAATAGATACAAGAACCAGGCATATCAAATGCTTGGTTCTTTTTATTTGGGAAGGTCTTTTTGTGAATGGAAATATTTAGATATATTATGTTTTCTATCCCCCAATCCAGCAATCTTTTAACCAGTAGACATTTGAATAATTTTAGAAAAAATCCAACAACCTATCTGTTTCATGCTAAAATAAAGGAATGGAATTTTTCTTTTAGCCATCAAGGTTAAATTAGCCAAATGAACAATATTTTTATAAAATTTAATAGAATAGCAGAATAAAACTTTGAGAGAATATAAGGGTAGGTGACATTGTGGGCAAAATTCTTGCAATCGCGAATCAAAAAGGCGGAGTCGGAAAAACGACTACCTCTGTCAACCTAGGTGCCTGCTTAGCATATATTGGAAAACGTGTCCTGCTAGTAGACACGGACCCGCAGGGAAACGCAACAAGCGGGATTGGTATTGAAAAGGCAGAAGTTGACCAATGCATATATGATGTTTTAGTAGATGATGTAGAAGCAAAGGATGTCATTAAATCTACATCAGTTGAAAATTTGTATGCCATCCCAGCTACTATTCAGCTGGCAGGTGCAGAAATTGAATTGGTACCGACCATTTCAAGAGAGGTTCGTTTGAAGCGTGCCCTAGCAGAAGTGAGAGATCAATTTGATTATATTATTATTGATTGTCCGCCATCGTTAGGTTTATTAACCCTTAATGCCTTAACAGCCTCTGATTCCGTGTTAATTCCTGTTCAATGTGAATATTATGCGTTGGAAGGATTGAGCCAATTATTAAGTACGGTTAGACTTGTTCAGAAGCATTTGAATCAGGAGTTGAAAATTGAAGGTGTTTTATTGACCATGCTTGATGCACGGACCAATCTTGGCATTCAAGTCATTGAAGAAGTGAAAAAATATTTTCAGGATAAAGTATATAAAACCATTATTCCAAGAAACATACGTCTAAGTGAAGCTCCTAGTCATGGTGAACCGATTATTACCTATGATGCCAAATCCCGTGGTGCTGAGGTGTATTTAGATTTAGCAAAGGAAGTGGTCTCGAATGGCTAAAGGTTTAGGAAAAGGCCTTAATGCATTTTTTGCGGATGCTAGTAAAGAGGAAGTCGTTCTAGAAATCAAACTAAATGAATTACGTCCCAATCCATATCAGCCTCGTAAAACCTTCCAACAAGAGGCAATCGATGAATTAAAAGAGTCGATCATCGAGCATGGAATCTTGCAGCCGCTCGTGGTTAGAAAAAGTATTCGCGGCTACGAAATCGTAGTAGGTGAGCGGCGTTTCCGTGCAGCGAAAGAGGCAAAGCTTGAAACGGTTCCTGCGGTGGTCCGAACACTTTCGGAGCAGCAAATGATGGAATTAGCCGTCCTCGAAAACCTGCAAAGGGAAGATTTAAATCCAATTGAAGAAGGACTAGCCTATCAATTGTTAATGGAAAAGTTAAAATTGACACAAGAAGAGGTAGCGAAGCGTCTAGGGAAAAGCCGTCCGCATATCGCCAACCATATCCGTCTCCTTTCCCTTCCTCAAAAGATTCAAGAATTAATTTCAGGTGGGAAAATATCAATGGGCCATGGACGTGCCTTATTAGGACTTCGCCAAAAAGAGAAACTGCCAAGCCTAGTCGAAAAAGTAACCAAAGAAGCATTGAATGTACGTCAGTTGGAAAAACTGATTCAACAAATAAATGAAGATGTTCCACGTGAAACGAAAAAGCCCGAACCGAAGAAAGATGTGTTTATCAAGGAACGGGAACATGTCCTGCGTGAACGGTTTGGAACGACGGTAAATATTAAGCAGAACAAGAAAAAGGGTAAAATTGAAATTGAGTTCTTCTCTAACGAGGATTTGGAACGAATTTTAGAGATGCTCCATCAAGAGGATTCCTCATTATAAACCATCAAACGGTGGTTTATTTTTTTTTACTTATATGATAGTTTAAAAGAAATATATTTCGAAGGTCGAAAAAAGGTGGATGTAAGATGTTTTTATTAGGAACACTGGTCAATGGGCTTTTAATAGTTGTTGGCACACTGCTTGGAAAGTTGTTAAACCGGATTCCTGAAGGAATGAAAGTCACGGTTATGTATGCCATTGGTTTATCTGTCATGGTGTTGGGCTTACAAATGGGGTTAAAGAGTGAAAATTTCCTCATTGTTATTATTAGCCTCGTTGTGGGAGCGGTTGCCGGTGAGGCCTTAAAACTGGAGGATAAATTAAATGATTTAGGATTATGGCTGGAGAAGAAAGTTGGCCCCTCCAATGGAAAAGGCAGTATCTCCGAAGGATTTGTTACGGCGACACTAATTTTTGTGATCGGTGCAATGGCGATTATTGGCGCACTTGACAGCGGCATCCGCGGTGATCATGATGTGTTGTACACGAAATCATTAATCGATGGATTTACGGCGTTAATTTTAACAACCACATTGGGAATTGGGGTTATTTTTTCAGCGATTCCGGTTGTCCTCTATGAAGGGGGCATTGCCCTATTTGCGACCCAGATTGACCGATTTGTTCCGCAGGCATTAATGGATCAGTTTATTGTCGAGATGACAGCAACAGGCGGAATCATGATTTTTGCGATTGGCTTAAATTTAACCGGAATAGTGAAAATTAAAGTAGCCAACCTCCTGCCTGGGATCGTCGTCACGGGGCTGATTGTATCGGTTCTTTATATTGTTCAATAAATTTAGCAAAAAGAGCATTCGGTTACACCCGTCTGCTCTTTTAATTTGTCTTCTCTTCTTCAAGCCAATTTAAGTTTAATTCAGTCCAATTTTGCTTAGGGTAGAGCAGACTTGCTTGATAGATGGCATTGGCTATGGTTTTGGCCATTCTCATAACAAGATTTAAGCGAGTGTTTTGTAAGACATAAAACTCCATAAACCCGCTGACATTGACGATGCCTGTGATATGTATATCACCGACCGCCGGCAGCTCCTTATTTACTCCTGCCCCTGGTTTGACAGGACCATTCCCCACTTGAATCACTCCGACATTTTTAACTCTTCCCAAACAAGCATCGATGCCAATGATATAGGGGTCAGTATGTTTTGCTTGGATTTCCTTTAATTTATCAGCCAAATTAACGGCATGAATCGGTTCATCTAACGTCCCGTACACATAGAATGCCCGCATATCCTTTTCTTCCAGTAATGTCCCAACAAGCGGCCCTAATGAATCTCCCGTAGAACGGTCCGTACCAATACAGACAAAGACAATCGGGCGGCTTGTTACCGTAGGAATATTCGTAAGCAGCTCTTCAGCGAGGTTTTCAGCAGCATGCAAATCATCATGGCTGATCCGCGCCTTGGCCCTCCTGTCAAAAAAACCGGATTTCAGATTCATTAAGTCACTCCCTAATCTTAAATAGTCTTACTATTATACGGAATTTTCAGTAAATCTATACATAAAGCGGGTAAAAAAGGAAAATTCATAATGCTATTAACTGCATAAAATAATTGCTAAAATAGAATTGGCAAAAAGGTTTTAGAGGATGGTGTCTACATGACTCTTACACAAAAGGGTATGCAAAAATTACTTGATAAATTTCAAAATGAGGATACGTGGCTGGCTCTAGGTGAGGGGCTCCTAAAAATAATGGCGATTTTAATTATTACCAATATCTTGATTCGTATTGGAAAATTAATGATCCATAATATTTTTAAAATTAGAAATCTCTCCCCGCTTAGTACTTCGGAACGGCGAGAGGAAACACTCTCTCGGCTGCTTGATAATGTCCTTTCCTATGTTGTTTATTTTATTGCCTTTATGATGATTCTTTCTGTGTTAGGAATTGATGTCAAAGCGCTAATTGCCGGAGCTGGAGTAGTTGGTTTAGCTGTAGGTTTTGGAGCACAAAGTTTAGTCAAAGATGTGATCAGCGGCTTTTTTATCATTTTCGAGGATCAATTTTCTGTTGGAGACCATGTTCGTATTGGTCAATTTGAAGGAAATGTTGAAGCGATAGGATTAAGAACGACAAAAGTTAAAAGTTGGACGGGGGAACTGCATATTTTACCAAATGGCAGTATTATTGAAGTAACCAACTTTTCCATTAATAATAGTATCGCCGTTGTAGATATTGCGATTGCCTATGGGGAGGACATCGCTAAGGCGGAAAAGGTCATTGAGGAAGCAATTCAATTTATGCCCGCTCAATATGAGGAGTTAGTTAAGCCCCCTGAGTTATTAGGAATTCAAACAATGGGAGCAACTGAGATTGTCTTACGCGTTGTCGCAGAAACGCTGCCAATGAAGCAGGCAGGTGTTTCTCGTATGATTCGCAGGGATATTAAGCTTCAATTAGACGAAAATGGCATTAAGGCTCCTGATCCAAAAGTGGTCATGTATGGCTCTGGACAACCTAAATAAGGAGAGGATATTGGATGGAAGAAAAGGAATTTGCCCTAAATGATGTAGTAGAGATGAAAAAACAGCATCCTTGTGGAACAAACCGCTGGAAAGTCATCCGCATGGGGATGGACGTTCGCATTAAATGTGAAGGCTGCGGTCATAGTGTCCTCATTCCGAGGCGGGAATTTTCAAGGAAAATGAAGAAAATTTTGGTGAAGCATGAGGAATAACCTTATGCTTTTTTTAAATGAAAAAATATATTATTCTTATAAGAAAAGTAGAAATAGAGTTTTTGTATATAGGGGTGGGAATAGTGGCACAAATACGTCAAGCAGCATGTCCATTAAATTGCTGGGATAGCTGCGGATTTCATGTAACAGTCGAAAATGATCGCGTCACAAAAGTAGAAGGAGATCCCTCCCATCCAATCACCCAAGGAAAAATTTGCGGGCGGGGACGGATGCTTGAAACAAGGACAAATTCCGCGCAGCGGTTGCTGCATCCATTAAAAAAAATCAACGGCCAATTCGAGCAAATATCTTGGGAACAGGCGCTGAATGAGATAGCGGAAAAGCTCAGGGGCATAAAAGAAACATACGGGTCAACGGCCGTTTTACACAGCCATGACTATGCAAATAATGGATTATTAAAAAACCTCGATCAACGTTTCTTTAATTGCTACGGCGGTGTTACTGAACTCTACGGGTCTCTTTGCTGGGGGGCAGGCATCGAAGCGCAGCAATGGGACTTCGGGAATGCTTATAGCCATGGCCCTGATGATGTTTATAATAGTAAAAATATTATCGTCTGGGGGCGAAATGTTGCCCGGACAAACATGCACTTTTACGAAAAGCTGCTAGAGGCAAAAAAACGTGGTGCAAAATTGTTTGTTATTGATCCAATCTTTAACGCAACAGCTAAAATTGCTGATGAATATATCTCGATTAAACCTGGAATGGATGGATTATTAGCAGCAGGAATTATCAAAGAGCTGCTGCGCTTAAGGTTAGAGGACCGAAAGTTTATTGAGGAATCCTCCGTTGGTTTTGAGGATGTGGATCAACTTCTGGGCAGTGTTACTTTAGAGGAAATCAGTGAAATGACTGAAGTGCCTTGTGAAGTAATGACCCATTTAGCGCATGTCTATGCGGACAAACCTACTGCCACGTTCATGGGCCTTGGCATGCAGCGCTATCAAAATGGCGGGAATACAATTCGCCTGATAGATGCGCTTGTCGCATGCAGCGGAAATATTGGAATGGCGGGCGGGGGTGCAAATTATGCGAACCTTCAAGTGGGCCAGAGTTTTGTGTTTGAAGAGTTGACACTAGCAAATCGCAGGCAAAGCCGGCGTCAATTTTCGATCATGAAACAGGCCGAAGAAGTGCTGAAAGCAACAAATCCACAAATACAAATGATAGTTGTCACATGTGGGAATCCAGTCACACAGGTGCCTGACACCCAAGTGGTTGAAAAGGCCTTCTCATCTGTACCAACATTGGTGGTCATTGATCAATTCATGACAGATACCGCGCAGCTTGCTGATTATGTGTTACCGACCACGACTGCTTTTGAGGAAGAGGATATTTATTTTTCTTCGATGTATCATCATTATGTAAATTATGGTCCAAAGCTGGTATCGGCACCAGGCGAAGCCCAGCCTGACTTATGGATTTGGACGGAATTAGCGAAACGGCTTGGTTTTGGGGCTGATTTTGACTATACAAGAAAGCAATTCCTTCAAATGAGTTTTGAAAGATTGGAAAGAAAGGGTGTCTCCCTGGATACGTTAATGGAACAGCATACGCTGGAGTTACCGGTCACAGCGATCCCATGGCAGGACCGAAAGTTTACTACTCCTAGCGGCAAGTATGAATTTACCGCACGGAGGAACGGTCATGAACCATTAACCTTAGCTGTACCGGAGGAATCTAAGTGGAGGAATCCACAGTTAGCTGAAAAGTATCCATATAATTTACTGACGATCCATCCGATGCGTTCCAATCACTCGCAGAACTACCATCTATTAGGTGGAAATTTGAGGTTGAAGGTCGAAGTAGCTCAAAATATTGCAGATGACCTTGGTTTGCAAAAAGATGACATGGTAAGAGTATGGAATGACCGCGGCTCCGTTACAGGCTATCTTTCCATCCAGCCCACCTCCCACCCGAACACGATTAATATCGATGAGGGGATTTGGAAGCAGTTTGGCGGATCAGTAAATCACCTGACATCAAGCAGTGAATCCGATAATGGAATGGGAAGTACGTTATATGATTGCCTGGTTAATATCGAAAAAATAAACTAACTGCCGCCATCATGCGCCAGTTGTCTTTTTTTATATAAATCTCTATAATTGTGAAAGACTTGTCTTTTTATTATTGGAACTAATTTAGGCTATGTTAAGGCTTTTTGTTTATTTTGGCACCCTGTTGGTTGGAGTGGAAGGCACGAAGACTCCTGCGGGAGGACGGGGCAGGGGAGACCCCGCAGGAGCGCAGCGACGAGGAGGCTCCCCGGACCGCCCGCGGAAAGCGAAGTGCCTGGAACGGAAATCGACAGGCAATTTTAACATAGCCAACATTTAAAATAGATCATATTTTTTGAGGAGTGAAATAAATGGCATTAACAGCTGGTATCGTAGGATTACCGAACGTTGGTAAGTCTACTTTATTTAACGCAATTACCCAAGCAGGGGCAGAATCAGCCAATTACCCTTTCTGTACGATTGACCCAAACGTTGGAATCGTTGAGGTACCTGATCACCGTCTCCAAAAATTAACAGAACTGGTTCAACCAAAAAAGACCGTACCAACCGCTTTTGAATTTACCGACATTGCAGGGATTGTTAAAGGAGCAAGCAAAGGGGAAGGTCTAGGGAATAAATTCCTCTCACACATCCGCCAAGTTGACGCGATTTGCCAAGTCGTTCGCTGTTTTGCTGACGAAAACATTACCCATGTATCAGGTAAAGTGGATCCAATCGATGATATTGAGGTCATCAACTTAGAGCTAATTCTTGCCGACATGGAATCAGTAGAAAAGCGGATTAGCCGTGTTGAAAAATTAGCTAAGCAAAAGGATAAGGAAGCGGCGGCTGAATTC
Organism: Neobacillus sp. MER 74; assembly: GCF_023714155.1. NCBI lineage: Bacteria > Bacillati > Bacillota > Bacilli > Caryophanales > Bacillaceae > Neobacillus > Neobacillus sp. MER 74. The sequence goes on from NZ_JAMAUV010000023.1 coordinate 25,107, forward strand.
GAAGTGCTAGCGATGCTGCGTGATGCTTTTGAAGCAGAAAAGCCTGCTCGAACGGTTGATTTTACCGATGAGCAAATGAAACTTGTCAAAGGACTTCACCTATTAACGATTAAGCCTGTCCTTTATGTGGCCAATGTAAGTGAAGATGATATTGCTGATCCATCTGACAATGAATATGTTCAAAGGGTACGCGAATTTGCAGCGGCTGATAACGCCGAAGTTATCGTGGTTTGTGCAAAAATTGAAGAGGAAATTGCTGAACTTGAGGGTGAAGAAAAGCAAATGTTCCTGTCTGAGCTAGGAATTGAAGAATCTGGTCTTGATCAGTTAATCCGTGCTGCTTATCATTTACTTGGATTAGCGACTTATTTTACCGCAGGTGTTCAAGAAGTACGCGCCTGGACATTCAGAAAAGGAATGAAAGCTCCGCAATGTGCAGGAGTCATTCACTCTGATTTCGAACGCGGCTTCATCCGTGCCGAAACCGTTTCATTTGATGATCTATTAGCTGCTGGCAGTCATACAGCTGCCAAAGAAGCCGGCAAGGTCCGCCTCGAAGGAAAAGAATACGAAGTAAAAGACGGCGACGTCATCCACTTCCGTTTTAACGTATAATAGCTCAAGCTCTGCAAATTTTGCAGAGCTTTTATTTTGCAGTGGTAAGTAAAGGAGACAGGGTGATTTGGCACCATGTTGATTGGAGCGGAAGGTGCGAGACTCCTGTGGGAGTACGGGCCTGGGGAGACCCCACAGGCGCTTAAGCGCCGAGGAGGCTCCCCGGAACGCCCGCGAACCGCTCGCACCTGGAGCGGAAATTAACATGCAATATTAACAGCTCAAAACTGGAAATAACTCATTTCTGTGAATGACATTGCAATTAATTTATTTGTATGCTATAATTTCAACTTGTGAGTAATTAATAATTGCTCCTTGCCCAAATGGGCCGTTTAGACCAAAAGGAGGTGACTGTGATGAATAAGTACGAAATCATGTACATCATCCGCCCAAATATTGAAGATGAAGCTAAAAAGGCTCTTGTCGAGCGTTTTAATACAATTCTTCTTGAAAACGGTGCGGAAACTGCTGAAACAAAGGATTGGGGTAAGCGTCGTTTAGCATATGAAATCAACGATTTCCGCGACGGATACTACGAAATCACTAAAACAACATCTTCAGCTGCTGCAGTACAAGAATTTTCTCGTCTTGCAAAAATCAGCGAAGATATCATTCGCCACTTAGTAATTAGAGAAGACGCTTAATATAGATCTTGGTAGAAATGTTTCACGTGGAACATTTTTCCAAATAAAAAGGAGTTGATTCTGATGATGAATCGTGTCGTACTTGTTGGCCGTTTAACAAAAGATCCTGATTTGCGTTATACACCAAATGGGGTCCCTGTTGCTACCTTTACTTTGGCAGTTAACCGTACATTTTCTAATCAGCAAGGAGAACGTGAAGCAGACTTTATTAACTGTGTTGTTTGGCGTAAACCAGCTGAAAATGTGGCGAACTTCTTGAAAAAAGGAAGCCTCGCAGGTGTGGATGGCCGAATTCAAACCCGCAACTATGAAGGACAAGATGGTAAACGTGTCTATGTTACAGAGGTACAAGCTGAAAGTGTTCAGTTCTTAGAACCTAGAAACGCATCTGGCGGCGGTGGCGGAAGAAGCGATTACGACCAATTCGGTGCTCCTCCTAGGGAACCACAAGGTAATCCTTATGGCGGTGGCAATCAGAATCAGCGTCAAAACCAAAACACGAATAAAGGTTATACAAGAATGGACGAGGATCCGTTTGCTGGTAATGGTCAAATTGATATTTCCGATGACGACCTTCCATTCTAACCAACCTTAATTGAACGATAATATCAATAATGAAAAAGGAGGGAATTTTCATGGCAGGAGGACGTAAAGGCGGTCGCGCAAAACGTCGTAAAGTGTGCTACTTTACATCAAATGGTATCACTAAAATCGACTATAAAGATGTAGATCTACTTAAGAAATTTATCTCTGAGCGTGGAAAGATTTTACCACGTCGTGTAACTGGTACTAGCGCTAAATACCAACGTAAATTAACAGTTGCAATCAAACGTTCACGTCAAATGGCATTACTTCCATTTGTTGCAGGTGAATAATAAATAGATGGAAAAGGCAGTAAGGGTTCTCCCTGCTGCCTTTTTCTTATACTCGTAAACTTGTGTCGAAATGATTATCTCGGGTAAAATAAAGATTAGTGTTGTAATTGTTTAGGGGTGAAAGTGTGAAAGATGTACGCAAGTTAACGGAGGGTGCAATCCTTTTGGCGGCTTTTGCTGCACTGCTATTAATAAGCATCTACGTTCCCGTTGTCGGGGCAATTGTAAACTTGGTATTACCGCTGCCGTTTATTATCTTTGCTTTTAAAAATAATCTGAAACTGATTGCCGCTTTCGTGGCAGCAGCCATTTTTATTTCATTCATTGCCGGCTCGTTGATGGGGTTAGGTTTTATGCTTATTTATGGATTGGCTGGTGTGTTGATCGGTTATTTGCTTCAAAAGGGCAAGAGTCGGACGTTCATACTGATTGCTAGTTCGCTCACGATTTTGGTTGGCTTAATAAGTATGTATGCCGTCGTTGTTTCCTTTATGAAAATAGATATTATCCATGAACTAACAGTGGCCATAAATGAATCAGTTAAAAACTCTGAGGAAATGCTGAAAGCGATGGGAAGAGAAAGTGAAATTGCACAGCTTAAAGAGAAAAATGCCCTCATGCTTAAGCAAATTAGCTTACTGTTACCAAGTGCTCTTATTTTTTCCTCCATTATGTTTACATTTATTATTCAGTGGGTTTGCTTTCCAATTGCTAAGCGATTTGGTGTCAATGTTCAGCCTTGGGGTCATTTTCGTAATCTAGCCCTTCCTAAAAGTCTGTTGTGGTATTATTTAATTGCCTTGGGGGCAATGCTCTTATTTCATCCAGAAGAAGGAACCTACATATATTCTGTTTTAATCAATGCAAGATCCGTATTAGAGACGTTTATCCTCTTGCAGGGAGTGGCGCTTTTATTTTTTCTTTTCCACCAAAGGTCCATTGCGAAGGGACTTGGCGTGTTTGTAGTAATTCTTACTTTCATGATTCCGTTGGTCCGTTATATAATAATGTTATTAGGCATTACTGATTTAGGCTTTAACTTTCGGAAGCAATTTGAAAAGAAAGAGTAGATTCACGACTAGGAGCTGAAAATTTTGCCTGCATTTTTAGAAAAGCGGTCCATTCGTTACCCTTTTTATGGGTTAATTGCTGTCACAGTGGTACTGCTCATTATCCTGTATTTATATAACAGGATATTAAGTGTAGCAGGGCTGTTATTAATGTTTTTCCCCATTTACTATATGTTTGTAGTCGATCGGCGCCAACGAAAAGAAATGGAAGAGTATATCTCAACCCTTTCCTACCGCGTAAAACGAGTTGGTGAAGAAGCGCTAATGGAAATGCCCATCGGGATTATGCTCATTAATGATGAGTATTATATTGAGTGGACTAATCCATTCTTAGCCTCTTGTTTTGATCAGGATACCTTGGTGGGAAGATCACTGTATGATGTCGCAGATACCCTGATACCGCTAATTAAACAGGAAGTAGAAACAGAAATTATTACCCTTCATGAACGGAAATTCCGCGTCATCCATAGACGTGAGGAACGTCTCTTATACTTTTTCGATGTAACGGAACAAAAAGAAATCGAGAAAATGTATCACAATGACAGGACCGTTATTTCCATTATCTTTTTAGATAATTATGATGATCTCACCCAGGGAATGGATGACCAAATGCGTGGCAGCATCAATAATCTGGTGACGTCTATCCTCAATAAATGGGCGCAGGATAATGGGATCTTTTTAAAAAGAATTTCCTCTGAACGATTTATTGGCGTGTTCAGTGAAGGAATTCTTCAAAAGCTGGAAAAAGGGAAATTTACTATTCTTGATGATGTCAGAGAAATGACATCCAAGCAAAATGTATCCTTTACCTTAAGTATTGGTGTCGGAACGGGAGTAACTTCCCTGCCAGAATTAGGCGGGTTAGCCCAATCAAGCTTGGACTTGGCCTTAGGCAGAGGCGGCGACCAAGTAGCGATTAAATTGCCAAGCGGCAAGGTGAAGTTTTATGGCGGTAAAACCAATCCAATCGAAAAGCGCACGAGAGTCAGAGCACGAGTGATTTCACATGCGTTAAGGGATTTAATTATCGCTAGTGATAAAGTAATCATCATGGGTCATAAAAATCCGGACATGGATTCGATTGGTGCCAGCATTGGCATCTATAAAGTCGCGCAAATGAATCAGAAAGATGCCTATATCGTTGTCAACACTCAGGACATGGAAAGTGGAGTGAAACGGTTAATGGCCGAAATACGACAGCAAGAGCAGTTGTTTGCCCACTTTATTGGATCAGAAGAGGCACTGGAAATTGCTATGGATAAGACCTTACTTGTTGTCGTGGATACACATAAACCGTCCATGGTCATTGAAGAACGGCTTCTCAATAAAATTGACAATAAGGTTGTCATTGATCATCATCGCCGCGGCGAAGAGTTTATTGCCAATCCTCTCCTTGTTTATATGGAGCCCTATGCCTCATCGACATCAGAACTAGTGACAGAATTCCTTGAATATCAGCCAAAACGAGGTAAAATTGAAATGATTGAAGCGACAGCCCTCTTAGCGGGAATCATCGTGGATACCAAAAGCTTTTCCCTCAGAACAGGCTCCAGGACGTTTGATGCGGCCTCCTATCTACGAGCACATGGAGCAGATACCATCCTCGTTCAAAAGTTTTTGAAGGAAGATGTGGATACATATATTAAGAGGTCCAAGTTAATTGAGTCTGTTACTTTTTACCGCGAAGGGGTTGCGATTGCGAAAGGCAAAGAAAATGAGTTCAATGATCAAGTGATCATTGCCCAAGCGGCAGACACTTTATTAACAATGGATGGTGTGACAGCCTCCTTTGTTATTTCAGAGCGCAGTGAAGGCGTGATTGGGATTAGTGCAAGATCACTTGGAAGCATCAATGTCCAAGTCATCATGGAAAGTCTAAAAGGCGGCGGACACCTGACGAACGCAGCCACACAACTGACTGGTTTATCAATTGCAGAAACCGAAAATCAATTAAAGCTAGCAATAGATGATTATTTTGAAGGAGTGAAAAAGGAATGAAAGTAATTTTCTTAAAAGACGTAAAGGGTAAAGGGAAAAAAGGTGAAGTGAAGAATGTAGCCGACGGTTATGCTCATAATTTCCTTCTTAAACAAGGTTTAGCAAAGGAAGCGAATAATGCCAATATCAGTACGCTTGATGCTCAAAAAAAGAAGGAAGCAAAGCTAGCGGAGGAAGAATTAGCGGAAGCAAAAAAATTAAAAGAAGTATTGGACCAAATCACGGTTCAATTAACTGCTAAAGCAGGTGAAGGCGGCCGTTTATTTGGCTCTATTACAACAAAGCAAATTGCAGAAGAATTACAAAAGAAGCATGGGATCAAAATCGATAAACGTAAGATGGAATTAGCAGATGCTATTCGCACGCTTGGCCACACAAAGGTTCCAGTAAAACTTCATCATGATGTGGTTGCGACATTAACCGTTTCTGTGACAGAAGTAAAATAAAAATTTTCCCAGTACGAAATGGTTCTGGAACATGATAGAATAGAAAAGTACTCAACACGATGTGATCGGTTTTAACTGGTCACTTTTTTCTTTTGTTTATAGAGATATGATAGTTTCTGATAATAATAAATCATCCTCTTCATGATAGGAGGTTTTTGATATATGAATGACTTATATGCAGATCGCATGCCACCACAAAATATTGAGGCCGAGCAGGCTGTTTTAGGGGCTATTTTCTTAGAGCCTTCCTCTCTCGTACTAGCTTCTGAAATTTTAATTCCTGAGGATTTTTATCGTGCCGCCCACCAAAAAATATTTAACGTGATGCTTACTCTCAATGATCAAGGGAAAGCAGTTGACCTTGTAACGGTAACAGAGGAACTTGCAGCTGCCAAACTGATTGAAGATACAGGCGGGGTTAGTTATTTAGGGGAATTGGCCGCCTCCGTTCCGACGGCAGCTAATATTGAATATTATGCGAGAATAGTAGAAGAGAAATCATTACTTAGAAGATTAATTCGCACGGCTACAAATATTGCATCTGACGGATATTCCCGTGAGGATGAGGTTGAGGCGCTTTTAAGTGAAGCTGAAAAAAATATTATGGCCGTGGCGCAGCGAAAGAATGCTGGTGCATTCCATAATATTAAAGATGTGCTGGTTCGGACGTATGACAATATTGAGGAAATGCACAACCGCGTCGGAGACATTACCGGGATTTCCACTGGTTTTGCTGAACTAGATCGAATGACAGCTGGATTCCAGCGAAATGATTTAATCATTGTTGGAGCCCGTCCTTCCGTGGGTAAAACGGCTTTCGCCTTAAACATCGCTGCCAACGTAGCAACAAAAACGGGTGAAAATGTTGCGATTTTCAGTCTGGAGATGGGTGCCGAACAGCTGGTTATGCGTATGCTTTGTTCGGAAGGAAATATTGACGCCCAGCGGCTTCGTACCGGTTCCCTTACAGACGAAGATTGGGGCAAGCTGACGATGGCGATGGGAAGTCTTTCGAATTCAGGAATTTTTATTGATGATACTCCAGGGGTCCGCATCAGTGATATCCGTTCGAAATGCCGTCGTTTGCAGCAAGAGCATGGTTTAGGGATGATCCTAATCGATTACTTGCAGTTGATTTTAGGAAGCGGCCGTTCGGGTGAAAACCGTCAACAGGAAGTTTCCGAGATCTCTCGTTCCTTAAAGCAGTTAGCCCGTGAGCTGAAAGTTCCGGTTATCGCCCTTTCTCAGCTGTCCCGTGGTGTGGAACAGCGTCAAGATAAGCGTCCGATGATGTCCGATATTCGTGAATCAGGTTCTATTGAGCAGGATGCCGATATCGTAGCGTTCTTGTATCGTGATGACTACTATGACAAGGAATCAGAGAATAAGAACATTATCGAAATCATTATTGCGAAGCAGCGTAATGGTCCAACGGGAACGGTATCGTTGGCGTTTGTAAAAGAATACAATAAGTTCGTCAACCTCGAGACACGGTATGATGATGCTCCAGGAGCGTAGTGGCTAGCCAAATTAGTTTGGCTAGCCTTTTTTTTGCGTCCATGGCACTCGTGGCTTGAGAAAAAAGGTCAAACGGTAACCATAGGGGCCGTATGATGCCCGTTTGTGGTAAAAGAAGAGCCCAGCGGTAACCATAGGGGCTGTATGATGCCCGTTTGTGGTAAAAGAAGAGCCCAGCGGTAACCATAGGGGCCGTATGATGCCCGTTTGTCATAAAAGAAGAGCCCAGCGGTAACCATAGGGGCTGTATGATGCCTGTTTGTCGTAAAAGAAGAGCCAAACGGTAACCATAGTTTTTATAAAGAGCAATTAACAAACTTAATCCTTTGGTAAAACATAATTTGCAGACTTTCCATGGCCAATTTGTTTATAATGCTTCCCCAGTATCCTCCTAATAGTCTTCTCCGATTTCACAATCTCACACCAGTCACAAACAATCTTTGTGGTAATCTTGTAACCAGGAAAAAGAAGGACCAATTCTGTGACACTCCTTAACACCGCTGACTCCACCTCCTCTTTGCAGCCGCAATTTCCACACACCAAACTTGAACCGTGAATTTCAGAAAAAAAGGAGTAACACTTTGGACAAAGGATTCCTTTTTTCAGATCCTCATATTGGTAGGCTGGTAAGTTCGGATAAGGTGACTCTACCATATGGAGAGCAACTAATTGTTCAGCTAACTTGTAGTGTCCTTTATTCAGTTTTACAGATCTTGCATTGAGCTTTTTCAAAAAACGGTTCAATTGTGAGTGGAAAACAAGAGATGGATTAATAGTGGTTATATATAAATGAAATTCGGAGTTAATGAAGATTAGATAGGGCTCAAATGGGTAATGATAGCCAAGATCACGGAGTAAGGAACGAAGTAAGACGACACAACGATCCTGTTGGTGTACAGGATTCTTCATATCTTTTTTAGCACTCGTATACCATTTTTCGGCTTCGACAAAGTAGTCGCCTTCAAAATTTTTGATATCCAAAGGGTAAATTTTATCGTGGGATATAAGTAATGTATCAATTTGGAATTTTGAATTGTTATATTCCAGTAATAAATCATGGATGACGAGCCACTCCTCTGAGAGCCCCTCCAACCACAGATCACTCTTTTGCTCACCTTCTAATCCCTTTCTGAGTCTTGTATAGTTACTAACATCCTTATCGGATAAACGCATTCGGGCATTTAATGATCGCAACAGAGTAATTTCCAACAATTCCAGACGAGATTTAAATAGCATATTCCACATCCTTTTCATTATTTTAGTAAAACTATAATTCTATTTTATGGAAAAACTATAAAACTAACAAGGTAGATTCGTAAATTAATATTTTACGAACGTAATATAACTTTTTAATAAAAATGTTCGTGTTTGGTTTGCTTTTAGTAATAAAAATTGGTAAAATGGTCTATGGAAAATAGTAAAGCGTATTTAATTTGGAGGTGCCTTATATGTCATCAGTAGTAGTTGTTGGAACTCAATGGGGAGATGAAGGTAAGGGGAAAATCACAGATTTCCTTTCTGAAAATGCCGAAGCAATCGCCCGTTATCAGGGAGGAAATAATGCAGGCCATACCATAAAGTTCAACGGAGAAACGTACAAATTGCACCTAATTCCATCTGGAATTTTTTATAAAGAAAAAATTTGTGTCATCGGAAATGGAATGGTTGTTGATCCTAAAGCACTTGTTGCAGAACTTGCTTATTTACATGAAAAAGGGATTACAACCGATAATCTTCGTATTAGTAATCGCGCTCATGTCATTCTTCCATATCACCTAAAACTTGATGCTGTTGAAGAAGAAAGTAAGGGTGCGAATAAAATTGGTACAACCAAAAAAGGAATTGGACCAGCTTACATGGATAAAGCAGCGCGCGTAGGCATTCGAATTGCTGACCTGCTTGAACGCGATGTGTTTGAAGAAAAGCTGGAACGTAATTTGGAAGAGAAAAATCGTTTGTTTGAACGTATTTATGAAACAACAGGATTTACGAAAGAAGAAATCCTTGACGAATATTATGAATATGGTCAACAAGTAAAACAGTATGTTTGTGATACATCCGTGGTCTTGAATGATGCACTGGATGAAGGCAAACGAGTTCTTTTTGAAGGGGCTCAAGGGGTTATGCTGGATATTGACCAGGGTACCTACCCATTTGTAACCTCATCTAATCCGGTAGCCGGCGGTGTTACAATTGGTTCAGGAGTGGGTCCATCTAAGATTACCCATGTAGTTGGAGTGTGCAAGGCTTACACTTCTCGTGTAGGTGACGGTCCATTCCCGACAGAATTAAATGATGAAATTGGTCATCAAATCCGTGAAGTTGGACGTGAATATGGAACAACAACCGGCCGCCCTCGCCGCGTTGGCTGGTTTGACAGTGTCGTTGTACGCCATGCCCGCCGTGTGAGCGGATTAACTGACTTATCACTTAATTCCATTGATGTTTTAACTGGAATTGAAACATTAAAGATCTGTACTGCGTATAGCTACAATGGTGAGCTTATTACGGAATACCCGGCAAGCTTGAAGATATTAGCACAGTGTGAACCTGTTTATGAAGAGCTTCCAGGCTGGACAGAGGATATTACAGGCGTTAAAACTTTAGACGAACTGCCTGTAAATGCCCGTCATTATGTAGAACGAGTGACCCAGTTAACTGGAATTCCATTAACAACGTTCTCAGTCGGACCAGATCGTAATCAAACAAATGTAGTCCGCAGCCCTTGGAGACAAATATAAAAGCGGAAGCGCCTGTTCAGGGACGACAGGCATAAGACTAGCCGGCGTGAAGGTTGCTTTTTAACCTTCAGGTCGGATTGGCTTATGACCCCGAGTCCCTAGGCGCTGTAGCTAGACAAATATAATTTTGAACATACCGAATGAAGCCCTCATTTTGAGGGCTTCAAACTTTTTATAAAAGTTTTTTGAAAAAAGTATTGCCTTTAGTCCAAAGTCCGTGCTATTATAAAAAGCGTCGTCACGATACGACAAATTAAAACAAGTACGAGCCATTAGCTCAGTTGGTAGAGCACGATCGAATAAGCTCCTTTGAAACAGCTTCAGGGCACACGCCGAGTTGCTGCTTGAATAAGCTTTCTGAGGCGTGGGCATCCGGCAGAATACTGGTTTAGGGAATCATTTTAGTACGAGCCATTAGCTCAGTTGGTAGAGCATCTGACTTTTAATCAGAGGGTCGAAGGTTCGAGTCCTTCATGGCTCACCATAGTTTTTTGCTTTAGCAAAATAACTTTCAATATATGGCCCCTTGGTCAAGTGGTTAAGACACCTCCCTTTCACGGAGGTAACACGGGTTCGAATCCCGTAGGGGTCATGGCTTTTGATTGTCAGCAAATGGCTGGCAAGGACGGTCTCCTTGTTGACAATCAATTTAATATTGGTCTGGTAGTTCAGTTGGTTAGAATGCCTGCCTGTCACGCAGGAGGTCGCGGGTTCGAGTCCCGTCCAGACCGCCATATAAGTGGCTCAGTAGCTCAGTCGGTAGAGCAAAGGACTGAAAATCCTTGTGTCGGCGGTTCGATTCCGTCCTGAGCCATAAAAAAAGGAAGCTTGCAAATGCAGGCTTCTTTTTTTTATGCTCCTACTACCTCCTTTTACCAAAAGGACCAATTCCCCCCTGCTGAAAATGTCAGCAATTATACAGTTTTGTTACAGTATAAAGACTATTAATCTATTTACAAAAAGTTATGATAAAGTGAAGAAGGTCTAAAATTCTGGGAAATTCTTTAATTGCAAAAAAATAGATTAAGAGGGTTTTACCGTGGTTTAGGGAGGAAAAATGTTTTTTTTAGATAAAATATCACAAACAAAAAAGTTTTTACTGAAAACGACAATGGTGACTACCATGGCATCATCACTGATTGCCTTTAGTAATGGTCCAGTTGCATTTGCTGATTCATCAGAAACATCGAAGGATTATCATGTCTACCTTGAAGGTACATATATAGGTAATGTTACGGATAAAAATGTGGTGAATAAAATCTTAGCTGAAAAGGCCGATGATCCTGATTTTATGAAGCAAATTCAAGACGTTCCATATCAAGTATTTCCAACGGCTGAAACGGAAACAGAAACAGTTCAGACCATCCGAAATATCTTCCAGCTTCAAACAGAAGCGTCTGCCATCGTGATTGACGGGAAACCAATTGCTTATGTAGAAAATCAAAAGACAGCGGAAGAAGTCATGAAGAAACTGATTCATCAATACGTGCCTGAGGATCAATTAGCGGATCTAAAGGACCGAAAAGCTTCAGATAATACAAACTTACCGGCATTAAAAGAAAATGAGTCTCGCTTATTAGACGTACGACTCTCTAAAAATGTTTCTTTTTCAAATGAAAATACGGCTCCAGAAAAAATTATGTCAGTCGAAGAGGCAGTAACCTTTTTACAAAAAGGGACGCTAACAGAAAAGAAATATGCGATCCAAAAAGGAGATGTACTTGAAATCATTGCCCAAGATCACCATTTGAAGATGGCTGACATCCTAAAGGTGAATCCTGGACTTACTAAAGATACACTCCTAAAGGTTGGCAAGAAAATTAATATCACCGTTCCAAAACCGTTTATTGAAGTAATGGTTGATAAAGAAGTAAACAAAAAGGAAGAAATTCCTTATAAAAAGAATGTAATTGAGGACAAATCTCTTTCAAAAGGGAAAACAAAGGTAAAACAGGAAGGTAAAAACGGTGCTCGCTCCGTTACCTATAAAATTTCCGAACAAAATGGTGTAACCGTAAACAAGGATGAGGAAAATGAAACGATCCTTGAACAGCCTGTTAATGAGATTTTCATCAAAGGAACAAAGGTAACTCCATCACGCGGTGACGGCACCTTTGCATGGCCAACGGTTGGTGGATATATTTCAAGTAAGCAAGGTCCTAGATGGGGAAGAATGCACAAAGGGATTGATATTGCTAGACCAAGCAACAGAACGATCAAGGCAGCTGATAATGGCGTGGTTGTTTCAGCGGGCTGGGGAGGCGGTTATGGTAATAAGATTATCATTGACCATCGAAATGGCTACCGCACACTATATGGCCATATGTCTTCACTTAAGGTTAAGGTAGGTCAGAGAGTTTCCAAGGGTTCCGCCATTGGAATCATGGGAGCTACAGGAGATGCTACAGGTGTTCACTTGCATTTTGAAGTCTATAAAAACGGCAGCTTGGTAAACCCACTTTCTTATTTAAGATAAAAGATGAGTCTCTAGCTTAATGCTAGAGGCTTTTATTATGGATATAAAAAAACTAGAATAAATTGGAGGTGGTTCTCTGAATCCAGCTCAAGCGCCCAGCGGCTAGTGTACTTCGCTCTCCGCCCTACGATAAGTCAACATCGAATCGCTTACGCTCTTCGTGTTTCCTTTATCTCGGTTGGAGTGCTCCAGTCCATACGCCGCTAAACGGGCGCTTGCGCTTTTTAATCTTCCAGCCTTACCAATTGGTTATAGGTGAATTTATGTGAATAACATGATACAGTAAAATAGTATAGTTATGACTTCTAGTCTTATTTTATTAAATAGATGAAAGTGAAAAATTGAAAAGGAGCAATGGTATGGAAAAGAAAATTCTTGTTGTTGATGATGAAAAACCAATTGCTGATATTCTCCAGTTTAACTTGAAAAAAGAAGGATACGTTGTTTATTGCGCTTATGATGGGAATGAAGCACTTGAATTGGTCGAAGAAATACAGCCAGATTTAATCCTTTTAGATATTATGCTTCCCTTACGTGATGGGATGGAAGTATGCCGTGAAGTCCGTAAGAAGTATGAAATGCCGATTATCATGTTGACGGCAAAGGACTCTGAAATTGATAAAGTCTTAGGACTTGAGTTGGGTGCAGATGATTATGTGACGAAACCGTTTAGCACTAGAGAACTAATTGCACGCGTCAAGGCTAATTTACGTCGTCACCAACAAATTCTGGCACCGGCAGATGATGAATCTGAAACGAATGAAATCGAGATAGGTTCACTGACTATTCATCCTGATGCCTACATTGTTTCAAAGCGCGGTGAAACGATTGAGTTGACCCACCGTGAATTTGAATTGCTATTCTATTTAGCCAAACATATCGGCCAAGTAATGACCAGGGAACACCTTTTACAAACCGTTTGGGGTTACGATTACTATGGTGACGTCAGGACAGTCGATGTAACAGTGAGAAGATTGCGGGAAAAAATTGAGGACAGCCCTAGCCATCCAACATGGATTGTGACCAGGCGCGGGGTAGGATACTATTTGCGCAATCCTGAACAGGAGTAAAAGGAATGAAGAAGGTTGGTTTCTTTCGCTCTATACACGTAAAGTTCGTTATCATCTATGTCCTCCTTATATTAGTGGCGATGCAAATTATCGGTGTTTATTTTGTCAAACAGTTGGAGGAAACCTTACGGACCAACTTCCAAACATCGTTAAAACAGCGGGTTGAATTGCTGGCCTATAATATTGTCGAGGAAATGGAGAAGGAGAGAACGCCTGAAGATCCAACACTCGAAGAAGATATCAAGAAAATCCTTAGGGATTTTGGTGCAGGTGATATTTCAGAAGTTCAGGTAGTTGAAAATGGCTCCCTAAAAATCCTTGGGACCTCCCATCCTAGTAACCAAGGAGTGGTTGGTCAACGAACCACTAAACTTCAAGTGAAGCAATCTATGGTTTTAGAAGAGGACCAAAGTTCCATTAATATCGATAAACAAACAGGACATCGGATATGGGTCCTCTCAACACCAATTAAGTCGGGGAAAAAGGTTATCGGTGCCATTTATTTGGTAGCTAAAATTGAGAATGTCTTTGAGCAAATGAAAACAATCAATAAGATTTTTGCTACGGGTACGGCGATTGCTCTATCTATTACCGCATTGCTGGGTATATTGTTAGCACAAACGATCACTAGGCCGATTGCTGATATGAAGAAGCAGGCGATCGCGATGACCAAGGGGAATTTTTCAAGAAAAGTTAAGGTCTATGGCAATGATGAAATAGGGACACTGGCGATTACCTTTAATAATTTAACGAAGAAACTGCAGGAAGCACAGGCGATGACAGAAGGGGAACGAAGAAAGCTTTCCACTGTTTTGTCCTATATGACCGATGGTGTAATCGCCACTGACCGTAAAGGCCGAGTGATCTTAATTAATGAACCGGCGGCGGAAATGCTGAATGTTTCACGTGAAACAGTGCTGACCCAGCCCATTGTAGAGTTATTAGATTTAGATGATACGAATTCCTTTGAAGACTTATTGGAAGAAAAGGATTCCATTATTTTAGATTATAGTACGAAAAAGGAACGGTATTTTCTGCGTGCCAATTTCTCCGTAATTCAAAAAGAGACAGGCTTTGTCAATGGTTTAATTGCCGTTCTGCATGATATTACCGACCAAGAAAAAATTGATGCGGAACGGAGAGAGTTTGTCGCCAATGTATCCCATGAGCTGCGGACACCGCTGACAACGATGAGGAGTTACTTAGAGGCGCTCGCAGATGGAGCCTGGCGGGATGAGGAGATTGCTCCGAACTTTTTAGAAGTGACGCGGACTGAAACAGAACGAATGATTCGTCTAGTGAATGACCTGCTCCAGCTTTCAAAAATGGATAGTACGGATTATCGATTGACGATTGAGTGGGTTAACTTTGTTGATTTCTTTGACCGCATTATTGACAGATTTGAAATGGCTAAGGAGCAAAATGTTACCTTTAAGCGAAAGCTGCCAAAGCATGCGATCTTTGTTGAAGTGGATGAAGATAAAATGACACAGGTTTTATATAATATTATTTCCAATGCGTTAAAGTACTCGCCAGAAGGCGGCCAAGTCACTTTTTCGATGAAAGAGATGGACGATAAAATTATTGTGAGCATTTCAGACCAAGGGGTTGGAATTCCAAAAGAGAATATTAAAAATATTTTTGACCGTTTTTATCGTGTGGATAAAGCGAGAACGCGAAAATTAGGCGGCACAGGCCTAGGTTTGGCGATTGCAAAGGAAATGGTCAATGCTCATGGCGGTGCAATCTGGGCAACAAGTGAGGAAGGAAAGGGAACAAGAATCTCCTTTTCACTCCCATATGAACGTTCTGAAGAGGATGAATGGTCATGAGATACGAGAATATTAAATCAGGAATTCTAATCGTACTAGTTATGGTCAGTATTTTGCTAACTTGGAACCTTTGGACGTACCAACCGAATTATGAAACGATGAAAAGCAACGACTATGTAAAAGAGGTCTCGTTAAGTGAAAAACAAGAGGTTCAAAAAATTGTCAGACCTGACCAGCTTCTTTACCATTTCAAAGGCAAGCATTACGGGACCAATAACACAGATGAAATGGACAAGGTGATTAAGGAACTCAGCGGTTGGACTTTCTTTGATGTGAAAAAGTTTACGAATGAGGTCAAAGACATCAAGGAATTAATCCATGACAGAGGTAAAACGGAAATTATTTTTCCAGGTGATGTCCCGATTGAGTTATATCGCAGTGTATTAAATATTGAAGGAAAAAAGATACCCGCCTTCAACTTTAATCGAATCATTATTAATACAGAGAATTCCGCAAAGGAAAATGGGATTGTCTATTTTGTTTCCACCGAGAGCGAACAAGTTTATATTAGTCACATCTCTTCTGCCAATTTAAATGAGTTTAACCGTAATTTTTATTTAAAGGCAGCAAAATATCCGCGTTATTTTGCTTATCAAGCATCTGAAAAACGGACTATTTTTCTGCCCGAGGCGGTCACAGAGATGATGACCTATAAATATTTGCCTGTTACCCTTGATTCTGAAGAATTCAAAGAAGCGCTTTTTAGCGACCCTAGTTTTGTCCAAAAGAGTTTTGTCCCATCAGGTGAGGAGTACACAAACGATTCTAGTAAAATGACGGTGAATTTTGAAAGTAATCTCCTCAGGTACGTCAATCCGACTGTAGAAGAGAACTTTATCAACACTTCTTATGAGTTAGTGAAACGAAGCATTGATTTTGTCAATCAACATGGAGGTTGGACAGACCCTTATCGCTATGTTGATAAAAATGAATATACCCATACTGTCACCTTCCGCTTATATAGTATGGAAGGCTACCCTGTCTTTAATGGAAATGGCATGACTGAAATTAGTGAAGTTTGGGGACGCGATGAGATCAATAAGTATATTCGCCCAAACATAGCCTTAGAGCTCCCTTTAACCACAGAGATGGTAAAGGTGACCCGTCCTTCAGGACATGATGCTTTGAAATTTTTACAAAACAAAAAGAATTTTAAGCCGAGCCTGCTTGAGGATATGATCTTAGGCTATCGGATGGAACGGGATTCAAAGGAGAATAAACTAATTGTCTTAGAACCCGCCTGGTTCTATCGCTATGATAAATCATGGGGACAGATTACGATGGAAGACCTAGGAGGATCACAGCATGGATTGGAGTAAGATAAAAACTATTTTTATTATCACTTTCTTAATCTTAGATGTGTATCTCTTATATCAATTCATGAAAATACGTGATGCTAATAAATATGAAGTCATTTCTGAGGCCTCATTTGAAGAAAAGTTAAAAGCAGATGAAATCACGTATAAAGACTTTCCTAAGGATCCGATTAAAGCCCAGTATCTTAGTGCCAAGCCCAAGGTGTTTACTCAAGTTGATACGGATAAGCTGAAAGGAAAATCTGAGGACATAAGGGGTATAGGAACGACCACGCTCCATGTCACACTAGAAAAGCCGATTAAAATCAAGGCAAAGTTTGAACCCGCTGAGTTATCTACTTTTATGAATGACAATGTCCTTTTTGGTGAGGATTATCAATTTGGCGAGAAAAGTGACAAGGAACAATCCATCACCTACTACCAGACGTCAGACGGTGTCCCTTTATTTAAAAATATAAATGGGATGATTACATTTAAAATTGGTGATAAGAACCAAATTGTCTCCTATGATCAAACCTACCTGGTGGAGATGGAAAAGTTAACGGCCAAGGAAGAGATTTTGGCGCCGTTAAAGGCGATTGAAACCTTACATCAGAAGGGGATGTTGAAGTCGAAGAGCAATATCACCACGATTGAACTTGGCTATTCCACACTCATTCAGTTGGCAGCTTCCCAAGTATTAGCGCCCACATGGCGCTTTGAGGTCAATGGCAAGGAGAGTCTATTTGTGAACGCATTTGAAGGGCAGATTATTCAATTTAATAGCGATGAAAAAAGTAAAGTGGAGTGAAATTGTATGTCTTTAAGTTATAGCATTCTTGCAAGCGGCAGTACAGGAAACGCTCTATATGTAGAGTCTGATGAGCATTCGTTTCTTGTGGATGCGGGATTTAGCGGCAAGCAAATGGAGGCACTTTTTGGACAAATCGATCGCGATATTAGTAAGCTTTCCGGAATATTTGTAACGCATGAACACAGTGACCATATTAAAGGGATTGGGATTCTTGCTCGTAAATACCATTTGCCTGTGTATGCGAATGAAAAAACATGGCGGGCCATGGAAAGTTCAGTCGGTGCCATTCCAACGGAACAAAAATTTGTTTTTAATATGGAAACAGTGAAGAGTTTTGGTTCTGTTGATATTGAGTCATTCGGGGTTTCCCATGATGCGGCGGAGCCTATGTTTTACGTATTCCACCATTCTGGGAAAAAACTCGTTCTTATCACGGACACAGGATATGTTAGCGACCGAATGAAGGGCACCATTTCGAATGCCGATGTTTATATTTTTGAATCCAACCATGATGTGCAGATGCTGCGGATGGGCAGATATCCATGGAATATTAAACGCAGGATATTAAGTGATGTCGGCCATGTTTCTAATGAGGATGCAGCTTTAGCAATGAGTGATGTCATTGGCGATCAAACCAAGCGAATTTATCTTGCCCATTTAAGCATGGACAATAACATGAAGGACTTAGCCAAAATGGCAGTTTCCCAAACCCTTCAAGAGCGAGGGCTGATTGTCGGTGAACAATTCGGACTCTACGACACAGACCCGAAAATCCCAACAGCATTAACAGCTGTGTAATCTAGTTAAAAAAACGAGGTACCTTATGACAGGTACTTCGTTTTTTTATGGCACCATGTTGATTGGAGCGAGCGGAAGGTGCGAGACTCCCTCCCCGTGAAGAGCATCCTGGAACGGAAATCAACAGACTAGTTCAACACAGCCGATTTATTAAAAAATTATGAACAAAGTAGTAAGTTTTTATTAATACATAGTAATTAATTAGTAATTTAAAGAAGAGCGAGTATAATTGTAATTATAAGCCAAAATAAACGGTAGGAATCTTTCGGAAAGTGAGGAATGGTGTAAAGTGGGTTATTATGATGATCATTCACAAAACCGCTTCAGGGAACGGAAAGGAAATAGAGGCGGGGTTTTCCTTGCCAGTATCGTTGGGGCCATCCTTGGAGCCATTCTAGTTGTTATTTCTATCCCTGCCCTATCAAATCGTGGAATTCTTCCCTATCAAATTGAAACAAATCAAAACAATGCTGTAGAATCAACGACCAATAATAATAAGAATCAGAATTTCACTCAAAAACAAATTTCCTATGATGTGAACACAAACACTACGAAAGCAGTTGATAAGGCTGCCGATGCCGTTGTCGGAATTAATAATATCCAGTCATCAAACTTTTGGTCTGATGAAGAAGCGCCGACACAAGAAGAAGCAGCCGGAACGGGCTCAGGTGTGGTCTACAAGAAAGCAGGAGGAAAGGCTTACGTTGTGACGAATCACCATGTAGTTGAAGGAGCAGCAAAGCTAGAGGTAAGCTTTAGTGATGGGACAAAAATTCCTGCTAAACTGCTCGGCAGTGATGTATGGACCGATTTAGCAGTACTTGAGGTTGATGCAGCCAAGATTAAAAAGGTAGCTGAATTTGGTGATTCCGATCGTTTAAAAATAGGTGAACCGGTCATTGCCATCGGAAATCCGCTTGGTGCGACCTTCTCAGGGTCAGTCACCCAAGGTATTATCTCTGGACTAAAGCGGACGATTCCTGTTGATATTAATCAAGATGGGATCATTGACTGGAATGCAGAAGTACTGCAAACAGATGCGGCAATCAATCCTGGTAATAGCGGCGGGGCATTGATAAATATTGCTGGTCAGCTTGTAGGAATTAACTCCATGAAGATTGCCCAAAATGCTGTAGAAGGAATTGGTTTATCGATTCCGATTAACTCGGCACGGCCGATCATTGATGACCTTGAAAAGTTTGGATCTGTTAAGCGTCCATACATGGGTGTTGATTTAAAGTCAGTCTCTGAAATTCCTGCCTACTACCAAGAAGAAGCATTGAAATTACCTCGAAATATCAATTATGGAGTCGCCTTAAGACAAGTGGTACCGAATTCGCCAGCGGCGCAAGCCGGTTTACGAGAATTAGATGTCATTGTTGAGATGGATGGGGAAAAAATTAATGATGTCATTGATCTTCGGAAACATTTGTACCAGAAAAAGAAAATCGGTGAGCAATTGAAGATTAAATTTTACCGCGATGGAAAGTTGAAGCAAACGACTCTAACTTTATCAGCTGATACAACTCAATAATGTTTGATAATAAGCAGGAAGGTGAACTAGTCACTTTCCTGTTTTTAATTGTGGTATTATGTATAAGTTATTGAGGGATCTTGTATGACAGTCGATTATCGTGCAAACAATAATAGTAAATAATAACTGTAAGAAAGGTTGACGGATGAAAAATGATTTATAGCTGTGAGGAACATGTGGATATTGCCTTAGATGATATTGTGGATGAATTTGAGACATTTCCAGTTTTATCGAAAATAGATGGGGATAACTTATCAACACACTGTGAATATTGTCAAAATCAAGCTACATATGTTGTGGCGAACAAGTGATTCCATACAAGATGTGGATAAAAAATGTGAATATGTGGATAACTTCTGTGGATATCTTGTTTGTAAACTGTTTGTAATAAAGTGAAAAGGGCTGTGGATTGTGAATATCTCGATTATTACGGTTGGCAAATTAAAAGAGAAATATTTAAAGCAGGGTATTGAGGAATATTTAAAACGGCTGACGGCTTATGCAAAGGTCGACGTGATTGAAGTTCCTGATGAAAAAGCACCAGAAGTATTAAGTGAGTTAGAAATGGTCCAAGTAAAGCAAAAAGAAGGCGATCGAATTTTGGCAAAGATTAGCCAAGATACATATGTCATTGCACTAGCGATTCAAGGTAAGTTAGGATCATCCGAAGAACTAGCGGATTCACTAGAAAAAAAAGCAACCTATGGAAAAAGTAAAATTGCCTTCGTGATTGGCGGATCGCTGGGATTGAGTGAGGAAGTAATCAAACGCTCGAATGAGCAGCTTTCCTTTTCACGGATGACCTTCCCCCACCAATTGATGAGGCTCATCCTCGTCGAGCAGATTTATCGAGCCTTTCGGATTAATCGCGGTGAACCTTACCACAAGTAAATGAGGTTTTTTGTGAAATTATTATTTTTTCATTGTCTGAAAATAAGGAAGGAAAATGGATTAATTTAGAGAAGTACTTTATATTATATTAAAAATGTAAGGGTGAATTACATGGCATTTAGTTTTAGATCGGATATTAAAGAATTAATAAATGTCGCTGCAGTTAGAAAATTTGCAAAGGATCACGGTGTAGATTATCAAGGAGCAAAAAACATTATCTTTACTAATATATTATTAGCTGTAAGAAGCGAAAGATTATCTGAAGAGATAGTTAGGTCTTTTATTAAAGAGCAAATTTGGTATGGGAAAAATAAACACAATTTTTTTATCGAGGTTGATGAAGAAACTATCGCTCATTACAAGGAAAAAGATAGTTTATTAGAGTATTTCTCGAATAGAGGAATACATCCATTTAATAATATGGATAGAATTTTTATTCCAGAAGGTGTATCATTGGCCAGATTTGAATATGATGTTAATGAACATGATGAAAATCTGATTAGCAAGCTATACCTAGGGTATATTGAAAAAAATTACACGTACCATTTTGATAATCAAACCCCTGTCTTTGAACCAATAAACACATATGTTTGTGTAGAACTAGACTTATTAAATAATTTACTTGTTCTTCGTGTTCGGTCTCAATCAAGTATAAAATCAGGTCAAGATGTTAATTCTCCATCGGTTACAGCGAATTATTTAGCTAAAAAATATTTAAAGCGCTTTGAAGATGATTATGGTTTCGAGTATCTAGATGGTGCTGCAGAAGAAATGAAAAACACAATGTATAAAATTGAGAAAGAGATGACCAACTTTATCGAGTTGCAATTCAAGCCTAAAATCGAAGAAAGTCAAGACCTAATAAATAATTTTACTACTCAAATTGCAGAAAATCTTAATTTACCGAGCAATACAGAACCTCTTAATTTGCCAGAAAGAATTATTGGTTTATTAGAAAGAGCTATGATTATGAAAAATGAAGATGTTATAAAAATGTATGTTGAAGGCAAGAAAGGATATGTCAACATGTTTGATTTTAAAGATGATCGAGGTGGCCGTATTAA
Organism: Neobacillus sp. MER 74; assembly: GCF_023714155.1. NCBI lineage: Bacteria > Bacillati > Bacillota > Bacilli > Caryophanales > Bacillaceae > Neobacillus > Neobacillus sp. MER 74. The sequence continues at coordinate 46,788 of NZ_JAMAUV010000023.1, forward strand.
TGCGAGGTCACAACACCGGAGTATGCCTATTCAAACATCAGACATATTTTTTGATACGAGGGAAACTATTGATGAAGTAAAATTACTTGACAATCTTTGGGTTGCATGGTTTAAAGAATTAAAGAGTCCTGAAATTGATGAAGAGATTCAAGATTCATTTGAACTGGATCTAGATTCTGAAGATGAAGATATTGATATTTCAGTAAGTGATAATGAATTCACAGAACATGAAAGAAAAGCAATACGTATAAAAACCAAGATAGCATCTTATACTGGTTATTACAAAATGGAATTTAAAAGATATCTAATAAAGGAGGAGTACAATCATGTACTTTCCCTCATTGAATCGTTTAGATGAATTTGGAGTTGACCCTCTAATCATTAATAAACTTGATTCATGGCTGGGGGCATTAACTGGTCTAAAAAGAAATGGAATTAGACCAGCACGATTTTCGGTTGATATGGGAATAGATTTTAACCTTTCTAATGAAATATTTACTTTAGTTGCATTAAAAACCAATATATTATCAATTAATTATGAAATATATTGTCCTAATGATCCGCAAGAACTGGTTAAAGTCGTCCATGATTTAGATAATATTCCTGGATTAATCAACTGCCCAGAATGTGATCAAATATTTAGCCCATATGATAATGATGAATACATTTTGATTACTTTTAATTTGAAGGAGTATCCAGATCCAGATAGCCCTAAAAATATAAAGTCTAAACCAAGAAATGAAAATTATAAAAGGATAAAACCTACTAAGAAACAACAATCAGCATTAACACTACCTACTTTTATGTCTAATCCGGTAAGTAGAGATGAAATTGATAAAACATTATTTAAACCTGATTGGGATAATTATGATGTTGCTTATGATCGTTTTTTATTGAGTTTAAAAAATAATGTAAGCACAAAAGAGAAAGGAGATGCCTTAGAGGACCTTAGTTGCATTCTCCTTTCTTTTATTACAATATTTCAGGTAGACCCTACGATAAAAACATTAACAAATCAACTAGATATCTCAGTTTTTATAAAACCATATTTAAAATACATAGAAGTTCCACTTTTAACTGTGTTAAATAGAAGGCTAATTTGTGAATGTAAAAACGAAGACAATAATGTTCCGAGTGCTTGGGTTGACAAATTAGCGGGTGTAATAGATAAAACCGATAATACTAAGGCTGGTATAATTTTTTCATATAAAAAGTTTTCCGGAGATGAATGGAAATTTGCTAAAGCTAGTCAAATAGAGTATGCAAGGTTAAAAAAATATATTATTAACATAAACAAAGAAGACTTTGATTATATAAAAAATAATAGACCGAATTTCTTTTATTTTTTGGATCAAAGATTTCATGAGCTAGAGATGAGAATTGCTACAAAAGGTACGTAAAATAGGTTTAATAAAGGGTATGAGTCTAATGGCTCTTACCCTTTATTATATTGCTTAGCAACTTTATATTTATTCGGACAAACCAATCTTTTTATTCAATCCACTTAATTGTAAAAAATTTGGTACAATATACTCAATAGTAATATCTTAGATTGATCATTAAGATAAATGCAGCATTAGAGGAGAGTAAATAAATGGCTAAGAAGAAACAAACAAAGGAAATCAGTATCGAAGAAACACTTTGGGATTCTGCCAATAAGCTTCGTGGATCGGTTGAAGCATCAGAGTATAAGCACGTTGTATTGGGTCTTATATTTTTAAAGTTTGTCAGTGATAAATTCGAAGAACGAAAAGCAGAATTAATATCTGAGGGCAAAGAAAAGTACATAGAAATGGTTGAATTCTACACCATGAAAAATGTGTTTTATTTGCCTGAAATTTCTCGTTGGAGCTATTTGGTTGAAAATGCAAAGCAAGAAGATATTGCTTTAAAAATTGACACCGCACTTTTTACTGTAGAGAAAAACAATCCCTCTCTTAAGGGTGCCTTACCAGATAACTATTATTCACGATTAGGTCTTGATGTAAGTAAACTATCCTCTTTAATCGATACAATTAATAACATAGATACACTTAAAGACAAACAGCAAGACGTTGTTGGTCGAGTATATGAATATTTCCTTAGCAAGTTCGCTTTAGCAGAAGGAAAAGGAAAAGGTGAGTTCTATACACCTAAAAGCATTGTAAACCTGATTACAGAAATGATTGAACCATACAAAGGAAAAATCTATGATCCTGCTTGTGGATCTGGTGGTATGTTTGTTCAGTCCGTAAAATTCATTGAAGCACACCACGGAAATACAAAAGACATCTCTATTTATGGACAAGAATACACAACTACTACGTACAAGCTGGCTAAGATGAATCTTGCTATAAGGGGTATTTCTGCGAACCTTGGCGATATGGCAGAGAATACTTTTACAAAAGACCAGCATAAAGATTTGAAGGCCGACTTCATCATGGCAAACCCTCCGTTTAACCAAAAACAATGGAGAGCTGAAAATGAACTAACAGACGATCCTCGTTGGGCAGGTTATGATGTACCACCGACAGGTAATGCCAATTATGCTTGGATTTTAAACATTGTTTCCAAACTATCTGAAAACGGTGTGGCTGGATTTTTATTGGCGAACGGTGCTTTGAGTGGTGGTGGCGATGAATACAAAATACGGAGAAAGCTGATAGAAAACAATTTAGTTGAAGCTATCTTAGTGCTACCGAGGAATCTATTTTATACTACTGACATCAGCGTTACTCTTTGGATACTAAACAAAAATAAAAAGGCACGAACTATAGAACAAAACGGTAAGTTAAAAAAATACCGCAACCGTACCAATGAAATTTTGTTTATGGACCTAAGACAAATGGGCATTCCATTTGAGAAAAAATATACACAGTTTTCTGAAGAGGATATTGAGAAAGTATCAACTATGTATCATAATTGGCAACAAAATGATTACGAAACGACCTATCAAAACATAGCCGAGTTTTGTTATAGTGCAACTACTGAAGAGGTTGCAAAAAAAGACTTCTCTTTAGTTCCTAGTAAGTACATTGAGTTCATAAACCGTGATGAAGATATTGATTTTGAAGAAAAAATGACATTACTACAAACAGAACTTGCTCAGCTATTAAAGGATGAAGAAAGTTCGAAAAGAGATTTGCTGAGTGTTTTTAAGGGGCTTGGATATGAAATCAAACTATAAGCGATTGGGGGATTTTATTAAAGAAGTAAATATCCGGAATACAAATTTGGAAGATGTAAAATTGCTCGGAGTAAGTATACAAAAAATATTTATACCATCAATAGCCAATACAATTGGTACAAACATGTCTACCTATAAATTAATAAAAAAGGGCCAATTTGCTTATGGTCCTGTCACATCAAGAAATGGGGATAAAATTTCTGTAGCTTTACTTGATGATTATGAAATAGCCATGATTTCTCAGGCATATACGAGTTTTGAAGTAATTGATGAGAATCAACTACTACCTGAATATTTAATGATGTGGTTCAGAAGACCTGAGTTTGATCGATATGCTAGATTTATGAGTCATGGTAGTGCAAGAGAAATATTTGGCTGGGATGAAATGTGCAACACAACTCTCCCTGTACCATCCATTACCAAGCAAAAACAAATTGTAAAAGAATACAACATTTTAGTTGATAGAATAAACCTAAACAACGACTTAATAAAAAATTTAGAAGAAATTACACAGGCTATTTATAAACAATGGTTTGTTGATTTTGAGTTTCCTGATGCAAACGGAAAGTTATACAAATCAAATGGTGGAGATATGGAGTTTAATAAAGAATTGGATAAGGAAATTCCTAAAGGATGGGAAGTTATTCCTCTATCGACGTTTTGTGAAATTTCATCAAGTAAAAGAATTTTTGAGTCAGAGTATAAAAATGAAGGTATTCCATTTTACCGTGGTGGAGAGATTTCACTAAAAAAAGAAGGAACTCCAATTGAGGATACACTCTATATATCAGAAGAAAGATACAAGGAAATAATTGAAAAATCAGGCAAACCTATTTGTGGTGACATATTAATGACGGCAGTCGGCACACTTGGTGTAAGTTACCTTGTTCAAGAGGAAGAGTTTTATTTTAAAGATGGAAATGTTATTTGGTTTAAAAATTTTAAAGAACACGGTAGTAATTATTATTTGTATGATTTTTTTCAAAGTGATAATTTTACAGACATATTGAGTGAAATTACTATCGGTTCAACACAAAATGCAATTACAATTAAAACATTAGGTGAGCAATTTATTATTACACCGCCATTAGAAGTTATAGAAAAGTATCATGAAATAAGTAGTTGTTTAAATGGAAATATAGTAACTCGTAAAAATATGAACCTCAAAATACACGAACTAAGGACTTCGTTATTGTCCAAACTTCCTACATTGGAGGATAGCCTATGAAATTCACAGAAGCATCCTTAGAGCAAGCTGTTATCGAATTATTCGAAGCTGAATACTATCAGCACCAAAGCGGTATGCATATTCATAAGGAAATGATTGATGTCCTCCTTCGGGGGGATATCAAGAATTTTTTACTTAACCGATATTCAAATGATGATATAACAACCAATGAAATAGAAAGTATCATCCGTCAGATGGAAGTCTTGCCTTCTTCTACTTTGTATGAAAGCAACAAAGCCATTATGAAAATGATTTCTGATGGTTTTGTTCTTAAACGTGAAGACCGTAGTAAAAAGGATTTATTTATTCAATTGCTTGATTTTGAAGAAATCGATAACAACCTCTTTAAAATAGTCAACCAATTGGAGATACAAGGATATGAAAACCGTATTCCTGATGCTATTGTCTATGTGAACGGATTACCGTTAGTAGTGATCGAGTTTAAGAGTGCTATCAAAGAAAACACAACCATTAATGATGCCTACACTCAGCTTACCATGCGCTACCGGAGAGATATCCCTGAACTTTTTAAATATAATGCTTTTTGTGTGATTAGTGATGGTGTAAATAACAAATCGGGTTCGTTATTTGCTCCATATGATTTCTATTATGCGTGGCGCAAAATTGAAGGAAACGAACCATTTGAAAAAGACGGAATTGATTCTCTTTTTACAATGGTTAAGGGATTGTTTAATCAGAAGCGATTGCTCGATGTTGTTCGCCACTTTATCTATTTCCCTGATACAAGTGCCAAAGAAGAAAAGATTGTTCCTCGTTATCCGCAATATTATGCTGCTACAAAGTTATTAGATAGCATTAAACGAAATATGAGACCACATGGTTCTGGTAAAGGTGGTACTTATTTTGGAGCTACTGGCTGCGGTAAAAGTTTTACGATGCTTTATCTAACTAGGCTTTTGATGCGAAATATTCACTTTCAAAGTCCAACGATTGTGTTAATAACAGACCGAACAGATTTAGATGATCAGCTATCAGCGCAATTCACTAACGCTAAAGACTTTATTGGTGACGAACAAGTCATAAGTGTAGGCAGCCGTACTGAATTAAAAACTTTATTGCAAAGCAGAAAAAGCGGTGGGGTATTCTTAACCACCATCCATAAATTTAATGAAGATATCGATTTGCTTACCGAAAGAACCAATGTGATTTGTATTTCAGATGAAGCACACCGTTCGCAAATCAATCTCGACCAAAAAATTAAAATTACAAAAGATGGTGTAGAAAAAACATATGGCTTTGCTAAACATTTACGCGATTCATTGCCAAATGCTACTTTTGTAGGTTTCACCGGAACTCCAATAGATGCGACTATGGATGTCTTTGGAGAGGTTGAAGATTCTTATACCATGATCGAATCAGTTTACGACGAAATAACAGTAAGGATCGTGTATGAGGGTAGGGCCGCCAAAGTAAACTTGAATAATACCAAACTAAAAGAGATTGAAGAGTATTATAAAGTATGTGAAACAGCTGGAACAAACGAATATCAGATTGATGAAAGTAAAAGAGCTGTAACACAAATGGAAGTTATTATTGGTGATCCCAAGCGCTTAAAATTAGTCGCTGAGGACTTTATAGAACATTATGAAAAGCGGATTGAAGAGCGTGCAACTGTAAAGGGTAAAGTCATGTTTGTAGCCTCCAGTCGTCAAATTGCTTACGAACTGTACAAGCAAATCAACGCTTTACGTCCACAATGGGCAGAAATTAGAGAATGTGATGAAGGCGAAGAACTGACGGAAAAAGAAAGGCAAGAAATAAAGCCGATTGAAAAGATTAAGATGGTTATGACCCGTCATAAAGATGATAAGAAAGAATTATATGATTTATTGGGTACTAAAGAGTACCGTAAAGAATTAGATAGACAATATAAAAACGTTAAATCTAATTTTAAGATTGCGATAGTTGTTGATATGTGGCTGACCGGATTTGACGTACCCTTCTTAGATACCATATACATTGACAAACCGATTCAGCAACATTCCTTGATCCAAACAATTTCACGTGTAAATCGGGTGTATGAAGGTAAAGAAATGGGCTTGGTCGTAGATTACATTGGTATCAAAAGTAATATGAATGTAGCATTAAAAAAGTATGGATTCGTGGATGGAGACAACTTTGACGGTACCGATAAAGCGGTTGTCATTGTTAAAGACCAATTGGATTTACTGGCGAAAATCTTTTACAAATTCGACAGCACTCCTTACTTTAAGGGAACCTCTTTACAACAATTACAGTGCTTAAACCAAGCAGCAGAATTTGCACAGCAAACTGAGCAAATAGAAAAACGGTTTATGGCAATAGTTAAGAAGCTCCGCTCTGCGTATAATTTATGTTTGTCTAGCGAAGACATAAGCCAAACGGAAAGAGACTACATTCATTTTTATTTTGCCATCAAGTCAATCATTCATAAATTAACGGTAGGAACAGCACCAGATACTGCTCAAATGAATGAGAAAGTAAGATTGATGATCCAAGAAGCATTAATTAGTGAAGGGGTCGAAGAAGTTTTCAAGCTCGATAAAAATGACCCGAAAAATAATGCAGATATTTTCAGTGATGAGTATATGGCTAAAATAGATAAAATAAAATTGCCAAACACTAAGATTAAGCTTCTACAAAAGCTTCTATCGAAGGCTATAGAGGAATTTAAGAAGACCAATAGAATACAGGGCGTAGACTTTTCAAAGAGATTAAAGAAGTTAGTCGATCATTATAATGAAAGAAAAGACTTTCAAGCCATGCAAAGCGATGTGTTGGATGATGTGGCCGACCAATTCGCTGACTTGTTTGCTGAACTAGTAAAAGAGCGTAATTCATTTAAAGATTTAGGAATAGATTTTGAAGAAAAAGCATTCTACGATATTCTCAAAGCAATTGCCGAGAAATATGAATTTGAATACTCACACGATAAACTGATAAAACTCTCGCAGGAGATCAAAGGGATCATTGCTGATAAAGCTAGGTACACAGACTGGGCCCATCGAGATGATATTAAGGCTGAGTTGAAAGTAGATTTGATATTAACTCTTGCTGAAAATGGATATCCGCCTGTTCCCAAAGACGAGATTTTTAAAGAGATTTTTGAGCAAGCGGAGAATTTTAAGAAGTATAATAGGTAATTAGTTGTTAATAGTAATATGTTGTAAGATAAACCTTACAAGGAGGCTAAATTTTCGTGGCAGAAATCAAATTCGAAATCACAGAACACATTGCTGTCTTGTCAGAGTCACCAAAAGGCTGGACAAAAGAACTTAACTTAATCAGTTGGAATGGTAGAGATCCTAAGTATGATATCCGTGAGTGGGCTCCTAATCATGAAAAAGTAGGCAAAGGTGTAACTCTATCAAAAGAAGAATTAGAAAACCTAAATGAAGTATTAAGTAAATTAAAATAAATATTTATTATTGTAGGGGAGAACTGAAATGGCTGAAAAAATTGTTGATGTAACAGGAAGATATAGTCATGAATTGCTAGAGATAAAAAATAAACTTCAGCAATTAGAGGATCGTAGAGTGTATGAGTTATCGAAAGCTCAAATGGATGGTTATTTAGCAACTAATGTTACTCAATTGAAGAAAATGATTGCTGGGCTAATTCATAAAATTGAGTATGGTAAAGGTTCTGTAGAGGATCAATTTGGAGAAATATTTGGAAGTGAAAATAAATAGAACAGCATTTCAACAATCTCAAAAATCCGACAATACCTATCTCTTTAGGTTCAACCTATTATAGAAATAATAGATACTTGAAAAACGAATCAAACAAAAGTTCGTATATATATTATAATAGTAGATAATAATCATTTACAATTTGCTCTAATTCCTTTCAGGAATTAGGGCTATTTCTATTTCAGGAGGAATTTAATATGACAAACTACAGTAATACAATCCAGCTCCAGTTACCACTAGTTGATATGGTAAAAGAGGATAAGCAAAAGCCAGCCAAACGAGTAAACATTGTTTCATTGAAATTGGTAAAGGAATCAAGTCTGCTCTATAAAGAACGATCAGTGCGGTCACCAGAAGATGGATATAAATTATTAAAGGAGTTCCTTGCTGATGCAGATCGTGAGCATTTCATAGTTGTATCTCTTGATACTAAGAACCAGCCAGTATCAATTAATATTTGCCATATCGGCAGCTTAAATGCGAGTATAGTCCATCCTAGAGAGGTAGTGCGCCCATAAGGGCATTTAGAAAATCTGTTTTGGCAAAGCAGTAGGGATTTATCACATTCAATACCCTATCATCAGTCAACTTATCCGCGAAGGAAACTGAGCGGGGAGTGTAGCATGT
>NZ_JAMAUV010000024.1:0-52289 GCF_023714155.1 Neobacillus sp. MER 74
ATTAAATAGTCTGGCAGCAATGGCGAGAAGGTCACACCCGTTCCCATACCGAACACGGAAGTTAAGCTTCTCAGCGCCGATGGTAGTTGGGACACGCGTCCCTGTGAGAGTAGGACGTTGCCAGGCATATCAAAGACAACCTGAAAAGGTTGTTTTTTTGTGTTTTCTTAATAAGGACAATAACAATAGTAAAAAGTACGAAGTGTTTTTAAAGAAATTACGAATAGACATACACCCAATCGTGAACTGTTACATACTATATTAATTAAGATGGCGCGAAAAGATTATTCGAAAAATTGCATACAATTAAAATTTTCCGGGCAGAATGGATGTATGGAGGTGGAGGGATTGAGTTCATTTTTAGCACAGAAATATCATCAGGAAATGTGTGTTATATGTGAGAATTTAAAACCAAAAGGCATACATCTATATACTTCATTTATTTGTACAGAATGTGAAAATGATTTAATACAAACAGATACAAAGGATCCAAAATATAAATATTTTCTTAAACAGCTGAAAAAAATAACCACGCCAGAAATTTTTTCATAAAAGTCCATTATGGGCTTATTTTTTTTCAGTCAAATGAGAAAGGGGATCGTTTTTTTGTTAGAATAAATTAGACACTAAGAAGGAAGTAAATGAATGAATAATCAATCAAAAACACCATTATATGATGCTTTGAGTCAACACATAAATAAAAGACCAGTTTCCTTTCATGTTCCTGGACATAAATATGGGGAAGTGCTTCAACCCAAAGCTCACCGCTATTTTCAGAAAATCCTAGAAATAGATGCGACTGAATTATCGGGATTAGATGACTTGCACTCACCCGAAGGGGCGATTCTAGAGGCAGAAGTACTATTAGCGGACCTCTATCAAACGAGAAGAAGTTATTTTCTTGTGAATGGTTCAACTGTCGGAAATCTAGCAATGATTATGGCAGCATGTGAGGAAGGGGCAAAAGTTCTCGTCCAAAGGAATTGTCATAAGTCTGTTCTGAATGGTCTAAGTTTGGCGAAGGCCAATCCTATTTTTCTAGAGCCTGAATATAACCAAGAGTGGAAAATTCCCTCTGGAATCAGTTTAGGAACAGTCAAAGAATCTATCAGTCTATATCCTGATGCGAAGGCACTCATTCTGACCTATCCCAACTACTATGGTTTGGGATATGCATTACAAGAAATAATAGATGAAGCGCATCGGCACAATATCTTGGTACTAGTGGATGAGGCTCACGGGCCGCATTTCATCCTTGGCGATCCCTTCCCGTCTTCCGCTCTTCAATTAGGTGCAGATATTGTGGTTCAATCCGCGCATAAGATTCTCCCAGCAATGACAATGGGCTCCTACTTACATATTAATAGTGATTTAGTTAATCGCAATAAGCTGGAGGAATACCTCGCTATGTTCCAATCAAGCAGCCCGTCCTATCCAATTATGGCATCTCTGGATTTGGCGAGGAATTATTTAAGTGCCTATACGCATGAAGATGTAACCTTTCTTTTAACGGAAATCAGACGTTTTAGGGACGAGTTGGTGAAGATTCCGGCCATTAGGGTGCTTGACTATCCTAACGAGAGCGGCGACCCTCTAAAAATAACGATTCAGTCCCGGTGCCATTTAAATGGATTTGAACTTCAACGAAGGCTGGAAGAGGCAGCGATTTTTACAGAATTAGCTGACCCGAATAATGTGCTCCTTATTTTACCTTTACTTAAAGAGGGGCAAAGGTTCCCTTTTGAAGAAACACTTTTGAAAATAAAAAAGGCACTGGCTGGCTTGCCAGTACATACTCCTCATGAGATATTTGAAACAGTCAGGCAGAAAATCTCCACTTTAGCCATTCCCTTTAAAGAAATGGAGAATTTAGAGATAAAGGAACTACCAATAACTAAAGCGCTAGGAGAGGTATGTGCCGAAACCATTATTCCATACCCGCCAGGTATCCCTTTGCTATTAAAGGGAGAAAGAGTCACAAAAGAAAGGCTCAGGCAGCTTAGCCTCCTAATACAAACCGGGGCAAGGTTTCAAGGAGAATCTTCGTTAAAAGAAGGTTACATAAAGATTTATTGCACAGCCTAAAAGAGCAAGATACAGTTTTGGAGGATTATATAAATGAACAATGGATTATTTATTACATTTGAGGGACCGGATGGTGCAGGTAAGTCTACGATTATTGATATGGTAGCAAATCAGCTTGGAGATGTCCTTCTTACCCGTGAACCAGGTGGTATTGATATCGCAGAACAGATTCGAACAGTCATATTAGCAAAAGAGAATACGGCCATGGACCCTCGGACGGAAGCGTTACTCTATGCTGCTGCTAGAAGACAGCATTTAATAGAAAAGGTAAAACCGGCACTAGATGAAGGGAGAATCGTTTTGTGCGACCGGTTCGTTGACAGTTCTTTAGCATATCAAGGTCATGCACGCGGATTAGGGATTGATGAGGTGTTTGCGATCAATCAATTTGCCATTAAAAATTTGATGCCAGAGTTAACTATCTACTTTGATATCGAGCCAGAGTTGGGTCTGCAGCGGATCAATAAAAATAAAGGCCGGGAAATCAATCGTTTAGATTTGGAAAACTTGGAGTTCCATAAAAAGGTAAGTGAAGGATATCATCTATTAATTGACCGTTTTCCAGAGAGAATACGATGCATTGATGCTTCGGGTACGGTGGAAGAAGTTTTTCAGCAAACGATAAAGGTCATTGAAGAAACACTAACAACAAGGAAGCCTTCACTGTAGGGCTTTTTTTTATCCTAAAGAATCTGTCATTACGAATGTAAGGAGCTCTGTTACCTGTTATAATATAAGAAACGAAACTAGTAATAAAAAAGGAGAGGGTGGTTCGGATGAAAATGATCATAGCTGTCGTACAGGACCAGGATAGTAATCGATTATCAAAGGCACTAGTAGATAATAATTTTAGAGCAACCAAATTAGCTAGTACAGGTGGATTTCTTAAGTCAGGTAATACGACCTTTATGATTGGTACAGAGGATATCCGCGTGGACCGGGCCCTCCAGATTATTAAGGATAACTGCAGGGCAAGAGAGCAGTTAGTTGCCCCAGTATCGCCCATGGGCGGGAACGCTGACTCCTATGTTCCTTATCCAGTAGAAGTGGAAGTAGGCGGAGCCACCGTATTCGTCCTGCCAATCGAACAATACATGCATTTTTAAATATTTATAGCACATTGCTGATAATGACACTCTGTTGATTGGAGTGGAAGGCACGAAGACTCCTGCGGGAGAACGGACCAGGGAAGACCCCGCAGGAGCGAAGCGACGAGGAGGCTTCCCGGACCGCCCGCTAACCGCTTGTGCCTGGCGCGGAAGTCAACAGACAAATAACAGCGCTTTAATATTAAACAATAGATCCGTTATTATAATAAGGTTAGTGGGTGATGAACTTGGGAAAATCATGGGAGCAACTAGAAGAGCTTCAGCCAACTGTATTAAAAATGCTAAAAAACAGTTTAGTGAAAAATCGAGTGGCCCATGCATACCTTCTTGAGGGCATCAGAGGGACCGGGAAGCGAGAAATCGCGTTGTTACTGACAAAATCGCTATTTTGTGAAGCAATCGTAGATCAGTACCGGCCATGCGAGGAATGCAGCAATTGCCGGCGCATCAACCATGGGAACCATCCCGACGTACATATTGTCGAACCAGAGGGGTTATCCATTAAGGTTGACCAAATTAGAAACCTACAGGTAGAGTTTTCTAAAAAGGGATTAGAATCTCTGAAAAAGGTTTATTTACTTGTCCATGCCGATAAAATGAGTGTTAGTGCGTCCAATAGTTTACTAAAATTCTTAGAGGAACCTAATCCCGGGACGGTTGCCTTTCTCTTAACAGAACAGCCGCAAAAAATATTACCAACCATCCTTTCGAGATGCCAAATACTTACATTTCATCCCTTATCACCACAAGTGATGATTAAACAATTGGTGGAAAACGGCGTAGAACCCCAAAAGGCTCCATTGCTAGCACAATTGACCAACAGTTTAGAAGAAGCCCAAAATTTAAATGTCGATGAATGGTTTGCACAAGCCCAAAAAATAGTGGTAAAATTATATGAGGTGTTGAAAAAAAATCCGCTAGAGGCAATGGTAACGCTTCAGGCTGACTGGTTCTCACACTTTAAAGAGAAAGAACAGATACATCGTGGTTTAGATCTTTTACTTCTTATTTTTAAGGATTTACTATATATACAATTAGATAGGCAGGAGCAAATTGTTTTTCGAGAGGAAAGTGAACGGCTGCGACAATTTGCCCTGCATACATCTGGACGGCGCATATCGGATCAAATGTCAGCTATCCTTGATGCAAAGAGGAAGCTGGAGAGGAATATGAATCCTCAGCTGATGATGGAACAGCTTGTGTTAAAATTGCAGGAGGGATCTTCATTTGTATGATGTTGTAGGAGTACGCTTTAAAAAAGCGGGGAAAATCTATTATTTTGATCCAGGAGAACTCTCCATTGAAAAAGACGACTTTGTCATTGTCGAGACAGTTCGTGGAGTGGAATATGGCAAAGCAGTAATTGCTCGCAAACAGGTTGAGGAGCATGATGTTGTCCTTCCACTCAAAAAAGTGGTTAGAATTGCCGACCCGAAGGATAAGATGATCGTTGAAGAGAATAAGCAAGCCGCCAAAGAAGCTTATGAGGTTTGTAATGAAAAAGTGAATGAGCATCAGCTGGATATGAAACTAGTTGATGTTGAATATACATTTGATCGAAACAAAGTGATTTTCTATTTTACGGCTGATGGAAGAGTTGATTTCCGTGAGCTTGTAAAGGATTTAGCAGCTATCTTCCGGACGAGAATTGAATTACGCCAGATTGGTGTTCGGGATGAAGCGAAAATGCTTGGCGGTATTGGTCCATGTGGCAGAATGTTATGCTGTTCCACCTTCTTAGGGGATTTCGATCCTGTTTCGATCAAAATGGCAAAGGACCAAAACCTGTCATTAAATCCTACAAAAATATCCGGATTATGCGGCAGATTAATGTGCTGTTTAAAATATGAAAATGATGAATATGAATCTGCAAAAGCATTGCTGCCGGATTTAGGAGAAATCATTGAAACACCGCAAGGTAAAGGAAAAGTAGTAGGATTAAATATATTAGAGCGGGTACTACAGGTGGAACTAAAGGAACAGGAACGTGTTCTGGAGTATACCTTGGAGGAAATCAATAAAGAAGGTGCCTTTTCTATACAATCCACAGATTAATGAGGTGGAAGACGTGGATAAAAAAGAAATATTTGAATCAGTAAGTAATATGGAAACACAAATTGGCCATCTTTACCAAAAGCTAGGAGAATTAAAGCAGCATTTAGCCGAGATACTAGAAGAGAATCATTATTTAAAGCTAGAAAATGAACATTTGAGACGCCGTTTAGATGTAACAACCGAAGAGGAAAAGAAAGAAGCAGAGAATAAAAAAGGGTCCTCTGTGCCTGAGGCTTCTGGTGTAAAGCCATTTGATGTAGGGGAAGGATATGATAACCTTGCCCGTCTATATCATGAAGGTTTTCATATTTGTAACCTTCATTTTGGAAGTTTACGCAAAGAAGGCGATTGCTTATTCTGCCTTTCCTTTTTAAATAAGAAATAACTTTAAGAGGCTGAAAATAATCAGCCTCTATTTTCATACACTTTGTTGGAGGATGGAAACCTTGGTTAACTTAAAGGAAGATGAACGGTTAGATTATTTGTTAGCAGAAAACTTACGGATTATTCAAAGTCCATCCGTTTTTGCCTTTTCCCTTGATGCTGTTTTACTTGCACGATTTGTCTATGTTCCGATTCAGAAAGGTAACTTAATTGATCTATGCAGTGGAAATGGTGTGATCCCTTTATTTTTAAGTGCACGTACGAAAGGGCAAATAACCGGTGTCGAAATACAGGAACGATTGTACGATATGGCCGTTCGAAGTATTGAATATAATCAGCTAGAGAATCAACTGAAAATGATTCATGGTGATATTAAGGAGATTCCTAAGCAACTGGGGTATGGCAAATTTGATGTTGTTACATGTAATCCACCCTATTTTACTACACCTTCTAAGGAAGAAATGAACCCGAATGAACATCTAGCCATTGCTCGCCATGAAATTCTTTGCAAATTAGAAGACGCGGTTAAAGCCTCGAGTCAATTAGTGAAACAAGGCGGAAAGGTCGCCTTTGTCCACCGGCCTGGACGACTGTTGGACATCATTACACTGATGAGAGAATACCGGCTTGAACCAAAACGGATTCAATTTGTCTATCCGAAGAAAGGAAAAGAGGCAAATACTCTTTTGATTGAGGCAATCAAGGATGGTAGTCCAGATTTGAAAATTCTTCCACCGTTATTTGTCTATAATGAAACTAATGAATATACTTCAGAAATAAAAGAGATTCTATATGGAGAAAAATGAACATTTTTTTTATGTGCTTACCTGTAAGGACGGTAGTTTGTATGGTGGATATACGAATAATCTGGAAAAGCGGATCAAGATGCATAATGAAGGAAAAGGCGCAAAGTATACACGGGGCCGAGGCCCAGTCGAACTTACATACTATCAATGTTTTGAAAATAAAGGGGATGCGCTCCGGGCAGAATATAATTTTAAGCGGCTAACAAGAAAGAAAAAAGATGAGTTTTTAAGTCGCGAAAAGGGTGATTATGATGTGGCAGCAAAAGAGCTTTGAAAATGAAGCAACAAAGGGGATCTTATATTTAATTCCTACCCCGATAGGAAATTTAGAAGATATGAGTTTCCGAGCAATTCGATTATTAAAAGAGGCAGATCTAATTGCAGCTGAAGATACAAGAAATACAAAGAAACTGTGTAATTACTTTGAAATTGGAACACCTGTGGTCAGTTATCATGAGCATAATAAAGAAACAAGCGGTGATAAATTGATTCAAAAGGTAAAGGAAGGGTTAAAAATAGCCCTTGTAAGTGATGCGGGTATGCCTGCAATTTCTGACCCTGGTTATGAGTTGGTACTAGCTGCTACACGGGAAAAGGTAACAGTCGTTCCTTTGCCAGGTGCAAACGCTGCATTAACCTCATTAATTGCTTCAGGTTTGTCGTGTCAGCCCTTTTACTTTTTTGGATTTTTAAATCGAAATAAGAAGGAGAAGCGTTTGGAATTAGAAGCTTTAAAGTGGCAGTCGGCAACGTTAATCTTCTATGAATCTCCGCATCGGTTAAAAGAAACCTTATCCATTATGGCAGATGTACTGGGAAACCGGAATATGGCCATATGCAGGGAATTAACGAAAAAGTATGAGGAATTTATTCGAGGAACAATCAATGAAGTAATCGCTTGGACTCAACAGGATGAAATCCGCGGGGAGTTTTGTTTGATTGTTGAAGGGACAGACCAGCTGCAGGAGGAAGCACCAAGCTGGTGGCAAAACTTAACGCTTGAAGAACATGTAAATCATTATATTTCTGAAAAAAATATACCTTCGAAGGAAGCCATTAAGTTAACGGCAAAAGACCGTGAAATGAATAAGAGAGATGTGTATCAGGCCTATCATGTCGAATAATTAAATCATCATATGAATAGTATAAAAGCTCCAGCAAATATGCTGGAGCCTGTTCTTATTTTACTAATTCAAAGTTGTTTTGGATTTCTTTAATTAATTGTTCTGCACCTTCGCGGCTTAGAATCAATTTACCGCCAGCAAGAGATAGATTATCATCTGATACTTCTCCTGTTACTTGGCAAGTCATATTTGGCTTGTATTTCTTTAAGATGATACGCTCGTCATCCACATAAATTTCAAGAGCATCTTTTTCTGCGATACCAAGAGTACGTCTTAATTCGATTGGAATTACCACACGGCCTAACTCATCAACTTTACGAACGATACCTGTAGATTTCATTTTTGTAGCTCCTCTCATATTATGAACATATTTTTCTCTATCTATTTATTCGTCAATATTCGACAAAATTTTCATAACCTTATAATACAAGATATTCCCATATCCGTCAATTACTAAATCTTGAAAAATAATACTGGTATTTTTTAGGCTAGAAAAGTGTTGATGTGGCGACGTTTTATCTGGCAATTATCTAAATTATACCAATAAATAGTATAATTAGCCTTTGAGGAATCGTTTGTTCATCCTGATGTTATTCGACAAATTCCTGCATATTTTGATACTATTGAACTACAAATACTTCGAAGGTAGTAAAGCGATTATGGGTGTAAGCGGTAATATTTTTATAAAACCGGAAGTGAACGACAGCGTGTCTCCTTGCACAAAAGTTGATTTTTAGGTATATTTTGATGATAGAGACGGGAAAAAACAGGCAATAATGGTTTAATAGGGTTGTGCGCTAGCCAACTATTGGAGGTATACAAATGGAGAATAAATTAAAGACTTTTTACCTGACAACACCAATTTACTATCCTAGCGGAAATTTACATATTGGGCATGCTTATACTACCGTTGCAGGTGATGCAATGGCACGTTATAAGCGGATGCGCGGCTATGATGTTATGTACTTAACTGGGACGGATGAGCATGGACAAAAAATTCAACGGAAGGCAGAAGAGTCGGGGATTACTCCGCAGCAGTATGTTGATGATATTGTTGATGGTATTCAAGAGTTATGGAATAAACTTGATATTTCCTATGATGATTTTATACGAACAACCCAGGAAAGGCATAAACAAGTTGTCGAAAAAATCTTCGCAAGACTCCTTGAACAAGGCGATATTTATCTCGATCAGTATGAAGGCTGGTATTGTACACCGTGTGAATCCTTTTTTACTGACAGGCAATTAGTGGATGGGAATTGTCCAGATTGTGGAAGACCAGTTGAAAAAGTGAAAGAAGAATCCTACTTTTTTAGAATGAGTAAATATGTAGATCGTCTCCTGCAATATTATGAGGAAAATCCTGATTTCATCCAGCCTGAATCTCGTAAGAATGAGATGATTAATAACTTTATCAAGCCAGGTTTAGAAGACTTAGCGGTATCGAGGACTACGTTTGATTGGGGAATTAAGGTGCCGGGAAATCCAAAGCATGTTATTTATGTTTGGATTGACGCTTTATCCAATTATATTACAGCGCTGGGGTTTGGGACAGAAAATGATGCCAAATACAAAAACTATTGGCCAGCTGATGTACATCTTGTTGGGAAGGAAATTGTCCGTTTCCATACCATCTATTGGCCAATTATGCTCATGGCTTTAGACCTTCCACTTCCGAAGAAGGTTTTTGCCCACGGCTGGTTGTTAATGAAAGATGGAAAAATGTCCAAATCAAAGGGGAATGTGGTTGACCCTGTTACTCTCATTGACCGTTATGGTCTCGATGCTCTTCGTTATTACTTATTAAGAGAAGTTCCATTTGGAGCGGATGGCGTCTTTACACCAGAAGGATTTGTTGAAAGAATCAACTTTGATTTAGCCAATGATTTAGGAAATCTGCTTAATCGTACCGTTGCAATGATCGAGAAGTATTTTAACGGGGTGATTCCTGATTACACTGGCTCTGTTAGGGAATTTGATGCGTCACTGCTGCAAGTGAATCAAGAAACCATTCAAAAATATGAGGAAGCGATGGAGAAGATGGAATTCTCTGTAGCGTTAACAGCGATTTGGCAGTTAGTCAGCCGAACCAATAAATATATTGATGAAACAAAGCCATGGACATTAGCGAAAGATGAGGCGAATCGTGAGGAGCTTGCTAGTGTAATGGTCCATTTGGCTGAATCATTACGACGGATAGCAATTTTATTACAGCCTTTTCTAACCCGTACGCCGAATGCAATCTTTACACAGTTGGGTATTCAAGAGGAATCGCTAAAAGCATGGGAAAGTCTTGCTGATTTTGGCTTGATACCAAATGGAACAAAGGTCGAGAAGGCTGCGCCAATCTTCCCAAGGCTTGAAATTGCTGAAGAAGTAGACTTTATTAAGACGAAAATGCAAGGCTCAGCGCCAGCAGAGGAAGAAAAGAAAGAAGAAAAGCCGGAAGAACAACCAGAAGAAATCGCTGAAATTGCGATTGATGATTTCATGAAAATAGATTTGCGTGTGGCGGAGGTCATTCAAGCAGAGCCAATAAAAAAAGCAGATAAACTCCTTAAACTTCAACTTGATTTAGGCTATGAAAAGCGTCAGGTTGTTTCGGGAATTGCTCAATATTATAAGCCTGAAGAATTAGTCGGCCGCAAGGTGATTTGTATTACGAATCTAAAACCAGTCAAACTGCGCGGCGAATTGTCACAGGGGATGATCTTAGCCGGCTCAAAAAATGGCCAACTTTCCCTCGCAACAGTTGATCAGACATTAGCAAATGGTGCTAAAGTAAAATAATAATTAAGGTTAAGGCGCCTGATAAGGGCGCTTTTACTTTTGGTTATATCCAGCTGCAAGCGCCTAGTGGCTCGGGGTCATAAGCCCCTGATCAAGGCGCTTCCGCTTTTAGATGTTCCACGTGAAACATTTTATCGGGACATTCCCTTTTTTTATTCGATTTTTTGACATTAGATGGCCGTAAGTGCACAATTTAGAGAAAAATAAGGAAACGAGGTTCTTACTTACTATGCTATTCGACACACATGCACACTTAAATGATACACAGTACAACGAAGACCTAGAAGAAGTGATTGGAAGGGCGAAACGAGAGGGAGTCACACATATGGTGGTTGTCGGATTTGATCGTCCAACCATAAAACGGGCTATGGAATTAGCTGAATCCTATGAGTTTATTTATGCCTGTATTGGCTGGCATCCAGTTGATGCGATTGACATGACGGAAGGAGACTTAGTGTGGATAGAGGAATTAACCGCCCATCCAAAGGTTGTAGCCATTGGTGAGATGGGCTTG
The DNA here is from genome assembly GCF_023714155.1 of Neobacillus sp. MER 74. Taxonomy (NCBI): domain Bacteria; kingdom Bacillati; phylum Bacillota; class Bacilli; order Caryophanales; family Bacillaceae; genus Neobacillus; species Neobacillus sp. MER 74. Next base: position 10,868 of record NZ_JAMAUV010000024.1, read on the forward strand.
GATTATCATTGGGACAAATCACCAAAGGATATCCAAAAGGAAGTCTTTCGGAAACAAATTAGGCTGGCTAAAAAGGTGAAGCTGCCCATCGTCATTCATAATCGGGAGGCAACCGCCGATATCGTGGGAATTTTAAAGGAGGAAGGAGCAGAAGAGGTAGGCGGGATTATGCACTGCTTTAGCGGCAGTCCTGAAGTGGCGAAACAATGTGTGGAAATGAACTTCTATATTTCGCTAGGTGGACCGGTGACCTTTAAAAATGCCAAAAAGCCGAAGGAAGTAGCAGCTGAAGTGCCTTTAGAGATGCTGTTAATCGAAACAGATTGTCCGTATTTAGCTCCTCATCCATACCGTGGGAAAAGAAATGAGCCAAGTTATGTAAAATTAGTTGCTGAACAAATTGCCGAAATAAAAGGGTTGACATTTGAAGAAGTAGCGGAAGCAACGACACGAAATGCTAAAAAATTATTCGCCATAAAATGATAGGGGAATTTGTCGAAAGCAGTGGAAGCTTGTCTTAAAATTTAATGAAAACTAAAAGTTCTACATGTCTCCTTTTCTACATAGGATAACCGTGTCGAGAAGTTTCTCTTTGCAAATATTCTAACTTTGTGCATAATTAAAAATACCCTCGCAGAGTATGCAAGGATAGACAGCCGACAGCATGGTTCATTAATCTCTCTAAGAGAAGGAGGCGTTTTTCATCGTATTCAAAAACATGAAAAACCTGTTTCCCAAGTCTTTGAGCCGGAAGACATTGACCATTGCTTTTGCTAGTTTCGTAGTTTTGTTAACATCTCTTGGAATTCTTTTTTATGAAGGGTCAAAGAAAACTGTTGCCATCACTCTTAACAATCAGCAAAAGGTCGTAAAGACACATGCGGATACAGTCAATGAATTATTGGATGAAATGGATGTATCCATCCGCTCACAAGATTATTTGCAGCCAAAAGCGAATTCAAAGGTGAAGGACCACCTAATGGTCGTATGGAAGCAAGCTAAACAGGTTCACATTGTCAAGGACAACGAGAAGAAAACGATCTGGACGACAGCTGATACATTAGCTGGACTCCTAAAAGAGCAGAAAATTGTTTTGAGCAAGCATGATGAAATCTCACCTAGTCCGCAAACAGCAATTAAAGATAAGATGGAAGTTGGAATAAAGAAGGCGTTTCATCTTACATATGTTGACGGCGGTAAAAAGCAACAAGTTTGGGCCACTTCGGCTACGGTCGCTGACTTTTTATCACAACAGGGCATTAAGCTAAACAAATTAGACCGAGTTGAACCGTCATTAACAGAAACCATTGCTAAGAATGGTGTTGTTAACGTCATTCGGGTAGAAAAAGTCACCGATGTAGTGGAAGAACCTGTTCAATTTGCTGTGATAACCAAAAAAGATGAAAGTTTAGAAAAAGGCAAGGAGAAAACCATCACCAAAGGTAAAAAAGGCCGCATTTCTAAACAATATGAAGTCTGGCTTGAAAATGGCAAAGAAGTATCGAGAAAATTATTAAGTGAGCAAAAGATTGCAGAGAAACAAGATCAAGTTGTGGCTGTCGGAACGAAGGATTTATCATTACAAGTTTCCCGTGGTGCTGCTAATGAGTCGGGAAAAGAGTTTTATGTGACTGCAACTGCCTATACTGCGTATTGCAATGGGTGTTCAGGAAGAACAGCAACAGGACTTAATCTCCGGGCGAATCCGAACATGAAGGTAATCGCGGTTGACCCGAGAGTCATTCCACTCGGATCAAAGGTATATGTTGATGGTTATGGTTACGCCGTGGCAGGTGACACAGGCGGTGCTATTAAGGGATATATCATTGATTTATTCATGCCATCAAAAAGTGATGCTTACCGCTGGGGGCGGAAAAAAGTAAAGATTAAAGTATTAGATTAATTTCCTTTATGCAGAGGGTCCTATCCTCTGCATTTTGCTTTTTTCGAAAATTTCTTTATACTAACAACGAATACATATCATTTCATCTGTTCCTTACACTTATTATATGAAATCGTTCAATAATATAGACGATTGACATTACAAAAATGTTTCAAGTTTTTTTCAATTTTTTATTTTTTTATTACGGAGTTACGGAGGCCTGCATTAACAAAATGAAGATTAAAGAGATTATTGTTGTTGAAGGCAAGGATGATACAACAGCGATTAAACGGGCAGTAAATGCGGATACGATTGAAACAAATGGGTCGGCTGTAAATGCGATTACCATAGAAAAGGTACGGCGTGCGCAAGAGACAAGAGGCGTAATCATCTTTACCGACCCTGACTTTCCAGGTGAGAAAATTAGAAAGACAATTGCTGAAGCTGTCCCTGGTTGTAAACATGCTTTTTTAACAAAGGAAGCGGCGATGGGAAAAGCAGGTGAAAGCCTTGGTGTGGAACATGCCAGTCCAGAGGCAATCCAAGAGGCACTAAAGGACGCCCAGGTTATGAGTGAGACGTATACAGAAGAAATCACTCAAGAGGACTTACTTACCGCTGGACTTGTTGGCGGCGAAGGAGCGAAAGAGAGAAGAATCATCCTGGGTGAATTTTTAAAAATAGGATATACAAATGGGAAACAGCTCCATAAGCGCTTAATGATGTTCCAAATCAGTAAACAAGAATTTTCAGAAGCACTAAGGATTGTACGTCAGGAGGAACTACATGAATAATAAAGATATTGCTACCCCGGTAAGGACAAAAGAAATTCTAAATAAATATGGTTTTTCATTTAAGAAGAGCCTCGGTCAAAACTTTTTAATCGATACAAATATTTTAAAAAAGATAGTTAGTTTTGCGGATTTAACAGAAGATTCTGGTGCGATTGAAATCGGACCAGGTATTGGCGCGCTAACTGAGCAGCTTGCCCGGACGAGTAAAAAAGTCGTTGCGTTTGAAATCGATCAACGGTTATTACCTATCCTAAAGGACACGTTATCTCCCTATCCAAATGTAAATGTCATTCATAATGATGTGCTAGAGGCAGACGTTGCCGAAGTCATCGCTGAAGAATTTTCTGAAACGAGCGATATCATGGTTGTTGCGAATTTACCGTATTATGTAACTACGCCAATCATTATGAAACTTCTTGAAGAGCATTTGCCAATCCGCGGGATCGTTTGTATGTTACAAAAAGAGGTGGCAGACCGTATTTCAGCAAAGCCTGGGACGAAAGATTATGGATCTCTTTCCATCGCTGTTCAGTATTACACAGAGGCTGAGACCGTCATGATTGTCCCGAAAACAGTGTTTGTCCCGCAGCCAAATGTTGATTCAGCTGTTATTCGTTTGACAAAGAGGGAACAGCCAGCAGTAAAAGTGACTGATGAAGCGTTCTTTTTCCAAGTGACAAGGGCAAGTTTCGCTCAGCGTCGAAAAACCCTGCTTAATAATCTAACAAGTCAGCTGCCAGATGGGAAACAAAAAAAGGAGGAAATCCTTCAAGCCCTGAGTGCCAGTGGGATTGATCCTACTCGAAGAGGCGAGACCCTTTCCTTAGAAGAATTTGGCCGCTTAAGCGAAGAATTATATCCGTTTTTCCAATAGACCCTCGCAAAGGGTCTATTTTTTTAGGCTCTTTCGTTTGTTGCTGTATTCGATTCGTGTCTAATTCGGACTACTTTCGTGATTTCAAAGTTTCAAAGTCAATCGTTCGTCTTCGGACAGCAATGGTGATTTTCAAGGCAATCATGTCCAAACATCGTCCGCCTTCGGACAGCAATGGTGATTTTCAAGGCAATCGTGTCCGAACATTGTTCGCCTTCGGACAGCGATGGTGATTTTCAAGGCAATCATGTCCAAACATCGTTCGCCTTCGGACAGCAATGGTGATTTTCAAGTCAAGTCATGTCCGAACATCGTTCGTCTTCGGACAGCAGAGGTGATTTTCAAGGCAATCGTGTCCGAACATCGGTCACCTTCGGACAGCGATGGTGATTTTCAAGTCAGTCGTGTCCGAACATCGTTCGCCTTCGGACAGCAATGGTGATTTCAAAGTCAATCGTGTCCGAACATCGTTCGTCTTCGGTACAAGCGGAAGGCACGAAGGCACCCCGTCACTCCCACGAACCGCACATGACCGGAGTGCCAATTAACAAACGAATTTAAATAGACCTTTTCACAAAAAGTTAGGTAGTTGCATAGCCTATGAGAGAAACCTTATTTAGGCCTATTTGCTGGTCTTATTGGAGTGACGACAGTGGATATAAAAATAAATGATATTGTCGGCAGGCGCTCGTATAACTGTGATATTCTCTTTCGAATAATTGATGTCCGAAAAATGAACGACCAGAAGTTTGCAGTCCTATATGGAGAGGATTTTCGACTCGTAGCAGATGCTCCATACGAGGATTTGGTTGTAATTGACCATAATCAAAGAGCCAAGCTGAAGAATGAATACCGGACATTGGAGGAGCAGTCATTTCGGCTGTTTACTCAAGATGTGGAATTAATTAAGCACCGGCAGGAATACGCGGCAACTGGCGGCTATGTAAAACCAAGTAATTATTTTCAAATGCCAGGGAAGGTTCTCCATCTAGACGGTGATCCATCCTATTTAAAGAAATGTATGACGGTATATGAAAAAGTGGGTATCCCTGTTATGGGCTTACACTGTAATGAAAGGGAAATGCCTGATCGAATTGGTGACCTGATTGACACGTATCGTCCTGACATACTCGTTATCACTGGGCATGATGCATATTCAAAAGTAAAAGGGAAGATGACAGATATTAACGCTTACCGGCACTCAAAGCATTTTGTTCAAACGGTTAAGGAAGCACGGAAAAAAATCCCCCACTTGGACCAGCTCGTCATCTTTGCTGGTGCATGTCAATCACATTTTGAATCATTGATTCACGCTGGGGCAAATTTTGCTAGTTCACCAGAAAGGATTAACATTCATGCTCTGGACCCAGTGTATATTGTTGCTAAAATTAGCTTTACACCATTCATGGAACGGATCAATGTATGGGATGTATTACGGAATACTTTAACAGGGGAGAAGGGACTTGGCGGGATCGAAACAAAGGGAGTGTTAAGGACAGGGATGCCTTATCGGCCAATCCAAGAAGAAGATGAAGATGAATAAGCCTTTCCAAAACGAAAAGGCTTATTTTTTTATTTTAATGGCTGGTACATAATCCCCTGCGATTTAAGGCAAGATAAAAATGTTGAAATTTAGAAGAAAAAGTAGAACAAAACATATTGACAATCTTTTTGTTTGACTGATATAATTTATGTTTTTGTTTGACATAACTATGTCAGTGTGTTATACTTTACACAGTGAGGTGGACCGAATGCCAAAAACCTTAGCCGATATTAAAAAGGCTCTTGACACAAATTTAGGGAAAAGATTACTGCTTAAAGCCAATGGTGGACGTAGAAAAACCATTGAACGTTCCGGTGTTTTAGCGGAAACTTATCCATCTGTTTTTGTTATTGAACTAGATCAGGATGAAAACTCATTCGAACGTGTTTCTTACAGCTATGCGGATGTGTTAACAGAAACAGTTCAAATCACTTTCTACGAAGATGCATCAGGACATTTAGCCTTAAATTAGTATATAAGCAATCTACAGCAGTGAACAAATGTTTACTGCTTTTTGCTATTTATTAAGCGGAAGTAATGAGCTGCTGGAAATAGAGAGCAGATCTATGCAATCCATCATAAATACCAATATCTTTCCCATACTAAGAATGCTGTAGTATGAAAGGGGTTGTTTAGATGGGCAGAAGAAGAGGAATCATGTCCAGTCACTTTAAAGAAGAGCTAGCAAAGGAACTTGGATTTTATGATGTTGTTCAAAAAGAAGGATGGGGCGGCATCAAAGCCAAAGATGCGGGGAATATGGTCAAACGTGCGGTTGAACTTGCACAAGGACAATTAGCCAATCGGAGTCCAAGAGGTTAACTTTTAATAAAGGACTTCCGCTTATTATTATAATCAATCACTTACTGCAGCAAGACCAGAGGAATATATTCCTTTGGTCTTTTTTCTCCAAAATAAAACCTTATTTATATAAAACATATAATAAATTATGAAATTTGAGAGGTTTTCGCATATCTCACGTCTTACTTTTATCATTTTGTGGTAAAATAGGACAAAATGTGGATTTTTCGGAAAAAGAAAAGTGGAAGCGCCCGTTTAGCGCTGAAACTGGACAAGAAATTTGAAGCGCCCGTAGCGCTGATCTGGACAATATAGAAGTAGGTGGACGTAGTGAAGCTTTTAGTAAAAGCACCGGCCAAAATAAATTTAGCATTAGATGTTCTACACAAGCGCCCCGATGGCTTTCATGAGGTGGAAATGATTATGACCACGATTGATTTGGCGGATCGAGTAGAGTTAGAGTTATTACATGAAGATAAAATACATATTCTTTCTCACAATCGCTATGTTCCTGATGACCAGCGGAATTTAGCTTTTCAAGCTGCTCAGCTTTTAAAAGATCGATTTCATGTCAAACAGGGTGTGAAGATTTCGATTGAAAAAACCATTCCTGTTGCAGCCGGACTCGCAGGGGGAAGCAGTGATGCTGCGGCTACTTTAAGAGGGTTAAATAAACTTTGGAATCTTGGATTATCAATGGATGAATTGGCCGAACTGGGCAGCGAAATTGGGTCGGATGTTTCTTTTTGTGTCTATGGAGGGACAGCCTTGGCAAAAGGGCGAGGAGAAATTATTACACAAATCCCTGCCCCGCCAACATGCTGGGTCATCCTGGCAAAGCCTTTTATAGGGGTGTCAACAGCTGAAGTATATCGCAGGCTGAATATTGCTGAAACAGTCCATCCTAATATCGCTGGTATGATTGAAGCAATCAATGCACATGATTACCAAGAGGTATGCGTCAACGTGGGGAATGTTTTAGAAGAGGTGACCTTAAACCTCCATCCCGAAGTTGCGCTAATTAAAGAACAAATGAAACGTTTTGGTGCGGATGCAGTCTTAATGAGCGGGAGCGGGCCGACAGTGTTTGGAATAGTTCAGCACGATTCAAGAATGCACAGAATTTATAACGGATTAAGAGGATTCTGTGATCAAGTCTTTGCCGTTCGCATGTTAGGAGAACGACACTCACTTGATTGAAGACGTACGAAAATGGTATCCTTAAGTTAGAATATTCGTGTTTTTGGGGGATTGTTATGAAATTTCGCCGCAGTGAACGCTTGATTGATATGACAAATTACTTACTGGATCATCCTCGACAATTAGTTCCGCTCACTTTTTTTGCTGAACGTTATGCGTCTGCGAAATCTTCGATAAGTGAAGATTTAGCAATCATCAAAGAGACGTTCGAAAATAGAGGAATTGGGACGATCCAAACTGTGCCAGGGGCATCTGGCGGGGTTAAATTCTTTGTAAAAGTAAGCCATGAAGAAGCAGCACCGTTTATCAATGAATTATGTGATTTAATTGCTAATCCTGACAGGCTCCTACCTGGAGGATATTTATATTTAACGGATATTTTGGGCGATCCGCAGGTGGTCCAAAAGGCCGGACGAATTATTGCCTCTGCCTATACCGAAGCAAAAATTGATGTGGTCATGACCGTTGCCACAAAAGGAATTCCACTTGCATATGCAGTAGCAAGTCAGTTAAATGTTCCTGTTGTGATTGTTAGAAGGGATAGTAAAGTGACAGAGGGACCAACCGTAAGCATTAATTATGTTTCTGGTTCAACGAAAAGAATTCAAACCATGCTCCTTTCAAAACGAAGTATGAAAGAAGGTTCCCGCGTCCTTGTAGTCGATGATTTCATGAAGGCCGGCGGAACCGTTATGGGAATGATCAGTCTGCTTGAGGAATTCAATGGTCATCTGGCGGGAATTGCTGTTTTAGTAGAGGCAGAAAGAATACAAGAGCGGCTCGTCGATGAATATACTTCACTCGTGCAATTATCTAATGTGGATTTGAAAGAAAAGAAGATTAATGTTCAAGCTGGCAATTATTTTAAAAAATAGATGGAGGGAATACATATGAAAGTAGTTCAAACAAATCAAGCACCGGCTGCAATCGGCCCATATTCACAAGGAATTATTGTTAATAATCTGTTCTACAGTTCTGGACAAATCCCATTAACAGCGGAAGGAACTTTAATAACAGGCGATATTAAAGAACAGGCGCACCAAGTATTCCAAAATTTGCAGGCGGTATTAACTGCTGCAGGTGCATCATTTGAAACAGTGGTAAAGACCACCGTATTTATTAAAAATATGGATGATTTCGCAGCATTAAATGAGGTCTATGGTGAATACTTCTCCACACATAAACCAGCTCGTTCATGTGTCGAGGTTGCTCGTTTGCCAAAAGATGTATTAGTGGAAATCGAAGTAGTCGCACTCGTTAAATAGGAAATTAGATTTTCCATTCCATAGTGTTCACGAATTTGCCTCAATTTTTCAAAAATATTTTGAAAATAAAGAAGGATTTTTGAAAAAATTGTTGAATTTATTTACTTAGCTTTTTATCTATTAGAAAAGGGTGTGAGCACATGGAAGTAACTGACGTAAGATTACGCCGGGTTAGCACTGATGGGAGAATGAGAGCGATTGCATCCATCACTTTGGACAATGAGTTTGTCGTTCATGACATTCGTGTTATCGATGGTAACAACGGTTTATTTGTAGCTATGCCAAGCAAACGTACTCCTGATGGAGAATTTCGTGACATTGCGCATCCAATCAATTCAGGTACACGCGGTAAGATCCAAGAAGCTGTTTTGGCTGAGTACCACCGTTTAGGTGAATTGGAAGTAGAATTTGAAGAAGCCGGAGCTTCCTAAGGATTTTTTACAACTAGGGCCTTTCTTCTATGAAGGCTCTTTTTACTGTGCAAAGGACAGACCATCATATGAAAGCTATAAATGTTCCTCTCAACAGCCTCCTACTTAACTCTCCATTATAAATTAACTCATTATTACAAAAATAGACACTTCCCTCACATACCTTGAAAAGAGCGCACAATTACGTTAATATTTTTAATGGATAAAAAGGTTAATTGGAGGACTGTCCATGTCTAATCGTTATGCTGTGATTTTAGCCGCGGGACAAGGAACGCGGATGAAATCTAAGTTATATAAAGTATTACACCCTGTATGCGGGAAACCAATGGTACAGCACGTGGTTGACCAAGTAATGAAGCTTAATATACAAGAAATTGTCACAATTATTGGTCATGGGGCAGAAATGGTTCAAGCCCAATTAGGTGACAGCAGTCAATATGCTCTACAGGATCAGCAGTTAGGAACCGCCCATGCTGTAAGCCAAGCACAGAGCATCCTTGAAGGCAAAGCTGGAGTAACAATTGTTGTTTGCGGTGATACCCCCTTAATCAGAGCCGAAACAATGGAATCTTTATTTAAACACCATGAGGAATTAGGGGCTAAAGCGACGATTCTTACAGCAAAAATTGGAGATCCGACTGGATATGGCCGAATCATTCGGAATGCAGACGGATTGGTAGAAAAAATCGTTGAACACAAAGATGCCTCTGAAGACGAGAGAAAAATAAATGAAATCAATACAGGGACATATTGTTTTGATAATACAGCCTTATTTGAAGCATTGAAGAATGTTTCGAATGAAAATGTACAAGGTGAATATTATTTACCCGATGTCATTGAAATTTTAAAGAAGCAAGGGGAAGTGGTCACAGCTTTCCAAACAGATGATTTTGAAGAAACACTAGGTGTGAATGATCGTGTCGCTCTTGCAGAAGCAGAGCGAATTATGCGCGCTCGCACGAATGCGGCTCATATGAGAAACGGGGTAACCATCATTGACCCTGCTAACACCTATATAGAAACGGATGTCGAAATCGGACAGGACACGGTGATCTATCCAGGAACAATGATCAAAGGCAAAACCGTGATTGCCTCAGATTGTCAGATTGGGCCAAACTCCGAAATTGCTTCGTGTGAAATTGGTGCGGAAACGGTTGTCCGTCAATCCGTTGCACATAATAGTTCTATCGGTGCTCACGTTAATATTGGGCCATTTGCTCATATTCGCCCAGACTCAACTATTAAGGATGAAGTGAAAATAGGCAACTTCGTTGAAATTAAAAAAGCCGTCTTTGGAAAAGGAAGCAAAGCCTCCCATCTAAGTTATATTGGTGACGCAGAGGTAGGTGCAGATGTGAATATCGGCTGCGGCTCAATCACGGTTAATTACGATGGTAAAAATAAATTTTTAACCAAGATTGAAGATGGAGTCTTTATTGGCTGCAATTCAAATCTAGTTGCCCCGGTTACCGTTGGCAAGGGTGCGTATGTGGCGGCCGGTTCGACAATTACAAAAGATGTACCAGGTGATGCCTTATCAATTGCCCGGGCACAGCAAGTAAATAAGGAAAATTACGTCCAAAAGCTGAATCTAAAGAAATAAGTGAATGATTTTAGGAGGCTATCATGTCGAATCAATATTTAGACCCAAATCTTAAGGTGTTTAGTTTAAATTCAAATCTACCGCTTGCAAGAGAAATTGCGAAATTCATCGGTGTTGAATTAGGTAAATGTTCGGTTACAAGATTTAGTGATGGAGAAATTCAAATTAATATCGAGGAAAGTATCCGTGGCGGTGATGTTTATGTCATCCAGTCTACTAGCCAGCCAGTGAATGAAAATATCATGGAATTATTGATCATGATTGATGCGTTAAAGAGAGCTTCAGCTAAGACCATTAATATTGTTATGCCTTATTATGGTTATGCACGTCAGGATCGTAAGGCCCGTGCCCGTGAGCCAATTACAGCTAAATTAGTGGCTACTCTGCTTGAAACGGCGGGAGCAACCCGTGTGATTTGTCTTGATCTGCATGCACCACAAATTCAAGGATTCTTTGATATTCCTACCGATCATTTAATGGGTGTACCGATCTTATCAGATTATTTTAAAGCGAGAGAATTCGAAGGGGAGATTGTCATTGTTTCTCCGGACCATGGCGGTGTGACAAGAGCTCGAAAGTTGGCTGAACGTTTAAAAGCTCCAATTGCGATTATTGATAAACGTCGTCCAAGACCAAATGTAGCAGAAGTAATGAATATTGTTGGTAACATCGAAGGTAAAATCGCCATTTTAATTGATGATATCATTGATACAGCCGGTACAATCACATTAGCTGCAAATGCCTTAATCGAAAACGGGGCATCTGAAGTATATGCCTGCTGTACCCATCCTGTACTCTCTGGACCTGCAATTGAACGGATTCAAAATTCGAAAATCAAAGAATTAGTTATTACTAATTCGATTTCACTTCCAGAAGAGAAAAAGATTGATAAAATTATTAACCTATCCGTTGCCCCGCTTCTTGGTGAAGCAATTATTCGGGTTCACGAAGAGCAATCTGTAAGTACGTTGTTTGATTGATGAAAAGTTTAAGGATCTGGCCAGTAAGGCTGGATCCTATTTCTGTTATCGGCATTCTCCTGTTTTGGATAGACGATTGAATTTAAATGTTTAGACCTCCCTGTTTTGGGGCATTTTTATATAGACGGTTTTTGATAAAATAGGAGGGTGTTAAACATGAGTACAGTTTTACAAGCAAAGGAACGGAAGGAATTGCGCCACTCAACACTAAAACAAATTAGAACGGGTGGAAATATACCAGCCATCATTTATGGGTCAAAAGTTGATAGTAAGCCAGTGTATGTCAGTGCGGCGGACTTAACAAAAACAATTCGTCAAGTGGGCAGAAATGGAGTCATCTCCTTGGATGTTGATGGGAGCAAGCAAGATGTAATCTTAACCGATTATCAAGAGAATATGATTAAAAGAGAAATCATTCATGTGGATTTCTTAGCAGTCGATAAATCCTCGAAGATTAATGTAGATGTAAGACTTGTTTTAGCTGGGGATGCAGCAGGTGTAAAAGATGGCGGTGTCTTACAGCAACCGCTCCATCAATTATCGATTACGTCGACACCGGATAATATCCCGCAGCAAATTGAGGTCGATGTGACGAATCTGCAGGTAGGTGAAACGCTAACCGTTGCAGACATTCTCAATCAAGGATCTACTTTCCAAATTAACCATGAAAATGATGAAGTGATCGCTTCCATTCTTCCTCCGCAACAAGAAGAAGAAATTAATGCAGGAGAACAGCAAGATGGCGGACATCCTGATAATGAAGAAGGCCGAGAGACCACTCCAGAATAAAAAGACCTGTATCTTAAGCTAGACAATCTTCACTGTTCACTGTTAAATTAAAGAGTAGCAACAAGGCGTAATCTTTACAAGGTTACGTCTTTTACCTCATTACACTCTCATGGGAGAATAAAGATGTTTCAAAAAATTATTAAAAGGTTGGCTAAAACGGATTGGTGGGACCCAGAATGAAATTAATAGTTGGTTTAGGTAACCCTGGAAAACAATACGAACATACAAGACATAATATTGGATTCGAAGTCATTGATGCCCTATCAAGTACTTTTTCAATTCCACTTAACCAGTCAAAATTTAAAGGATTGTATGGAATGGGCTTTTATAATGGCGAAAAGGTCATTTTGTTAAAGCCGCTAACCTATATGAATCTATCCGGGGAATCAATCAGAGCTGTCATCGATTATTATGAAGTTGCTGAAGAAGATCTCCTTGTAATCTATGATGATCTTGACTTGCCTGTCGGAAAGATTAGACTAAGGCAAAAAGGGAGCCCAGGCGGACATAACGGAATTAAGTCAACCGTTGCTCATCTTGGTACACAGGTGTTTAATCGAATTAGAATTGGGATTGATCGCCCTCAAGCAGGAATAAGCGTCCCTGACTATGTCCTTGGCCGTTTTCGCCCAGAAGAAAAGGGGCCAATGGAAGAGGCTGTCAAAAAAAGTGCAGAAGCTTGCTCAGCGTGGCTTGAAAAGCCTTTCTTGCAGGTCATGAATGAATTTAATCAGTCGTGATGATTCATGAATTAACTATTTGTTTCATACAATAAAAGCAATAAAAAGATACGATGGGTCGTGATGATAGCGGTTTCTAATTGAATAAGTTCCTCCCAAAAGGTTCATACTATGAAGGAATCCTAGATTAGGGAGGGACAGGCGTGGCCATCCATTACCATTGTCGTCATTGTGGTACGAACCTTGGGTCGATTGAAAAAGCATCCATACACAGCGAAGCACTCGGTCTTCATAAATTATCTGATCAAGAAAGACTGGAAATGGTTGCGTATGACTCATCTGGCGATATTCACATCACAGCCATTTGTGAAGACTGTCAAGAAGCTTTAGAACGAACACCAGATTACCACCAATACGATTTCCTTATTCATTAACCAGCTTTGGAGCTCCGTCCAAAGCGTTTTTCTATTTATAATTTACTAATATAAGAATGAAAATCTTATGATTTTTGATGGAAGAAGGAGGGAGGAGAAATCTTGAATGCTTTAACATCGTTATTCCTCAAGCAGGAAGATGTCCATTCCGTGATTGCCGGAGTGGAAGAGGGCCTAAAGGAACAGCTGATTGCTGGGTTATCAGGATCGTCTAGAACCGTGTTAGCCGCATCTATTTACGAACAAATGCAAAGGCCGATCATGCTCGTCACACATAATCTACTACAAGCACAAAAACTTTATGATGATATTGTCAATCTATTAAGCGAAAAGGAAGTTTTTCTTTTTCCTGCGAATGAGTTAATTGCTGCCGAAATGAGTATTGCCAGTCCTGAATTAAAGGCACAAAGAATAGAAGCCTTGAATTACTGGAGTAAACATAAAAAGGGAATATTAATTGTCCCCGTTGCAGGATTAAAGAAAATTGTCCCACCTAAGTCAATCTGGGAGAAATACCAGCTCTCATTAAAATTAGGAGAAGATATAAATATTGACCAAACCTTAAACACATTTATCAAAATGGGGTATGTTCGAGCAGAAATGGTAACAACACCAGGGGAATTTAGTGTAAGAGGCGGGATTATTGATATTTATCCGCTAACGGAGTCAAATCCGCTCCGAATTGAATTATTCGATACAGAAATCGACTCGATTCGTTCCTTCTCTTTAGAAGACCAACGTTCGAAGGAAAAGGTTTCAGAGATTCAGATTGGACCGGCAACAGAGGTATTACTGGAAGCAGAGAATTATAGCCAAATGGTTGAGAAGCTTGAAGCAGGGTTAGGGAATAGCCTTCGAAAGCTGAAGGATGATAAGGCCAAAATGCAACTGTCACAGAATATCAGTTTTGAAATAGAGCAATTAAAAAATGGACAGAAGCCTGACCAAGTATTTAAATACCTATCACTAGCGTACGATCGTGCTAGTAGTCTACTAGACTACCTGCCAAGAAATGGACTTGTATTTGTTGATGAAATAAGCCGAGTTCAAGAAATGAATGATTCATTAGTAAAAGAAGAGGCAGAATGGTATACAAGTTTACTTGGCACTGGTCAGATTATCCATGATTTACATATTTCCCATGACCTAACTGTACTTTTGCATAAAAAGGAATGGCCAATCGTTTATATGTCCTTATTTTTGCGGCATGTGGCAAATACCAGCCCGCAAAATATTATTAATATATCCTGCAAGCAAATGCAAAACTTCCACGGTCAGATGCATTTGTTAAAAGCAGAGGTGGACCGTTGGAAAAAAAGCAATTATTCTATTTTATTTTTAGGACCTGATGAAGAACGGGTTAAAAAGCTAGAGCGTGTCCTCGAGGATTATGAGATCAGTGCGAGTGTAATCAAAAGCGGACAACAGCTGATGCCTGGTAAAGTTCAAATTATGCATGGGAATCTGCAAACAGGTTTTGAACTGTCCATTCAGAAAATAGCGGTGATTACTGAGGAAGAACTATTTAATAAACGTGTCAAAAAATCTACTAATCGCCAAAAACTATCAAATGCTGAAAGAATTAAAAGTTACTCTGAGCTAAAAATCGGTGATCTTGTAGTTCACGTCAATCATGGAATCGGTAAATATCTAGGGATTGAAACGCTTGTCATTAACGGAATTCATAAGGATTATCTCCATATCCGTTATCAAGGAACAGACAAACTATATGTCCCTGTCGAACAGATTGACCTAGTCATGAAGTATGTTGGTTCGGAAGGCAAAGAGCCAAAGATCTATAAGTTGGGCGGAACGGATTGGAAAAAGGTCAAGAAGAAGGTTCAATCTTCTGTTCAAGATATTGCTGACGATCTAATTAAATTATATGCAGAGCGGGAAGCAGCGGTTGGCTATGCCTATTCACCTGATGGAGATTTGCAGAAAGATTTTGAAACGTCTTTTGCTTACCAAGAAACTGATGATCAATTGCGCTCTATTCATGAGATTAAAAAAGACATGGAAAGACCGCGTCCGATGGATCGTCTTCTTTGCGGGGATGTTGGCTATGGAAAAACAGAGGTAGCCATTCGTGCCGCCTTCAAGGCCATCGCTGACGGCAAGCAGGTAGCTTTTCTGGTTCCAACTACCATCTTGGCCCAGCAGCATCATGAAACATTACGGGAAAGGTTTCAGGATTATCCCATTAATATTGGCCTGTTGAACCGCTTCCGTTCGAAGAAACAACAAACAGAAACAATTAAAGGATTAAAGGCAGGGACGATTGATATTGTCGTAGGAACACACCGCCTGCTATCCAAAGATATTGTTTACCGGGATTTAGGCCTGTTGATTATTGATGAAGAGCAGCGTTTTGGAGTGACTCATAAGGAAAAGATCAAGAAACTAAAAACAAATGTTGATGTCTTAACCTTGACTGCAACGCCAATCCCTCGAACGCTGCATATGTCTATGCTTGGTGTCAGAGATTTATCGGTCATCGAGACGCCGCCTGAAAACCGATTCCCTGTCCAAACGTATGTGATGGAATATAATGGATCATTGGTGCGGGAAGCGATCGAAAGGGAACTAGCCCGAGACGGACAAGTTTATTATTTATATAACAGGGTGGAAGATATTGAGCGAAAAGCGGAAGAAATATCGATGCTTGTGCCGGATGCACGCGTGGTATGTGCTCATGGTCAGATGACAGAAAATGAATTAGAAACGGTGATGATCGGCTTTTTAGCGGGTGAATATGATGTTCTTGTTAGTACCACCATCATTGAAACCGGTGTGGACATACCGAATGTAAATACCTTAATCGTTTATGATGCGGATCGAATGGGTCTGTCTCAGCTTTATCAGCTCCGCGGCCGCGTTGGTCGTTCAAACCGTGTCGCCTATGCCTATTTCACTTATCGAAAAGATAAAGTCTTAACGGAGGTCGCAGAAAAGCGTCTTCAAGCTATTAAGGAATTTACCGAGTTAGGTTCTGGTTTTAAAATTGCCATGCGTGATTTATCGATCAGGGGAGCGGGTAATTTATTAGGTGCCCAACAGCATGGATTTATTGACTCTGTTGGTTTTGACCTTTATTCCCAGATGTTAAAAGAGGCGATTGAAGAGCGAAAGGTAAGCATCGGCGTACCTGGAACAGCTGTAAAGAAATCAGTCGAAATTGACCTTGAAATTGATGCTTATATTCCTGATACATATATTAAGGATGGGCATCAAAAGATAGAGATGTATAAACGGTTCAGGGGTGCTGAGTCCCTCGATGATATTGAGGAACTTGAATCAGAAATGCTCGACCGTTTTGGGGAGTATCCGGAAGAGGTTGCCTCTTTATTTCAGATTGCTGAAATGAAAGTTTATGCTCTATTAAATGGCGTGGACCAAATTAAACAATCGAAACAAGAAGTAACCATTTTAATAAATGAAGAGGTGACCAACACCATTGATGGAAGTAAGATTTTCCAAATTGGCAGTCAGTTTGGGCGAAATGTTTCTCCAGGAATGGAAGGTCCTCGACTGAAAATTGTTATTAAAATCAAGGATTATTCTGTTTCAGAATGGTTGAATATTACCTTTGAAATGGTTAAGGGTGTATCCAAAGCCAAAAAGGTTCATGAAAATCCCGTGAATTAAGAGGAATTGGCCAACACAGAGTTACTCTAACCAAGTTAATCCGTTTGAGCGAATCATTCCAAAGAAATGAAGCATTATCCAATTTGGGATAATTCTAAGATATTTGAAAAAAAATTACGTTTATGTATATAACTTTCCAGATGAAAGATACTAAGTTCAAAGTTGGTGATGATTGGCAAGAAAGGCGGAAGCGACCGAATTATCTAATTTGGAAAAGCTAGTCTATTTCTTACCTCTCAAGGATCATTACCAAGTTGAATAATCATCAGATGAAAGTGAGGCAACATTGGATGAAAGCAACTGGAATAGTTCGTCGAATCGATGATTTGGGTCGTGTTGTCATTCCCAAAGAAATACGCAGAACTTTGCGTATACGCGAAGGGGATCCGTTAGAGATCTTTGTGGATCGAGACGGAGAAGTCATCTTGAAAAAATATTCACCTATTAGTGAATTGGGTGATTTTGCCAAAGAATATGCTGAAGCGCTTTTTGATAGCCTTGGAAACCCTGTATTAATTTGTGATAGAGACTCTGTTATCGCAATGGCCGGGGGTTCTAAGAAGGAATACTTAAATAAAAATATTAGTGATGTCATTGAAAAGTCCATGGAAGAGCGAAATTCAATTTTGAACACGCAAAAGGGCGATATTGCCTTAGTGGATGGAAATGAGGAAGCAGTAACTTCCTATACGATTGGACCTATTATTGCAAATGGTGACCCAATCGGAGCAGTCATTATTTTTTCTAAAGAAGGAACTCTTGGCGAGGTGGAACAAAAGGCGGTAGAAACCGCAGCTGGGTTCCTCGCTCGACAAATGGAATCATAAAAAAGGCAGCGACAGCTGTCTTTTTTATTTAGCTTAAAAACGGCTGTTCGTGTGCTATAATAACCTTCGAGTTTGTATTTTAATGTCTAGCTCCAGCGCCCAGCGGCTAGTGTACTTCGCCCTTTTCCTGTCGATAAGTCAACTTCGAATCGCTACGCTCTTCGTGTTTCCTTTATCTCAGTCAAAGTGCTCCAGTCCATACGCCGCTAAACGGGCGCTTCCGCTTTTCTATTTAGTAGGTGAATGAATGAAGTCTGTGAATCAGTCTAGGGCTCTGTTTAGGGGGGCTTTTATTTTAATGCTAGCGGCACTGGTTACAAAAATTTTAAGTGCCTTTTACCGAATTCCTTTTCAAAATATTGTCGGTGATATCGGTTTTTACATATACCAACAGGTGTACCCGTTTTATGGAATGGCCATCGTCCTGTCGACGACGGGCTTTCCGGTGGTTATTTCTAAGCTGTATGCGGAGCAGAAACTAAAAGGTGACGATATCAAATCTCGTCTTTTGTTATTTTTCTCCTTTATTTATTTGCAATTATTTGGTTTTCTTTGTTTCTTGGTTCTTTATTTTGGGGCAGGCAGCATCGCGGTTTGGATGAATGACCCGCATCTAGCGATTCTTTTACGGGTTGTCTCAATCGTGTTTTTGATGTTTCCACTGATATCAATCCTACGCGGGTATTACCAAGGCAGCGGCAACATGGTTCCTACCGCCTTATCCCAGGTGGGGGAACAATCAACCAGGGTGGTAACCATCCTCTTTCTAGCATATCTTTTTATGGAAAAGGGCTATTCACAGTATCTTGTTGGCGGAGGGGCCATGTTTGGCTCGATTACAGGCAGTATGGTCTCAGGAATCATCTTGTTTATGTTTTTGTGGATTCGTAAAGAATGGAAGGTAATAGCACCCGGTCCAGGTATGTTTCAAAACTATGCTGGCGAGGCCAAAAAGATCCTAAAGGCACTGATCTTCCAAGGTCTAACGATTTGTATCAGCGGGATGCTGATGATTTTTATCCAGTTAGGGGATTCGTTAAATCTCTTCTCCCTTCTTGTCTCAAGTGGAGTTGAAAAAGACATGGCAAAGGGCCTTAAGGGGATATTTGATCGGGGGCAGCCGCTTATTCAATTAGGTACCATTGCTGCGACCTCGATGTCATTAACACTTGTTCCTTTAATTACAAGAGAGCGTTTATCAGCCAAACCGGAATTTTTGCAACACAAAATTCAAGTAGCTCTTAAGGTAAGTGTGATCATTGGTGTCGGGGCATCGGCTGGACTATGGGCAATTATTGAACCAACCAATACGATGCTGTTTGAAAATAACGCAGGATCTGAGGTCATCGGTGTGCTTGGCTTTATGATTCTATTTACATCGATTACATCAACGATTATTGCCATTATGCAAGGGCTTGGAGTCATGCTTTTTCCTGCCATCGCGGCAGCCCTTGCCTTTCCGGTGAAATATATACTAAATGGTGTGTTCGTTCCCTTATATGGAACAATGGGGGCAGCCATTTCTTCACTGCTTTCACTATTTCTCGTCACAGTTCTGTTATTCGTTCAATTTAAAAAGATCACCAGGATTTCGCTATTTTCTCTGCGCTTTTCGTGGACGGTGGTCATGGCGACAGCAACTATGGTCGTCTTTTTAAAAGTTTATTTATATTTATGGGGCACAGATGATGTTGGACGAATCGAGTCCGTCTTTCAATCGCTAAGTTCCGCTCTATTAGGTGGATTCCTCTTCTTATTGGTGATGATTAGGGGGAGAGTGTTTCTTGAAGAAGAACTATCATTATTTCCATTTGGAAGTAAATTAATAAAATTAATGGCACGAAAGGATAGGAATAGATGGTGAAAAAGATTGAGATTCTTGGTTTAGGTGCAGGGGATTTAGCGCAGCTTCCCGTTGGAGTATATAAGAAATTAATGAACGCAGGAGAGGTATTTTTACGGACGAAGGAGCACCCTGTCGTCGCTGAGTTAGAGAAAGAAGGATTTACTTATCTTTCGTTTGATGCGATTTATGAAAAACATGATCAATTTGAGGATGTGTATGAAGAAATTGCTCAGACACTATTGGATAAGGCCGGCCGCGAGGCGGTGGTTTATGTGGTCCCCGGACACCCGCTAGTGGCGGAGCAGACCGTACAGCTCCTTTTAGAGTATGGTCCAAAGCGAGAGATTGAGATTACGATTGGCGGCGGTCAAAGCTTTATTGACGCCTTATTTACGTCGTTAAAAATTGACCCCATTGAAGGATTCCAATTGCTTGATGGGACATCACTAAGCAAAGAGCTGCTGCAGATTCAACAACATATGATCATTGGCCAAGTTTACGATCAATTTGTTGCTTCGAACGTGAAACTAACGTTAATGGAAAAATTACCTGATGATTATTTGGTGTATATTGTAACGGCCGCAGGAAGCAGTGCTGAGATTATCGAGAAGATACCTTTGTATGAGTTGGATCGAAATGTATCAATCAACAATTTAACGTCCGTTTATATCCCTCCAGTTAAAGAAGAACAAATTCTATTGAAGAATTTTTCAAAACTCAGGGAAATTATTGCCGAACTCAGGAGTCCGACAGGCTGTCCATGGGACCGGGAGCAAACACATGAATCCTTAAAGAAATACTTAATTGAAGAAACCTTTGAAGTGATTGATGCAATAAATAGTGGAGATATTGATCATTTAATTGAGGAACTTGGCGATGTACTGCTGCAGGTCATGCTCCATGCACAAATTGGTGAGGATGATGGTTATTTTTCGATAGATGACATTATTGAGGGATTATCAGCAAAAATGATTCGACGCCATCCCCATGTCTTCGGAAATGTTGAGGCAGAGAATGCGGATGAAGTCGTTCGAAATTGGCAGGAGATTAAGAGACAGGAAAAGGGTGAAGAAGCACCCAACTCTTTACTTGAGGGGGTGTCAATGGCATTACCCAATCTGTTAAGAGCCTATGAACTGCAAAAGAAAGCAGCCAAGGTTGGCTTTGATTGGCAGGAAATTACCCCAGCTTTGGAGAAAGTGAAAGAAGAGCTCGAAGAATTTGTGCAGGAGCTTGATGGAACAGAAGAAGGAATGAAACGTGCGAAAGGGGAATTCGGTGATTTATTATTTGCGTTTGTAAATGTCGCCAGATTCTTAAAGATTCATCCGGAAGAAGCTTTGTTTGAAACCAATGAGAAGTTTACACGCCGGTTTCAGTTTGTCGAGGAAAGGGTAAAGGAAAGCAGCAGGACATTTGAGGAACATACACTTGAACAACTTGACCAATATTGGGATGAGGCAAAAGTTAAGGGATTATAAAAGAGGAGGACAACTACATGCGTCTTGATAAATTTTTAAAAGTATCTCGTTTAATTAAAAGAAGGACCTTAGCAAAAGAAGTATCGGATCAGGGACGAATTGAAATTAATGGGAAAGAGGCTAAGGCCAGCTCAACGGTAAAAGTCGGTGATGAATTAACCATTCGTTTAGGGCAGAGGAAGGTAACAGCGAGAATTGACCGAATTCAAGATACCACACGCAAGGAAGATGCAGCAGAAATGTATACTATCATCAATGAAGAAAGAATTGGTTCCACCGAATCGCCCTTTTAGTAACCGGGTTCTAATTTTTTCATCCCTCACATAAATATGTATCAAAAAGGTTGTACAAAGATTGTGAGGGATGTTAATGAGCCAATTTTATGAGAATAATCCATCAAAGAGCACCGTTCCAGAACATGATGTCATCATGAGGGGCAGAAGGCTGCTTGATATTACAGGGGTTAAACAAGTTGAAAGTTTTGATAATGAGGAGTTTTTACTCGAGACCACCATGGGGTTTTTAGCTATCAAAGGGCAGAACCTGCAAATGAAAAACTTAGATGTAGAAAAGGGTCTTGTTTCGATCAAGGGGAAGATCTTTGATCTAGTTTATCTTGATGAGCAGCACGGGGAGAAAGCTAAAGGATTCTTTAGTAAGTTGTTCCGATGAGCCTCTCGACTCAATTTTTCACCCTGCTTTCGATGATTGGAATGGGCACCTTGTTTGGTGCCATGTTCGATACTTATCAACGGTTTTTAAAACGGCCGAAACGAAAGCAATGGATAGTCTTTTTGAATGATTTACTCTTTTGGATTATCCAAGCAGTGATTATTTTCTATACCCTATTTTTAGTCAATAATGGCGAGCTTAGATTTTATATCTTCCTCGCTCTTATTTGTGGATTTGCTGCTTACCAGAGTCTATTTAAAGGGATCTATCTTCGCTTGCTCGAATTTGTGATAAAATCTGTGATTGCGATCAGCCGCTTCTTGAAAAAGACCTTCCAGCTATTGATCTATAAACCAATTGTTGGGCTTGTTCAGTTTATTATCATCATTATCATTGCGATTGGCAGGGGCCTTTTCACCCTTGTAAAATTTATTGGTAAGGTTTTATTATTAATAGTCAAAATTATTGTCGTTCCGATGCAAAAAATCCTGTTGCTCTTTTGGAAACTTTTGCCGAAAAGTATTAAAAAATCCGTCGAGAAGTTATATAATAAAACGGCAGGAAATTTTCAGAGAATCAGGAATTATATTACTAAGTTTATAGATAGATGGAAAAAACGAAATGAGTAAGGCGGTGAGGGAAATGGGAGCAGAACAAAAGAGTAGTGTATCAAAGATTCAGACAACCTTTGTAAAGCAGCAAGAATATGCAGAAATTGCTTCAGCTAGGAAAAAGAAGTTATTAGCAAGAAGGCTGACAATGTTTCTGGTATTTGCGAGCATTCTCTCTTACTTGATGATTTCCAGTAACATTTCCCAAACGGCAAAGCTCAATGCTAAGATTGCACAGAAGAAGCAGCTGGATCATGAGTTAAGGCAATTAAAAGGGCAGCAAGATATTCTAAATGAAAATATTATTAAATTAAATGATGATGATTATATTGCAAAGTTGGCAAGAAAAGAGTACTTTTTCTCCAGTAAAGGTGAAATCATTTTTAATATTCCAGATGAAAAGAAGGGTAAATGAACCATTTTATAGTCATATTGACACTGATTTTTTTCTTTTTGTATAATATAGAGTAAGATTGATTTTTTAAACTTTTAAGGAGGAACATTCTTTTTATGTCAATTGAAGTAGGCAGCAAGTTACAAGGAAAGGTAACCGGGATTACTAATTTTGGAGCGTTTGTGGAGCTGCCGGAGGGCTCAACAGGACTCGTACACATCAGTGAGGTCGCAGACAATTATGTGAAAGATATTAATGACCATTTGAAGGTTGGCGACCAAGTAGAGGTAAAAGTCATTAATGTTGAGAAGGATGGGAAGATTGGGCTGTCGATTAAAAAGGCAAAGGATCGCCCTGAGTCACAGCAAAGATCCCACTCAAACTCACACTCACAACGACCTCGTCAGGGTAGAAACAACGATCGTAATAATTTTAAGCCGGAAAATTTTGAAACCAAAATGGCCAAATTTTTAAAAGATAGTGAAGATCGTTTATCTTCCTTAAAAAGGAACACAGAGTCCAAACGTGGAGGAAGAGGAGCTAAGCGGGGGTAACTTGCTGCTAAACTTTTAATAGGATAAAGAGTGGATTCACTTCATATCTATAGGTAAAGACAGGTCGAAAATGACCTGTCTTTTTTGTACTTTAAACGGAAAATGGGTGTCAGGCACCATGTGAATTTATTCACATGGTGCCTGACACCCATTTTGTTTCGACACTAATTAATATTATTTGAATGATAATAGTGAAAACAGTCGAACGATTTTTTTTGCTAGTTCACTAATTTGACAAACTTCTGTGTCTATTAATTTTATAATTATCTGAACAATGAAAGAATAGGGAGTGTGATTTATGGAAAAGACAAATGCTAGTTTCATAGAACCGGTCAGTGAAGTTAATCTTCAGCCATCCAAATGGGCTTTGCAGAGTGGATTGAAAAAAATTCAACTAATGCTGGAGTCCTTTTTCATAAAAAAAGGGTTCTTACTATTATTGGTTGGTTTTTTACTTGGACGGGCCTTGATCTTGGCGAAGCTGACCCCTTTTTGCCTTCCCTTTTTTGCTTCTGTTTATTTAATTAAGCGAGATCGGGCACCGCTTGCCTTGATCGGACTGGTTATCGGGGCAGTGACCATTTCCTTATCAAATGCTGCCAGTACCTTTATCATTACCCTTTGCTTTATCGTTGTTTTTCGTATTAGCAAGAAATGGCTAACAAATGAGTTGAAGGCAGCGCCGTTTTTTGTCGCCATTGTGCTTGGACTGGGGAAACTAGCTGAAGCATTTATCCTTTCAACACAATTGACACTATATGATTTCATGATGGTAGGGGTACAAACAAGTCTAGCTTTTATATTGACGCTTATCTTTTTACAAAGTATTCCCTTGTTAACCTTTAACAAACGAAGACAATTGTTAAAGACAGAAGAAATCGTCTGTTTAATTATCATGCTTGCTTCCATCATGACAGGGACGATCGGCTGGAAGGTATATGATTTATCGGTGGAACATATCTTGTCGAGATACTTAGTGTTAGTGTTTTCATTTATTGCTGGGGCAACTGTCGGCTCCACTGTTGGGGTGGTTACGGGGTTGATTTTCAGCCTTGCAAGTGTTTCAAGTTTTTATCATATGAGTCTACTAGCTTTTTCAGGTGTTCTGGGCGGCCTTATGAAGGAAGGGAAGAAAATAGGTGTTTCGATTGGTTTATTTATTGCCACGCTCCTCATTGGCATGTATGGGGAAGGTGGCGATGGTTCGATTCTGATGACCGTTTTGGAAACATCGGCGGCTGTTTTCTTATTCCTGCTGACACCTCAAGTATTAACCTCAAGATTAGCGAAGTATATCCCTGGTACGCCGGAATACACTGCTGAACAGCAAAAATATATGCGGAAGATGCGCGACGTCACCGCGCAGCGGGTGTCACAATTTTCGAATGTCTTCCATGCCTTGTCCAAAAGCTTTTCACAGATGGAGGTTCAACCGCGGGAAGATGAAAATGAGCGGGAAATGGATTACTTTATGAGTAACGTGACTGAAAAGACCTGCCAAACCTGCTTTAAGAAAGATCAATGTTGGGCTAGTAATTTTAATACAACCTATGCTTATATGGAAGAGATTATTCATGAAATGGATCAAAACGGTGGGAATATTTCTTCTAAACTAGCAAGGGATTGGGAAAGAATTTGTACACGTTCCAAAAAAGTCTATGAATCAATTGGCCAGGAATTAACCTTTTTCCAAGCCAACCAAAAGCTGAAGAGACAGGTTCAAGAGAGTCGTAAGTTGGTAGCTGATCAATTGTTAGGTGTATCAGAGGTAATGGATAATTTCGCAAAGGAGATTCAACGGGAAAGGGAAAATCACCACAAACAGGAAGAGCAAATTATGGAGGCGATGCAATCGTTCGGTATTCACATTGAGCAGGTGGAAATTTATAGCCTTGAACAAGGAAATGTCGATATTGAAATGTCCCTGCCATTTTGCAATGGCCATGGTGAATGTGAAAAATTAATTGCCCCGATGTTATCAGATATTCTTGGTGAGACAATCGTTGTAAAACTGGAAGAATGTGCAACCGTTCCGACAGACTTTTGTCATGTGACATTCAGGTCGTCAAAGGCGTATACAGTGGAAACAGGTGTAGCTCATGCAGCAAAGGATGGCGGACTGGTTTCAGGTGATAGCTATTCGACGATTGAACTAGGATTTGGTAAGTATGCGATTGCCATCAGCGATGGGATGGGAAATGGAGAAAGAGCACATTACGAAAGTAAAGAAACCTTGCTTCTTTTACAAAAAATCCTGCAATCGGGCATTGAGGAAAAGGTGGCGATAAAATCTGTTAATTCCATCCTTTCACTTCGGACAACGGATGAAATTTTTTCTACGTTGGACTTAGCCATGATTGACCTGCAAAATGCATCAGCGAAGTTCCTTAAGATTGGATCCACACCGAGTTTTATAAAGAGAGGAAATAAGATTATTAAAATCCAAGCCAGCAATTTGCCAATTGGGATGATCCAGGAATTTGAAGTGGACGTGGTAAGTGAGCAATTGAAGGCCGGAGATTTACTCATCATGATGAGTGATGGGGTATTTGAAGGACCCTTGCATGTAGAGAACTATGATTTATGGATGAAACGGAAACTACAAGGATTAGAGACAAACGACCCACAAGAAGTAGCTGATTTAATCCTAGAGGAAGTGATTCGCTCGCGTTCTGAGATTATCCATGATGATATGACAGTAACGGTTGCAAAAATAAACCATAATACACCAAAATGGGCGTCCATTCCTGTTCAAAAATTAAAGCGCCAAGCATGAACAAGTTATTTTATGCAGCTTCTATGTTAAATATGTATAAATCACCTTCTTCCCGTCGAAAATGGTACCAATACATGTAGTGAAGGGAGAAGGTTATGTATACAGGGAAGATTCGCCAAATTTTACTTATTACAGATGGATGTTCCAATCAAGGAGACGATCCAATTGCCATGGCTGCACTCGCTAGAGAACAGGGAATCACTGTTAATGTTATTGGAGTGATGGAACAGGATACCATTGATGAAAAAGGGATGACCGAAATTGAAGGGATTGCCATGTCAGGCGGAGGAGTCAGTCAGATTGTCTATGCCCAGCAATTATCGCAAACCGTACAAATGGTTACCCGCAAAGCCATGAATCAGACGATTCAAGGAGTGGTAAACAGAGAATTGCAGCAAATTTTGGGACGCTCACAAACGATGGAAGATCTCCCGCCCGAAAAACGAGGCGAAGTTATGGAGGTTGTGGATGAATTAGGAGAAACTGTCGAATTAGAAGTGTTGATTCTTGTCGATACAAGTGCCAGTATGAAACACAAACTGCCGACAGTAAAAGAAGCACTCCTAGACCTCTCTCTAAGCTTGAACGCCCGTACAGGTGATAATCAATTTTCAGTTTATGTATTTCCCGGGAAAAAGAAAGATGTCGAAATGCTGTTGGATTGGACACCGAAGCTGCAAACATTGACAAGTGTATTTTCCCAATTGTCTACGGGAGGAATAACCCCGACAGGACCAGCGTTACGGACAGCGCTATCCTCATTTGATCAAAAACAATCCTTAAGGAGCCTTCTTTCACGTGATGATGAATCATACTTTGAAGAGTCAATGTAAGGTAAGCCCAGGAACGGTTATTTCAGGGAAATGGCATTTGAACAAGTACACGATTATAAGGGAACTTGGATTTGGAGCAAACGGGGTGGTCTATCTTGCCAAACATTATAACACTCAAGTAGCGCTGAAAATGAGTGATAATGGGATGTCGATTACTTCAGAAGTAAATGTTTTAAAATCCTTAGCAAAGGTCCAGGGAACCCCAACCCTTGGACCTTCTTTGCTTGATGTTGATGATTGGCAAAGTAATCAAGGACGGGTTTCATTTTATGTCATGGAATACATTGACGGCCCAGACTTCTTATCCTTTTTACAACAAAAGGGAAAGTCGTGGACGAGTGTATTATTTTTGCAGCTGTTAAATGATTTAGACAAGCTTCATGAAAATGGCTGGGTATTTGGCGACCTTAAGCCAGAAAATTTAATTGTCACAGGACCACCTCCCAAAATAAGATGTATCGATGTGGGCGGTACAACCATACAGGGGAGAGCCATTAAGGAGTTTACTGAGTTTTATGATCGCGGCTATTGGGGGCTGGGTTCAAGGAAGGCCGAACCTTCGTATGACTTGTTTGCAGTGGCCATGATTATGATTAACACAGCCTATCCCAAACGATTAACGAAAACAACAGGGGGGATTGTGCAGTTAAAGGAAGCGATACGTCAGAAAACAGAGTTAATAGCTTGGGAAAAAGTCATTTTAAAAGCACTTCAAGGCGAATATAGCAGCGCGAAGCAAATGAGAGCAGACCTATTAGATCTGATGATTGATAAAAAAAGTCCCGATTCAGTTCCCAAAAAGACGGGCGGGACGAGCAAATTAGCATCAAAACAACAACCACAGCCGGGGTCAATGGGAAGTAAATCGATGACAAGGCAGCACTACCGCAAAAAAAAGAAAAAAAGCGGTTGGATGGAATTCTGGTTAATAGCCATTGTGTTAGGCCTATTATACGCATGGTATACATTTAATAAATTACTATAAATGTTTGAAACTTATTATGAAGTCATTCGTATAACATTTAATACACGAAAATTTCCATAAATGAATAGGAAATATTTCTAGGCTATTTGTAATATCAATGCTTTGATACTTTATTCTTAAAAGTGGTAGACTAAGGTTATTCTTACTATTTAAAGTTCTAAACATTGTTTTAAGGAAGAGTGCAATATTATGTTGGAAACAAAGGTCAAGACCTTTCTTCATCACCAGGCATTTAGTTTAACATCAAAAAAAATTGTCATTGGTGTTTCAGGAGGTCCGGATTCGTTAGCGCTGCTGCACTATTTGCTTTCGGAAAAGGAGAAGCAAAATATGCTCCTTGTTGTTGCTCATGTAGACCATATGTTTCGTGGTCAAGAGTCCTATGAGGATGCGATTTTTGTTCAAAAATTTTGTGAACAAAATAGCCTGCCTTTTGAAATGACTCGGGTCAATGTTCCGAAAATCATCGAATTAACGGGTAAGAGTTCGCAAATTGCGGCACGCGATGCGAGATATGAGTTTTTTTTAGAAATTATGGAAAAGTATCAGTATCCATTTTTAGCGCTGGCACATCACGGCGATGATCAAATGGAAACAATGTTAATGAGAGTAACAAGGGGCAGTACGGGGCTTGCTCGTGCAGGCATTCCATTTATCCGCCCATTTTACAGCGGTACCATTTTTCGTCCGTTCTTAGGGTTGGAAAGAGCTGACATAGAGGATTACTGTCAAAGGCATCATCTTAACCCAAGAATAGATCCAAGTAATGAAAAAGGAATTTATAGCAGAAATCGGTTTCGTAAAGAAGTGATTCCCTTTTTAAAAAAGGAAAACCCGCATGTCCATGAACATTTTCAACGGTTTAGTGAAGAATTAACCACCGATGAAATCTTCCTTCAGGAATTAACTGTTCAACAAATGAATACAGTAATGACAAAAAAGGAAGAGTGCAAAATTACCATTGACATTCACCGGTTTCGTGAAGTGCCTTTACCTTTACAAAGGAGAGGGATTCAACTAATATTAAACTATCTTTACAAAGAAAAACCAACATCTTTATCCGCTGTACATATCGATCAAGTATTTTTGTTAATTCAGCATCCTCTGCCATCAGGTAAGCTTGATTTTCCTAATGGTTTAAAAGTTATCCGTTCCTATTACTCCCTTACATTCCAATTTCAATCGAATGAGGTACCATCATATCATTTTGAATTGAGAGAACCGGGTGTGATTAACTTGCCGAATGGCGGGGAAATTAATTGCAGATATGTAACGGAGAAAATTCTGGATGCAGATGTAAACACGGCTTTGTTTAGTGTCGGCACGATAAAGTGGCCAGTTATTATTCGTTCTAGAAAAATTGGCGATCGAATGACGATCAAGGGATTGAATGGTTCCAAAAAATTAAAGTCCATATTTATTGATCAAAAAGTACCAATGCAGGAACGAAATATGTGGCCAGTACTAACTGACAAAGAAGGTAATATTATTTGGCTGCCAGGTTTAAAAAAGTCTTCATTTGATGGTATAGATTGCAAAGCTAAACAATATATACTATTCACATATCAAAAGTAGGGATCTTCTAGGAGGCACATTTAGATGAAACAGGACATTGAAAAAGTATTAGTATCAGAGGAAGAGATTCAAGATAAAATCAGGAGTCTAGCTGCACAATTAACGGAAGAGTACCAAGATAAATTCCCGCTTGCTATTGGGGTGTTAAAAGGTGCGATGCCGTTTATGGGTGATTTATTAAAACGGATGGATTGCTATCTAGAAATGGATTTTATGGATGTATCGAGCTACGGAACCGGACTTGTTTCTTCGGGCGAAGTAAAAATTATTAAGGATTTAGATACATCTGTAGAAGGAAGAGACATCCTTATTATCGAAGATATTATCGATAGCGGTTTAACGCTTAGCTATTTGGTGGATTTGTTTAAATATCGGAAAGCAAAATCCATTAAGATTGTCACACTGCTTGATAAACCAACAGGCAGAAAAAGCGCAATTCAAGCGGATTATGTAGGTTTTATTGTGCCAGATGAATTTGTTGTCGGTTATGGCTTGGATTATATAGAAAAATATCGAAACCTTCCATACATTGGCGTATTAAAACCTGAAGTATACACAAATGATCTCTAAGCATCCTTACCGTTAACTTGGAGGTAGTAAGCCCTATCAAAGTGTAATTTCTTGAATTTGTAAGATTTTCTATGATACCATTTACTATAGTTTGTCTATCGCGGGAGGAGGTAAGAGATGAATCGGATTTTCCGTAATACCATCTTTTATTTATTGATATTTTTAGTCATTATTGGTGTGGTAAGTTTCTTTAATGGAAGTAACGAGTCGACAAATCATATTTCATATGATAAGTTTGTTGCCCAACTAGAAAGCGGCGATGTAAAATCGTTCTCCATGCAGCCTGAACGCGGAGTTTATGAAGTCCGTGGTGAGTTAGATTCGAAGAAAAAATTCATAACGTATGTACCAAACAGTGAAGAAATTATTAACAAAATTAATAAAGCTGATTCAAAAGTGGAAGTAATGCCTGCGAAGGAAACAAGCGGATGGGTGACTTTCTTTACATCGATTATTCCGTTTGTGATTATTTTTATTTTATTCTTCTTCTTATTAAACCAAGCTCAAGGCGGCGGCAGCCGTGTTATGAACTTTGGTAAATCCAAAGCGAAGCTTTATAACGATGATAAGAAAAAAGTGCGTTTTAGAGATGTAGCTGGTGCTGATGAAGAAAAGGCAGAATTGGTGGAAGTGGTTGAATTTTTAAAGGATCCACGAAAATTTGCTGAATTAGGAGCCCGCATTCCAAAAGGTGTTCTCCTTGTCGGACCTCCAGGTACTGGTAAAACATTGCTTGCTCGTGCTACAGCGGGTGAAGCAGGTGTACCGTTCTTCTCGATTAGTGGTTCTGATTTCGTTGAAATGTTTGTAGGGGTCGGGGCTTCCCGTGTCCGTGATTTATTCGAAAATGCAAAGAAAAATGCACCATGTATTATCTTTATTGATGAAATTGATGCCGTTGGACGTCAGCGTGGCGCAGGCCTAGGCGGCGGACATGATGAACGTGAACAAACCTTGAACCAATTGCTTGTTGAAATGGACGGGTTTGGGGCAAATGAAGGAATTATCATTATTGCTGCTACCAACCGTGCTGATATTCTAGATCCTGCGTTATTACGTCCAGGTCGTTTTGACCGGCAAATTACTGTCGACCGTCCGGATGTTGTTGGACGTGAAGCAGTCCTTAAAGTCCACGCACGTAATAAACCATTAGATGACTCTGTTAACTTGAAAAATATTGCGATGCGTACACCAGGATTCTCTGGTGCAGATTTAGAAAACTTATTGAATGAGGCAGCATTAGTTGCAGCCCGAAGCAGTAAGAAGAAAATCGATATGGAAGATATTGATGAAGCAACAGACCGTGTTATTGCTGGACCAGCTAAAAAGAGCCGAGTGATCTCTGAAAAAGAACGTAATATTGTTGCCTTCCATGAGGGCGGCCATACAGTGATTGGTTTAGTGCTCGATGAGGCTGACATGGTCCACAAGGTTACAATTGTACCTCGTGGTCAAGCAGGCGGATATGCTGTCATGCTTCCTAGAGAAGACCGTTACTTTATGACGAAGCCGGAATTACTCGATAAAATTGTTGGTTTATTAGGCGGCCGTGTCGCTGAAGAGATTGTCTTTGGTGAAGTAAGTACAGGGGCGCATAATGACTTCCAACGTGCAACTAGTATCGCTCGTAAGATGGTAACCGAATATGGTATGAGTGATAAACTTGGACCACTTCAGTTTGGTCAAGGTTCAGGCGGTCAAGTATTCTTAGGCCGTGACATTCATAATGAGCAAAATTATTCAGATGCGATTGCGTACGAAATCGACTTGGAAGTTCAACGCATTATTAAAGAATGTTATGAAAGAGCCAGAGTCATTCTCACTGAAAATCGTGATAAACTTGACCTCATTGCGAAAACATTGCTTGAAGTGGAAACACTTGTGGCTGAACAGATTAAATACTTGGTTGACCATGGCCATATGCCAGAGCCTAATCAAGCTTTAGAAGCTGTGAAAATTGGCCCGAAAAAAACAGACGATGTAAAGGTTAATATTAATAAGAAAAAGGATGAACTCGAGCCAGAGAATCCTTCTGATGAATTAGATAAATAATAAATGTGTAAAGAGTGCTTCGTGAGAAGCACTAAGCTGTCGGAAAACTTTCGACAGCTTTTTTTTATCTACTTATACAACTCATAGCGTTAATTTGTTTTTTGAGTTGCTGACATTTATTCCTAAACCTGTTGATTGGAGCGGAAGGTGCGAAGACTCCTGCGGGAGTACGGGGCAGGGGAGACCCCGCAGGAGCGCAGCGACGAGGAGGCTCGCCGGCATGCCCGCGAACCGCACGCACCTGGAGCGCGCAAATCAACAGACCTATCGCAAAGCCAGAAATAAAGAAAAATACTCAATTTTGACAACTTGAGTGATACGTATAAAGCACTCTTTTTTTTCATGATTAATCAAATCTATGGTATTATGTTTTCAGTAAAGAAGAGAATAATCTGAAAAGTGAGTGATAGATTTGATTTTCGTATTTGATGTAGGGAATACTAACATTGTTTTAGGAGTTTACGATGGTGAGGAGCTTAGATATCATTGGCGTGTTGAAACCAATCGAAACCGCACAGAAGATGAGTTTGGAATGAACATTAAAGCTTTGTTCGATCATGCAGGACTCTCTTTTTCAGATATTGACGGCATCATTATTTCTTCAGTCGTTCCACCAATCATGTTTGCGCTCGAAAGAATGTGCCAAAAGTATTTTCACATTAAGCCGTTTGTTGTGGGACCTGGAATCAAAACGGG
This sequence comes from Neobacillus sp. MER 74, assembly GCF_023714155.1. Taxonomy (NCBI): domain Bacteria; kingdom Bacillati; phylum Bacillota; class Bacilli; order Caryophanales; family Bacillaceae; genus Neobacillus; species Neobacillus sp. MER 74. The sequence goes on from NZ_JAMAUV010000024.1 coordinate 43,664, forward strand.
TCTGAATATTAAATATGATAACCCAAGGGAAGTCGGAGCTGACCGAATCGTCAATGCTGTAGCTGCCATTCATGAGTATGGCAGTCCGCTGATTATCGTCGACTTTGGAACAGCGACGACCTATTGTTATGTGAATGAGGAACGTCAATATATGGGTGGTGCAATAGCTCCAGGAGTGGGTATTTCAACTGAAGCGTTGTATTCACGTGCGTCAAAATTGCCTAGGATAGAGATTGCCAGACCTGAAGGGGTAATCGGTAAGAATACAGTAGCGGCAATGCAGGCAGGAATTGTCTATGGGTATGTTGGTCAAGTAGAGGGGATTGTCAAGCGGATGATGGAACAAGGTGAGAAAAAGCCTACCGTTATTGCAACAGGCGGTTTAGCGAATTTAATTGCTCAAGAGTCCACCATTATTGATATTGTTGATCCATTTTTAACTTTAAAAGGTTTACAGCTTATCTATAAAAGAAACATAGGACAACCTAAGGAATAACAGCTAGAAAGGGGTTTATCAATGAAGGATTATCTTGTTAAAGCACTTGCGTATGAAGGGAACATTCGCGCTTTTGCCGTTCGGACGACAGAAACTGTGACCGAGGCACAAAGACGCCATCAGACATGGCGGACAGCTTCTGCTGCATTGGGCAGGACGTTGACTGCAGGAGTCATGATGGGGGCTATGCTCAAGGGTGAGGATAAATTAACGATAAAAATTAATGGCGGCGGCCCGCTAGGACCAATTGTTGTTGATAGTAATGCCAAAGGGGAAGTTCGAGGATATGTAACAAACCCAGAGGTGGATTTTGAATCGAATGAACACGGGAAGCTTGATGTTCGTCGTGCGGTCGGGACAGATGGGATGTTAGCAGTTGTCAAAGATATCGGGCTGCGTGACTTTTTTTCTGGACAAGTTCCGCTTGTATCCGGTGAATTAGGCGAGGATTTTACTTATTATTTTGCTACTTCTGAGCAGGTTCCGTCTTCCGTTGGTGTGGGTGTTTTAGTGAATCCAGATGATACGATTCTTGCAGCAGGCGGATTTATTTTTCAATTAATGCCTGGCACACCGGAGCCGATTATTTCAAAAATGGAGGAACGGTTAAAAACAATTGAGCCGATTTCTAAATTAATTGAACGTGGACTAACACCAGAGCAAATTCTCGAAGAGCTTTTTGGAAAAGATCAGGTAAAGGTGTTAGAAACGATGCCGGTAGGGTTTGTTTGTAATTGCTCTAAGGAACGATTTGCGAATGCTATTGTCGGCTTAGGAGCAGCAGAGATTACGGCGATGATTGAAGAAGATGGTCAGGCTGAGGCACATTGTCATTTTTGCAATGAAAAATACCTTTTTACAAGTGAAGAATTAGAAGAGCTTAAAAAAGAAGCAAAATAACAGATCTTTGCTCTTTTCTGATTGGGGGAGAGAGGTTGGGAAAGAAGCAGCTTTGGATGGTGATTGGGGTCCTAATATTGGTGAATTGCCTAACGATCGCTTTTTCTCTTTCAAAGGCAAATACGGCTGGTGGGACCCTAGGAAATGACGAGACAGTAGCTACAATTGGGAAAAAGTCGATTCTGCGGCAAGATTGGCTTCATGAGCTTGAATCTAGATATGGAAAAGATGTATTAAAGGAAATGGTCGATCAAAAGGTCATTGAGGAAATGGCTGCGAAATACCATATCAACGTATCTAACCAGGATGTCGACCGCGAATTTAGAATGCTGCAATCCACTACGAATTCATTTACTCAGCAGAATAGTAAGGATGAAAAAGGCTGGAAGGAACAAATTCGCAGCAATCTACTATTAGAAGAATTATTAACAAAAGATGTTAAAGTTTCAAGCAGCGAACTAGAAAGATATTATCAAGAAAATAAAGAGCTATTTGATGTACCGCCTGCATTCCATTTATCACATATTGTTCTCCCTACACAGGAAGAGGCAGATAAAGCGGTGCAAGAGTTGAATCAAGGATCTGATTTTTCAACCTTAGCCATGGAACGTTCCATTGAAGAGTTTTCTGCAAATAATGGCGGCGATATTGGGTATATTAGTAAAGGGGATGAGCGTTATCCCGGGCAATATATTGAAGTAGCTAAGGAACTGAAGACAGGTTCCTATAGTATGCCTGTTAAGGTGGAAGAAGGCTATGCGATCCTTAAGCTAAACGGAGAGATCAGTGGGAAGAAATATTCATTTGCAGATGTAAGAGAACAAATCCGCAGGCAAATTGCTCTGGAACAAATGAAATCGCCCGCATCTGCTTCAACTTTTTGGGATGATGCAAAGGTCGAATGGTTCTATGGTCATAAAGAGAACTAAAGCACAGGGTATTAATCTGTGCTTTTTCTTATATATCAAGAGTATAAATGTTTAAATATTGTAAAAATACGCAAACAAAACGATTGACAAACTCGGTATAGAACTGGTAAATTTAATAATATAAATCCAATCAATTTACTCGGAATAGGGGTGCTCTTAATGGTTCGTGTTGCAAATTCAGTTGCCGAATTAGTCGGCCAAACGCCAATTGTTAAATTAAACAGATTAGTAGATGAAAATAGTGCTGAGGTTTATTTAAAACTAGAATATTTTAACCCAGGCAGCAGTGTAAAAGATCGTATCGCTTTATCTATGATTGAAGCGGCAGAAGAGCAAGGGTTAATCAAACCAGGTGTAGATACCATTATTGAGCCTACAAGTGGAAATACTGGTATTGGACTTGCAATGATTGCTGCAGCAAAAGGTTACAAAGCCGTGTTTGTTATGCCTGAAACGATGAGTTTGGAAAGACGGAACCTCCTTCGTGCATATGGAGCAGAACTTGTATTAACACCTGGTCCAGCTGGTATGAAGGGTGCAATTGCTAAGGCAGAGGAGCTTGTTAAGGAACATGGTTATTTCTTGCCGCAGCAATTTAAAAACCAAGCAAATCCTGAAGTTCATAAAAGAACAACAGGTAAAGAAATTGTTGAACAAATGGATCAATTAGATGCATTTGTTTCTGGAATCGGTACAGGAGGAACCATTTCAGGTGCAGGAAGTGTTCTGCGCGAAAACTTCCCTGAAATTAAAATTTATGCGATAGAACCAACAGATTCACCAGTTCTTTCAGGTGGAGCTCCAGGTCCACATAAACTTCAAGGTCTTGGTGCAGGATTTGTTCCTGAAACTTTAAATACTGACATTTATGATGAAGTAATCCAAGTTGGTACGGAGGAAGCATTTGCAGCGTCAAGACGTGCAGCCAGAGAAGAGGGGATTCTTGGCGGGATTTCTTCAGGCGCAGCGATTTACGCAGCCTTAGAAGTTGCTAAGAAATTAGGTAAAGGTAAAAAGGTATTAGCAATTATTCCTGATAATGGCGAGCGTTATTTAAGTACCGTACTTTACCAATACGATGCTGAATAAAAATAGCTAAGAGGCGTCGGCTTTGCCGATGCTTCTTTTTTTGTATTCTAATAAAGATTTCATGTATGATAATAGAAGTATAAAAAGGCTGGATAAGGAGGAAAGGTATGAAAACATCTCATGAACTAATCCAATGTGGACCCTATACCTTGGATAGTAGTAGAAAGACCATTATTATGGGCATTTTAAATGCTACTCCAGATTCCTTTTCGGATGGAGGTAAATTCAACCAGGTTGAAATGGCTGTTAATCGGGCAAAAGAAATGGTAGCAAATGGTGCGGATATTATTGATATCGGCGGGGAATCAACACGGCCAGGCTTTGCAGCTGTTCCTGCAGAGGAGGAACTCAAGCGGGTGATCCCGATTATTCAGGCAATCTCTGAACAAATTCAAGTGCCGATTTCGATTGATACCTATAAAGCAGAAGTGGCCAAACAAGCAATAGAAGCTGGTGCTCAAATCATCAATGATGTATGGGGGGCCAAAGCGGATGAAAAGATGGGACAAGTGGCGGCAGACTACGGTGTTCCGATTGTGCTCATGCATAATCGTAAAGAACGAAATTACAAGGTATTTATGAGAGATGTCATCAATGATCTTTATGAAAGTATAGCCATTGTAAAAAAGGCAGGGGTGAAGGATGAACAGATTATCCTTGACCCGGGTATTGGCTTTGCGAGGAATTATCAAGAAAATCTGCTAACCATGCAGAATTTAGATACGATTGTTAATTTAGGTTATCCAGTATTATTAGGGACTTCTAGAAAGTCGATGATTGGACAAGCATTAGATCTCCCTGTCCATGAAAGAATGGAAGGTACAGGAGCAACCGTTTGTTTCGGAATTCAAAAAGGCTGCCATATAGTCCGTGTTCACGATGTGAAAGAAATGAGCAGAATGGCTAAAATGATGGATGCCCTAATGGGGAAGGGTGAAACCATTGGATAAAATTTATGTCAATAGAATGGAGTTTTACGGCTACCATGGTGTGTTTTCAGAAGAGACTCGGTTAGGGCAGCGTTTTGCAGTGGATTTATCCGTTTCTATTGACTTAAAAAAAGCGGGAGAAACCGATGAACTGGAATACTCAGTGAATTATGCAGAACTCTACCAAGTTTGCAAGACAATCGTGGAGGGTCCTCCTTTTAAATTAGTCGAGGCGGTGGCAGAGCGAATTGCAGCAGGCGTACTGACAGGCTTTCCGCTTATATCAGAAGTAACTGTTACGGTGATTAAACCAGACCCACCGATTCCGGGTCACTACCGGTCTGTTGCAGTAGAAATTACAAGGAGAAGATAAAAGTGGAAAACACAGCATTTATTGCCCTTGGCTCGAATATAGGAAACCGTTATGATAATATAACGAGTGCCATTAAAAGATTAACCAGTAATTCTGGAATTCATTTGGTAAATTACTCCTCTATTTATGAGACAGATCCCATTGGCTATGAGGACCAAGATTTATTTTTGAATATGGTAATTGAGATTCAGACCGCTTTTTCCTCCATGGATCTATTAGATTTATGTTTAGAAATCGAACTAGAACTTGGTAGAAAAAGGGAAATAAGGTGGGGTCCGCGAACAATAGACCTTGACATTCTTACCTATAACCAAGAAAATATTCAAAGCGAGAAGCTCATCCTTCCACATCCCAGGATGTTAGAACGAGCGTTTGTAATTATTCCACTTTTAGAAATCTATCAGGACAAGAAATGTTCGGAGATAAATCAGTTACTTGAATCATCATTAGAAGAATTACCAAATAAAGAAGGAGTCCGAATATGGAAGCGGAAAAATGGGGAAGACGTATTCGAGCCTATCGGAAGTTAAAGGGCTTTACACAAGAGGGTTTTTCGAAGGAACTAGGTGTATCTGTATCAATCCTAGGCGAAATTGAAAGAGGGAATCGACTTCCTGCCAGTGATTTACTGGAAAGGATTGCGGATTCTTTAAAAATCACCATAGATGACTTAACGCCAAAAGATTAATAAACAGGCGCTGGCATAGATCGTATGATAAGTTCAATCCTAAGAATAATTGAAAGAAGGAGGGGAGGTAGTTTCATGTTGAAAATTGGCGATATAGAATTGAAGAATCCAGTTGTCCTGGCTCCGATGGCTGGGGTATGTAACTCGGCATTCCGTTTAACGGTAAAAGAGTTTGGCGCTGGATTAGTTTGCGCAGAGATGGTAAGTGATAAAGGCATCATTCATAAAAATGAAAAGACAATGAATATGCTTTATATCGATGAGCGTGAAAAGCCATTAAGCTTGCAAATCTTTGGCGGAGAGAAAAAAACGCTTGTCGAAGCAGCTAAATTCGTTGATCAGAATACTAATGCAGACATTATTGATATTAATATGGGTTGCCCTGTTCCTAAAATCACCAAATGTGATGCCGGGGCAAAGTGGCTGCTTGACCCTAATAAAATTTACGAGATGGTTTCAGCTGTGGTAGCAGAGGTTGAAAAACCTGTAACTGTAAAAATGAGGATGGGCTGGGATGATGAGCATATTTTTGCTGTGAAAAATGCCCAAGCTGTTGAACGTGCTGGAGGGAAGGCGGTATCCCTGCATGGACGAACACGTGTTCAGATGTATGAGGGCAGTGCTAACTGGGACATCATTCGTGAAGTTAAGCGAAACCTAAATATTCCGTTGATTGGTAATGGTGATGTTCATACACCGGAAGATGCCAAACGTATGCTTGAAGAAACTGGTGCAGACGGGGTAATGATCGGAAGAGCGGCTTTAGGTGATCCTTGGATGATCTACCGTACGGTTCAGTATTTAGAAACTGGTATCTTGATGCCTCAACCATCTGTTAGAGAAAAGATTGATGTATGCATCCTTCATCTAGACCGCTTAATCGCGCTTAAAAGTGAATATGTTGCTGTTCGTGAAATGCGTAAGCATGCTGCTTGGTATTTAAAAGGGGTACCCGGTAACGCCACGGTTCGTAATGCGATCAATGAATGTGATACTAGGAATCAATTAGTAACACTACTAAACGAATTGGTCACAGAAGTCGAAGCAAAAGAACAAAGTCAGTTAATTGTAGGATAAACCTGTCACTTAAAGTGTCTTTCTATACTAAATTGGATGCTGCCAGTGAAAAAACTGGCAGTTTTTATTTTAATAACATCTTTTTTGATGTCTGAAAGTATAAGTTTGTGTAAAATAATAAAGTATGTAGAAAAATGGGATCGCCTTATTAATAGCATTTTACATAATAAAAGATTATTGGAGTTGATTTTATGAGTCAGGAAGATTTGAATGACCAATTAATGGTCAGACGTGAAAAAATGAATACCATGCGTGAAAATGGTCTTGATCCATTCGGGAAACGTTTTGACCGCTCACACAACACAAAGGAATTAGTTGAGCAATATGCAGAATTAGAAAAAGAAGAGATCGAAGCCAAAAATGTTTCCGTTTCTTTAGCAGGTCGGATTATGACGAAGCGTGGAAAAGGAAAAGCAGGCTTTGCGCACCTTCAAGATTTAACAGGTCAAATTCAAGTCTATGTTCGTCAAGATGCAGTCGGTGAGGAGAATTATAAACTATTCGATTCTTCAGACCTAGGAGACATAATTGGTGTATCCGGAACACTATTTAAAACAAAAGTAGGCGAATTATCAGTTAAAGTGGAAAACTTTGTGTTTTTAACAAAGGCGTTACGCCCGCTTCCTGATAAATTTCATGGACTTAAGGATGTTGAACAGCGCTACCGTCAACGGTATTTAGACTTAATTATGAGTCAAGAAAGTAAGGCTACATTTATTTCAAGAAGCCGTATTATTCAATCAATGCGTCGGTATTTAGATGACCACGGCTATTTAGAAGTTGAAACACCAATGATGCATTCCATTGCTGGCGGTGCATCTGCACGTCCATTCATAACACATCACAATGCTTTGGATATGCCATTATTTATGAGGATTGCGATTGAACTGCACTTAAAACGATTGATTGTGGGCGGTTTGGAAAAGGTATATGAAATTGGCCGTGTTTTCCGGAACGAAGGTGTCTCGACTCGTCACAATCCTGAATTTACAATGATTGAACTCTATGAGGCTTATGCGGATTACCGTGATATCATGAGTCTGACAGAGAATCTAATTGCTCATATTGCCCAAGAAGTAGTTGGCTCAACTACGGTTCAATATGGCGATTATGAGGTAGACCTTAAACCTGAGTGGAAAAGACTTCACATGGTAGATGCCATCAAAGAATACACTGGTGCAGACTTTTGGAAAGAGATGAGTGTAGAAGAAGCTCGTGACCTTGCGAAAGAACACGGGGTTGAAATTAATAACAACATGCTTTATGGCCATATTGTTAATGAATTCTTCGAACAAAAGGTAGAGGAGAAATTAATCCAGCCTACTTTTATTTACGGACATCCTGTCGAAATCTCACCACTTGCGAAGAAAAATGATGAGGACCCACGCTTCACAGACCGTTTTGAATTGTTCATTGTTGCTCGTGAACATGCGAATGCATTTACAGAGCTGAATGATCCGATTGATCAAAGAGAACGGTTTGAAGCGCAATTAAAAGAACGTGAACAAGGAAACGACGAAGCTCACATGATGGACGACGACTTCGTTGAAGCGTTAGAATATGGTATGCCGCCAACGGGAGGATTAGGAATTGGAATTGACCGTTTAGTTATGCTGCTTACTAATTCTCCATCCATCCGTGACGTACTATTATTCCCGCTTATGCGTCATAAATAATACGTAAAAAAGTGCCATGTTACTGGCACTTTTTTTATATTTATAACGAGGAAGAGTAAGAATATTATTACTTTGGATATTTTTAAGGGAAAATCGTAAAATACTATTGCACCTGTTCTCGAATGGTGGTATATTAATATCTGTTGCTGCGAGACAGACGCAGTGAGAAAAACAAATTAAAAAAGTTGTTGACTTTCAGTGAATAACTTGATAAGATTATAAAGTCGCCTTAAGGCGATTGGGTAATTGATCCTTGAAAACTAAACAAACAAAATCGTGCAAACAAACAATTTATTTTAGCTTCTTTTAAGAAGCTAAGCCAACGTAACAAATGAGCTAATTAACTTTCTTGGAGAGTTTGATCCTGGCTCAGGACGAACGCTGGCGGCGTGCCTAATACATGCAAGTCGAGCGAGACTCTTCGGAGTCTAGCGGCGGACGGGTGAGTAACACGTGGGCAACCTGCCTG
>NZ_JAMAUV010000025.1:0-51335 GCF_023714155.1 Neobacillus sp. MER 74
GGATTAGGTGTTCGGTGTGGTAACCTCACTTTTAACCTAATTTCACGGGGGTGGCAAGTTTTTTGCATTTAAATCCCTTTAAATCAAGGATTATTAACTTTTTTAATATAAAAGTTTTGACAATACGGAGGAGGTAAAGGAGGAGCTGTATATGGAAAATTTAACTGAAATGCTGAAGGGTTCGCTAGAAGGCTGCGTGCTGGAAATCATCAGCCGCCATGAAACCTATGGCTACGAGATTACCCGCCGCCTAAATGAACTCGGGTTTACCGAAGTCGTAGAAGGGACAGTTTACACGATCCTCGTGCGATTAGAAAAGAAAAAACTTGTGAACATAGAAAAAAAACCATCAGATATGGGGCCGCCCCGCAAGTTTTACTCACTTAATGAGGCTGGCCGCCAGGAACTTGAATTGTTTTGGAAAAAATGGGATTTTGTCTCATCGAAAATCAATGTCTTAAAGTCAAACTAGGTTCATAAGATATTTCGTCCAATAAATTGCGTGTCTAGTTCAGTTATATAAAAAAGGAGGAAAAATAACATGTTGGAAATGTTCAAAAAAATGATTGGTGATAAAAAAGAGTACAAAATGATGATGGCACGGGTTGAAGCCCTGCCAGAGGACTACCAGTTTGTATTTAAGAAAATTCAAAACTACATGTGGAATTTCTCAGCGGGCAACGGGATGGATATGCTGCATATGCAGTATGAATTAATCGAGCTGTTCGAAGCTGGTGCGGCAGAAAACAGACAAGTGCTGGAAATCACTGGTGACGACGTGGCTTCCTTTGCCGATGAACTAGTGGCCAACGCTAGAACCTATTTCGCGAAGTATCGTGAAGATTTGAATCAGAGTATCAAAAACCGTTTGGGAAAAAAGTAAATTCAATAGATCATTCCTGCTGAATAGCTGGTTACAAATGTATTGTGTCACCTTCACTATTCAGTTATATTTTTAAGTCAGTAGTAAGTAATACAGAATATCTGTCAGACTGAGTAGAGAAGGATAGGCAATCTAGCGCATTTTATAAGGAGGAAGAAAGTATGAACAATGCAGCGATTTCTATAAAAGGGTTAAAAAAATCCTTTAAAGACAAGGAAATCCTACAGGGGGTTGATTTTGAGGTCCGGCGTGGCGAAATTTTTGCACTGCTGGGCTCAAATGGAGCAGGCAAGACGACGACGGTTAACATCCTCACGACGCTGGTGAAGCCTGATGGAGGCGAGGTTGGTATTAGCGGCTTCGACCTTCAGCGTCAACCAGATCAAGTTCGCCAGAGCATTAGCCTGACGGGGCAGTTCGCTGCTTTAGACGGAATGCTCACAGGTAGGGAAAACCTGGTGATGATCGCCAAGTTGCGGGGAGTTTCTAATCCCGCTCAAGTCGCCGACAATCTGCTTGCAAGATTCAGCCTGCGTGACGCGGCCAACCGGCGGGCGGACACATATTCCGGAGGGATGAAGCGCCGCCTTGACATCGCCATGAGCCTGATCGGGACGCCAGCAGTCATTTTTCTAGACGAACCGACGACAGGGCTTGACCCTGAAGCTCGAATCGAAGTCTGGGATACCGTCAAGGAGCTTGCCGGCGGTGGCACGACTATCTTACTGACAACCCAATACTTGGAGGAAGCCGAACATCTGGCGGACCGGATCGCCATCCTGCATGGGGGGAAAATCATCACAACCGGTACGCTGACCGAACTCAAAGAGATGTTCCCGCCAGCGAAAGTAGAGTACATCGAAAAGCAGCCGACATTGGAGGAAATTTTCCTCGCGATCATTGACAAAAAGGAGGAGAGGTAAATGAAAAGCAATACTGGGGTATTACTTGGGCGTTTAATGCGCAACATTCTGCGCAGCCCGGATACGATTATCACGGTGGCGATTACGCCGATTATGATGCTGCTGCTGTTTGTCTACGTTTTTGGCGGCGCCATAGAGTCGGGCACAGACAACTATGTCAATTATTTATTGCCGGGTATCTTGCTGATGGCAATAGCATCCGGCGTCGCATACACTTCCGTACGGCTTTTTACGGATGTAAAGTGCGGGCTGATGGCGCGTTTCATTACTATGCCCATCAAGCGCTCATCGGTTTTGTGGGCTCATGTATTGACCTCGCTTGTTTCCAATGCGCTTACTGTAGTGGTGGTTATCCTTGTTGCGCTCTTGATGGGCTTCCGAACCAGCGCAGATATACTGGATTGGCTGGCGGTAGCTGGGATACTCGGGCTATTTACGCTGGCATTGACATGGCTGGCAGTCATTCCCGGTTTGACTGCAAGATCTATAGAAGGGGCGACAGCCTACTCCTACCCGCTGATTTTCCTGCCATTTATCAGTTCTGCCTTTGTCCCCACCGAAACCATGCCTAAAATTGTCCGTGCGTTCGCTGAAAACCAGCCCGTGACTTCCATCGTAAATGCAATTCGTGCCCTCTTGTATGACGGGTCTGTTGGCAATGGTATCTGGATTGCGCTTGCCTGGTGCTTCGGCATAATGATTATCGCTTACTTCTTCGCCTGTAATGCGTTTAAACGCCAGTTAGGGTAGGGCACCATTGGTTGGCGTCTGGTGATGTGAAAAAGTCCGGTGCAATTGTATGCACCAACTTTTTTATATAGAAATTCAATCTCTAATTTCTATTAAGGATCAAGAAAGTTATAGTAGAATTACTTTTGTAATAAAATTAACATATTGCTGTGATGAGTCTGTTATACCTTTCTAGTATAGTGAATCTATCAACTCACACTAGGAGGAAACAATCATGCTAAAGAAATTCATCATAGCCTTTACCATCTTAGCTTCTTGTGGCTCTTTGTTCGCCGCCAAGGGTGAAAAAGCGGAAGCAGCAACTTATAATTATCATACTGCAGCGATTTCGATTGCTAAATCTAATCTAGGGGTTCCATACCGATGGGGCGGGATGTCGCCAAGCGGATTTGACTGTTCAGGTCTTGTGAAGTATTCCTACGGAAAAGCGGGAAGAACACTTAATCGCACGGCTGCCCAAATGTACTATGGTAACGGATATCGACCATCTAATCTGCAGATTGGCGATTTACTATTCTACGCACCGACCAAAGCCAGTGCCCCAACCCATGTAGCCATTTATATTGGATACGGGAAAATGATAATGGCATCCTCTTCAAAAGGAGTCATTATTACCAACACAAATAACTCTTATTGGCATCCTAGATATATTGGATCAAAGCGCGTGTAAAGATCATCCTAAGGATGGTCTTTTTTTTAGGAAATATTTACAATATTGATTATATTTGTTATGATTAGTGTAAAATTACACTAAGGATGGTGTTCAAATGAAAAATTTAATTCCGCCATTATTAGCCTACTTAATTGTTTGTATCATTTCAGTCATAGTTCCTGCATCAGAAGGCTATAATACGGTGAGCTGGAAATTGTATGTTGGACAAATTTATGCAATTCCGGTGTTAATCATTGCTGCTTTGGTCACGTTTTTAGTAAACAAAAAGCGTATATATTAGAAAAATGTTTTTTAAATGGAAGTAACGGATGCGTTTCTACAAAAAGTGGAGACGCTTTTTCTTATTCCAATGTTCGAGTGTTTTCGGAAATACTATGATAAAAGGAATTTCAATGATTTGAGTTGGCCTTCTTTTTTAAATTTTTACCTCGATCCCGTTTTCAAGATAAATTGTTTTTTGATACCCGGTTTGGTATTCCAGATATTCGAATACATTTTTTGCTGTAGTTCTGACCAACACGCTCAGGCCAAGGTTGTCAAACAAGCGTGCATAGCAGCGGAGGATCAACGTATCATTTTCAATGAACAAATGAAAATAGACGGTTTCTTTCTGTAGTTTTGAAAAACAGTGGATAAATAGATAGTCATCTGTTGGTACTATTCCTTTGATCAAAAGTTCTTTTTGAATGATTCGTTTTATTTCGGCCATTTGATTCTCTGATAAATTTATTTTCATTCCAGTTTCACCATCTTATGTTTGATCTAAATAGTGTTTCCAATTTCATTATACGAAAGTGCAAGTTCGCCTGTCACAATGCACGAATTAGTTAAGAATTTCTATAAAGATTAAACAAAGGATGATTCATTTCCTTTATAATAATAACAAACAAAAAATAGATGATTAAGGATAGCTGATAACTTGAAAACAAAAACAAAAACAAAATACCAAACCTGGATTCGAATTTACAAACTACTAATTTTTGTGGTTATTTCACTTAGTCTTCTCTTGAGTACATTATTCCCTGTTCCTATATTTCTGCGAGTTTTGTTCGGAATGTTGGCGCTGCCTTTTATTTATATAACATGTATCCTTGCTTATTCTGTTTACCAATTCGCACCAGTCGGGGGAAATTATCAGTCCAAAATTCATGATTTAATAGTTTCCAAGGTGAATGCGGCTAAAAAGGGAAACATTCTAGATATAGGGACAGGAAGTGGTTCCCTGATTATTAAACTGGCAAAGACTTTTCCAAATTCCTATTTAACGGGAATTGATTATTGGGGCGGGAATTGGGAATATTCGAAAGCTCAATGCCAACAGAATGCTGAAATAGAAGGGGTCTTTGATAGAATTGACTTTCTGAAAGCAAGTGCTTCAGCGCTTCCTTTTAATGATGATGAATTTGACGTAATTGTCAGTTGTTTAACTTTTCATGAAGTAAAAGATCAAAGTAATAAAACTGAAGTAATTAAAGAGGCATTAAGAGTTTTAAGACCTGGTGGTGAATTTGTTTTCTTAGATTTGTTTATGGATGAAAAAATATTTGGGGATCAAAGTGAGCTGTTAAATGTCTTAAAGAAACATGGGGAATCTGAATTGAATAGCTACAAACTTGCGAATGAAATGAAATTGCCCAAGCTCTTATTGAACAAAAAAGTATTAGGTAATGCAATGATTTTAAGTGGAAGAAAATAAGTGGATGATAATCCAATTTGACTTAATATGCATGAACAAGCAATAGAGCTGAAGAAAGGATCTTCAGCTCTGATGTATGATGCGATTTCCCTATCTATTCACTGTAAACATCCAACTAACACCATATTTGTCCTTTACAGAACCATGCAGTTTGGCAAAGAATGTTGGTTGAAGATCCATAAAAACAGATCCACCATCTGCAAGGACATTCCATGCCTTTTTCGCTTGCTCTTCAGAGTCAAGCTCAACACTGATGACCACTTTCTCTCCGTTTGGAATGTCCCGTTTTCCATCCGAACCCATAATGATGCCTGAATCGGTTAATTTCAATTGTGCATGAAGGACAAGGTTTTTATCGCTTTCAGAAATTGGAAAATTAGGGTCTGGCGGCATCTCACCGTATTTTTGCATTAAAATCATTTCGCCATCAAAAGCTTTTTGATACCATTCAAAAGCCTCTGCACATTCTCTATTGAACATTAAATAAGGTTTAATCATTGCACAGTCTCCTTTAACATTAACTTAGGCTAACAGCTCGGTAGGGGCCTAAGAAATATTATATACGAACATTAGTTCTTTTTCAATGTTTAAAAACCACAAAAAACTTGTTTAGAGATAAAGGTTAATATAGAAAAGGTAGTTTTTCTAAAAAATATTGGCTGTTTTCGGAAGCGATTTACAGAAGGAATTATAATTCGGACATGATTGCCTTTGAAGTTACGAAAGCTGTCCGAAGACGACCGAAGTTCGGACATGAATGCATTTGAAGTTACGAAAGCTGTCCGAAGAGGACCAATGTTCGGACATGAATGCCTTTGAAGTTACGAAAGCTGTCCGAAGAGGACCAATGTTCGGACATGAATGCCTTTGAAGTTACGAAAGCTGTCCGAAGAGGACCAATGTTCGGACAAGATTGCCTATAAAATTACGAGAGCTGTCCAAAGACGACCGAAGTTCGGACATGATTGCCTTTTAAATTACGAAAGCTGTCCGAAGACGATCGCTGTTCAGACAAGATTTCCTATGAAATCACGAAAGTTGTCCGAAGAGGACCAATGTTCGGACATAATTGCCTATGAAATCACGAGAGCAGTCCGAAGACGATCGAAGTTCGGACATGATTGCCTTTAAAATTACGATAACTGTCCAAAGACGATCGAAGTTCGGACATGATTGCCTTTAAAATTACGATAACTGTCCAAAGACGAGCGAAGTTCGGACAAGATTGCCTTTGAAATTACGAAAGCTGTCCGAAGACGATCGCTGTTCAGACATGAGTGCCTTTGAAATCACGAAAGCTGTCCGAAGACGACCAATGTTCGGACATGAGTGACTTTGAAATCACAAGAGCTGACCGAAGACGATCGCTGTTCAGACATGAGTGCCTTTGAAATCACGAAAGCTGTCCGAAGAAGACCAATGTTCGGACATGAGTGCCTTTGAAATAACAAGAGCTGTCCGAAGACGATCGCTGTTCAGACATGAGTGCCTTTGAAATCACGAAAGCTGTCCGAAGACGACCAATGTTCGGACATGAGTGCCTTTGAAATAACAAGAGCTGTCCGAAGACGATCGCTGTTCAGACATGATTGCCTTTGAAATTACGAATGCTGTCCGAAGACGACCACGTTCGGACAAGATTACGATTTTATTCATACATTTCTTGTTTGGTTTAAGAAATGGCGAAAGCTAAATTAATTCCCTATTCTCAATTAAAACTGAAAATGGGTGCTTTGTTAAGGACGATGATCGCTGCAACGGTCATTTTCTTGTCCTATAACGTGGCAGGTTCCTTTAAGAATGATTATAATTGAATAAAGAACTTAACTCAGAGGTGTTGCTGTTTCTTTATTAAGGAGGTATATGATGAAGTTTTTTATAAAGTTAAATATTATTAGTGTGTTATACGCAATAGCGTTGTTTATAGCAATCGAACTCATAATAAATGTATCTCATATTAGTATGGTAACTGGCTGGGAATGGGATAATGTTTACATTGTAATTGCTGTTATTAATGTTATTGGACTTCTACTTTCGACAATCTTATTCATTTACTTAACAAAAAAATGGAATACAAGTAGAAAATACAGCTATTTGTCACTCCTTTTGTGGCTGCCATATTTTATTCTTTTTTTCTCCTTTTTCCCTGTTGTTTTTCCTATTAATGTAGGCGTAGAACTATTTCCGAGATTTAGCCTTCTGATTTATGGGTCTGGCATTCTGTATCCAGTTTACATCTTATTTATTAATATATATGCATCACCTCTAAATACAGATTATGAAATAAGGCATTAATAATGCACGTCACCTAATTTAAGGTATTTTATAGATTATAAATCAACAATAATATTTAACACTTAATCTAACGGGTTCTATAGCTGAAGAAAGCCACTGATTTTTATCAGCGGCTTTTTTGATTGTTTAATGAAAGACTTCTTACGATTAACTATTTACTTCAATCACGGCGGAATTCTAATTACTTTATTCCATTAATAATTCGTGGACAATGTGTTGTTCAAAATCTTTTGGCTTATCCAATAGTATCCCTCTACTTGACGCAGCGGCAATTATTAGTCCTAATTCATAGTACATATTTTTAGAAACTAATCCTTTTGAAATCATTTTCTTCACTTCATAATAAAATTGAATCAAAAAATCACTTGGTAATTTTTCATACAAAGACATTTTAATAACACCCACTATTCCTACTGATTTAATAGGAATAATATCAATTAAAACTGAAATTGAAAAGAGTTTTTTCCAGATTCATAAATTTGTCATTTTTACAGATAAGTTTGACAATACTGTTTTAATCTTGTTGATCTAACGTAGCAGGTTACTTGAAGATCTTAGTTCTCCATCAATTTTTTAATCAATCTTATTCGAATCACCAAATAAACAAAAAAATGCATTATAATAATCTAAAGTTTAAACTAATACAGATATGAATATCAGCGCTCAAATTGTATGACTTGGGATATAGGAGCTGAAACGATGGAAGAAGTATCTTTATGTATTGTATCTGAACTAATGGTCGTTAGAAACGGGAGAAATCCTATGCCTTTGCATGGTAAAGTGAAAATTCATGCATAAAATTGGTGCAATTATACTCGCTGCAGGTATGTCTAAACGAATGGGTGAACCTAAATTATTACTATCCATACATGGCAAACCTCTTTTTCGTTATGTCCTTGGACCAGTCGTTGAAAGCTCTTTGGATCCGATCATCTTGGTTGCCGGTAAATATATAGAAGAAATCCATCAACATACTATGGACTTTCCAGAAATACAGATCATTTTTAACCAGAATTATGCTGCTGGGATGTCCACTTCCCTAAAACTAGGAATCCAATCTATCAAAGAACAGGTGGATGCTGTTATAATTTTCCTTGCGGATCAGCCGCTTGTTTCTAGAACAGTCATCCAATCCTTAATGGAAAATTATGAAGCAAGCAGGAAAGAAGGAATTCGGATTGTCCGCCCAGAATATCAAGGCGAATTAGGCCATCCGGTCTTAATGGATGCAGAATTATTTAACGAATTCCATACAATTGAGGGGGATAGTGGCGGTCATAGCATTATCAAAAAATATAAGCACGTAATGAAGATTGTTTCATTTGACAATCCAATGTGGGGAGCGGATGTTGACACGCCTGATGACTTTATGAAGATGAAACAGTATTTTGATTCAAAACCTAATGAGGAGTGAAGAAATGGCACGTGTATTATTTATTAATGCCGGTTCAGAAGGGCATATCAATCCAACGATTGGAGTTGTACAAGAACTTGTTTCGTGTGGGGAAGAGGTCGTGTACTTTACAATTGAAGATTTTCGAGAGCGGATTGAGAAGACGGGAGCAACAGTGCGTACGTTGGACGGTCAAAAATTTATACAGGCCTTTATCAAAGGTGGTAGAAGTTATTTACCAGAAAGGATTAACGGTCTTCTACATACGGCAGATATTGTTATACCTAGTGTGCTTGAACAGATTGAAGGTGAGCATTTTGATTACATCATCCATGATTCCATGTTTGGTTGTGGACGTTTACTTGCCCAAATCCTAAATCTTCCGTCCATCAATTCTTGTACATCCTTTGCGGAGACAAAGGAATCATTCGATAAACTCCTGGAACGGCTTTCAAAAAATATTCCTACAGAAACGGCTAAGGAAATTAATGATGAATATCAACGCCTGACAGCTATGATAAAGGAAAAATATGATGTCGAGATTGCTTCTCCTTACGAAGTTTTTTGTAATCCAGCCCCACTCACAATCGTCTATACAACTAGAGAGTTTCAACCTTCTGGAGAAGCATTCGACCAAACTTTCAAATTTATAGGTCCTTCCATCTCCACACGATTAATGCAGGATGACTTTGACCTTGATACGATCAAAGGAAAAAGTCCCATTTACATTTCTCTTGGGACAGTTTTTAACCGTGCCATTGATTTTTATAAACTTTGTTTTGCTGCATTTGGAAATAGCGATCAAACGGTTGTCATGTCCATAGGGAAGCAAACTCCATTAATTGATTTAGGAGACATCCCTCAAAACTTTATTGTAAAAAATTATGTTCCACAAACGGAAGTGCTAAAACAGAGTAAATTATTTATCACACATGGTGGAATGAATAGTACCAATGAGAGTTTCTACTACGGGGTTCCACTCATTGTAATCCCACAAAGCGCGGACCAGCCGATTATTGCCGGGCAGGTGGCCAATCTCGGAGCCGGTATTACATTACCAATGCAAGGCTTGACTGCTAATCAACTTCGTGATGCCGCAGATCATGTGTTAAACGATCCATCTTTCCTTAAAGGTGCTTCAACTATAAGAGAATCGATTCAAAAATCGGGTGGATATCACCAAGCGGTTGATGAGATTTTTGCTTTTAACAGAAAATACGTTATATAAATATAGTTCATATTATTTTAACTACATTAAATACTTAATGTAAAATGATAGGGGAGGAGTGATTTCAAATGAAAGCACAAGTGATTAAAAAATTTGGTGATCCATCTGTTTTTGAGATGGCTATGGTTCATAAGCCTGAAGCAATTCCTGGGCATGTTGTTATTCATGTAAAAGCAACAAGTGTAAATCCAATTGATACAAAAGTTCGGTCTGGAGCGGTATCTGCAATTGCACCAGAATTTCCAGCGATATTACACGGCGATGTATCTGGAGTAGTTGTAGAGGTTGGAGACGGAGTATCAGAGTTCAAGATTGGTGATGAAGTCTTTGGTTGCGCAGGTGGTGTGAAAGGAACAGACGGTGCCCTAACTGAATATATGCTTGCGGATGTGCAGCTTCTAGCTGTTAAACCAAAAAATTTAACGATGGCACAAGCAGCGGCGCTTCCTCTCGTAACGATTACAGCATGGGAGTCACTTTATAATCGTGCGAATATTCAAAACGGCCAAACGGTCCTTATTCATGGAGCTACAGGCGGGGTAGGTCATGTCGCCATTCAACTCGCAAAGGTAGCTGGAGCAAAAGTATATACTACAGCTTCATCTGAGGAAAAATTAAACATTGGACAGCGTTTAGGTGCAGATGTGGCCATTAATTATCGAGAACAGTCAGTGGAGGAGTATGTAAAAGAGCATACAGATGGTAAAGGGTTTGACATTGTGTTCGATACGGTCGGTGGCGAAAACCTTGATCGATCTTTCCAAGCTGCTGCCACTTACGGAACCGTATTATCCATCGCAGCGCGCTCAACGCATGATTTGTCACCTCTGCATGCTAAGGCACTATCATTACATATTACCTTTATGATTTTAAAAATTATGAATAAGGAAAAAAGGCAGGAATATGGGAACATATTACGAAAAGTAACGAATCTTGTAGAGGAAGGGAAACTTCAGCCTTTAGTAGATGAAACGGTTTTTGATTTTGATCAAGTAAATGAAGCACATACTTTTTTGGAATCTAATAAAGCAATTGGAAAGATTGTATTGATAAATAAATGGTAAAATTGTATTTTTTCTAGAATAAGATTTGATTCTAATTGAAGAGCATTACTGGATTTTTGTTGATAGCAGACTCAAAAAAGCAATAAAAAAGTGTAAATGTCTGTGTTAATAAAGATTATGGGAGAAACTAGTTAAAATAATGAAGGTATATAAGTTAAAGAATAACTTTAAAGGTTTAAAAAAGGGAACACAATTCTATTTGATTGCTGAATCTGAATTTATTGGAGTAAAAGATTTTGTTTTAAGAACGGAAGACTTAGCTGTCAGGATTTCAATAAATGAAAGGGAACTTCATAAAAATTTTATTTTGTTGAAATATGGTTGAAGGAAAAAGGATGCTATATAGAAAAATCAGAGCTGCCAATTTTGGCAGCTCTTCTAACAACATCCATCATATTAAGAAATCAAAAAACTCCATTCAGGACCATTGTAATATTATTGGTTAACACTCTTTTTGTTATTAGAAAGATGCCAAGTAAAGAAGTGCTTAATCTTCTCCTCTTTTTTTAGAACTTCGCAAAAAACTTCCGCTGCATATTGATTAAAGAACGAACAAACCATTCCATCTTTTTGTCCACAGCAACTATATAACGAAAATCTTTTAAATTTTAAATTACTAAAATGATGATACATTTCATAGTTAATATATCCGTTTGGATAAAGATCAACAATTAAATGAAAGTAAGGGAAGGCATTCTTCACTTCAGGCTCTAAGTCCATTTTATCCAAATTTAATTTCACATCAATAAGAAGACGAATACAATCGTCTAGTTCTTGAACTCCCCAGTCTTGATCTAGTATTGCATATTCCAAATTGATTTTTTTCATAATCTAGCCTCCTAAAATAAGTCCTATTTTAGGCAGCCCAGCCATCATAGTTTTAAACCTTAGACCCGAAGCTTTGCGTCCCAATCTTTCGAAAAGTTTGCCTTTATCTATAAACGATATGTAAATTATATTACAATTTTTTCAAAAATTACAAAATAAAGTTCTACAAATACCGACGTTTTATGAAAAAAATTGGAAACAAATTCCCATTTCAAAGATATTGTGAGTAGGTGGAAGAAGGGATTCTTGCCAGTAAATCGAATATTTAATTGTCGGAATATTAAAAATGAATGGTGGTGGTTTTATGTCTTCTCCTAGATCTAGGTTTGAAATGATTAATGGAATGGAAGTTCATTTTACAGAATGGGGAGATCCACAGAAACCAGCTGTGGTTTGTTGGCACGGTTTAACTCGAAATGGGCGAGACTTTGATATTTTAGCCCGCCATCTATCCCAAAACTATTATATCCTTTGTCCGGATACAATTGGGCGGGGATTGAGCCAATGGAGTTCTTCCCCTGAAAAGGACTATTGTTTTGAAAACTACAGTAACCTGGCGATTCAATTATTGGACCATTTAGGAATCGAACGGGTCCGATGGGTTGGGACCTCAATGGGTGGAGCCATTGGAATGCGTATTGCTGGAACGCCTAATCATCAGAACCGGATTTCACATTTAGTTTTAAATGACATTGGAGCAGGTGCTTCTGAAAATGCTGTACAGGATATTGAAGGCATTAAACGAATTATTAGCTATGTAGGGAATCCACCGCAATTTAAAACCTTTAGTGAATTAAAGAAGTATTATCAAACCATTTATACCACATTTGGTCTTTCGAATGAAGAGGAGTGGAATGATTTTACCCAATACTCATGTAGAAGAAGAGATGAGGGTGGAGTGAGTCCTGATTATGATCCAAACATTGCTTTGCAATTTCAGCACACAGAAGATCTAAACTTATGGAACTACTGGAAAGCAATTCAATCAAAAATATTACTCATTCGAGGAGAAATATCCGACGTTCTACCTCTCGATGTTGCAGAAAAAATGAAGCAAAAACCAAACTGTCAAATGGTAACGATTCCAAAACTTGGTCATGCCCCAGCATTAAATACTAAAGAACAAATTACCGTCATTGAGAATTTTCTTCGGTAAATTGAAATTTTTTATCTATTGAATTAGGGATGGATACCAAGGATGTGGCTATGCAGGTTTAGTTTAAATATTTTCAATCGAAAAAGCCGAGCATCTTAGTTTGAATTGGGATGCTCGGCTTTTTTTCTTTAGATGGTTTTAAATACATTAACATTTAAGGAGAAATGTCCCACAATACTGTGAGCCCTAATTAATAGTAGAAACTTCTATTTTATCATTTTTATGAATATTTTCCGTGCCGGCATCCAATGCAGTCTTGTAATATAAGCATTTATGCTCGATGACTTCCATGGTTTTTTTTAGTTCTTCCATTTGTGCTTCTACATTCGCTTTTCGTTCCATAAACATGTCATATCGTTGTTGCAAAGTTGAATCCCCATCAGAACACCAATCAATAAAATTTTTAATCTCTTTAATCGGCATCCCAGTGGATTTTAGACATTCAATTACTTTTAGAGCGCCGATATCGGATTCTTTAAACATTCGTATTCCGCTAGGTGTTCGTTCTACAAAAGGAATAAGACCCTCCTTGTCGTAGTAACGCAAGGTATATACTGTAAGGTTTAATTCTTTTGCAACTTCGCTGATAGAATAAGTCTTCATCATTTATCTCCCATCCTTTTTGATATGCACTTCGAGTTAACTCTAGGATAGGGAGGATTTTAGCATGCTAAATGCTTAAAGTCAAAGGTCACGTATACATAAAAAGGGAAATTAAAAGGCTAAAATTTATTCGATTATTTTACTTGACCTAGAGTTAACTCTAAGGATTAAGATTGTTTTGCAAGGGGAGAGAAGAGGGTAAATATGATAGATGGGGAATTTGAACATGAATGAGTCTCGTTTAAAGTGAATCCTCTTGAAAAAATATAAATTATTGGAGGTTTTATTAATGGTAACTGCTAAAGCACGAGCTGTTGATGGTCCAGACAAACCGTTTCGAGCGGCTGAAATTAAAAGACGCGATCTTGATTCCCGTGATGTTCTGATTGAAATTAAATATGCAGGGATTTGCCATTCTGACATCCATACGGCGCACGGCGAATGGGGCCCCGTGAATTATCCACTCGTACCGGGTCACGAGATTGCGGGAATTGTCACGGAAGTAGGAGCAGAGGTCACAAAGTACAAGGTTGGTGATCGGGTAGGGGTTGGATGTATGGTTGATTCCTGTGGGGATTGTGAGAACTGCCGTAAAGGAGAGGAACAATACTGCCTGAAAGGAAATGTCCCTACTTACGCTGGTGTCGACAAATACGGCGAGCCTACACAAGGTGGCTATTCTACCCACATCGTCGTAACGGAGAACTTTGTAGTCAGGATTCCTGATAGCATTGGGCTTGATGCCGCAGCACCTTTACTTTGCGCAGGTATTACGACATTTTCACCACTAAACCATTGGGAGGCGGGACCAGGTAAGAAAGTAGCGGTTGTTGGTTTGGGCGGTCTGGGTCATATGGCTGTCCAAATTGCGCATGCCATGGGTGCTGAGGTTACCGTTCTTTCACAATCATTGAAGAAAAAGGACGATGGCCTGCAATTAGGAGCAGACAACTACTATGCCACAAGCGATCCAGAAACATTCCAAAAACTTACAGGAACATTCGATCTTATCGTAAATACAGTAAGTGCTAAGATTGATATTAGCGCCTACCTTTCGTTACTAGCACTGGATGGCACAATGGTCAACGTCGGTGCGCCAGCAGAGCCACTTTCATTAAATGTGTTCTCCCTTATCGGTCATCGCCGTTCATTTGCAGGGTCAATGATTGGAGGAATCCGTGAGACTCAGGAAATGTTGGACTTCTGTGCAAAACATAACATTGTTCCTAAGATTGAAGTAATTTCCGCAGACCAAATTGACGAAGCCTACCAACGCGTCTTAGCTTCAGATGTGAAGTATCGATTCGTAATTGACATTAGTACAATGTAAGTTGTGTAAATGAAGGTGTCCAAAAAGTCTAGCTTTTTGGACGTCCTTTATATTAATTATTTATTAAATTTTTCGTACTCTTCAATATAAAGAGCCACAAAACCGCAATTTGGACATACAGATGCTTTAGTCCTTGCAGAAGCACTTTTGAATAGTCCTTTACGCTTTTGTTTAATCGTAATTCCAGATAAGTCATATTCAACATTTATTTTACAATCGTTTATCATTTCAGTTTGACATTGAATGCAAATCCTTTTCATTATTAATCCCCCTTATAAATCAAATTAAAGCTAAACTCCTTCGTTTCTTCTTTTCACAATCTTTATACCTATTTTACCATCTCATTACAATTTTCAGATGTTGACTTAATGGCAAGGATGATGAGAGCTGAGGCCGAGGGTGAAGGACAACAAGGAATGTTATATGTTGGTAATGTAATTGTAAACCGACTTGTAGCAAATTGTTTAGACTTTAAAGGACTAAGGACAGTTCCGCAAGTAATTTATCAAGTTCAAGGTGGAAATTATTCCTTTGAGGCAGTTCAAAAAGGGAATGTATTTTATCAACGATCAAGGACTGCTGAGAGAAGATTAGCAAAACAAAATTTGGATTACTGGAGAGACCACCCAGGAAAATATGCGCTTTGGTATTTTAATCCACATGTACCATGCCCTCCAACATGGTATGGTTCACCTCAATCTGGACAATTTAAAGAACATTGTTTTTATGAACCAAAACCTGGAACATGTGATAGTGTTTATAGAGGTTAAGCTTACTCGACGAGTAAGCTTTTTTGAGTATTTAGAAATTTACCTAAAAATAAAACTTTTAATGATGAGCCTTTTCAAGAAATAGTCTGATCCCAAAGCCTATCAGTATGGTTCCCGTGAGTCCTTCAATAATATTTTGTGTTTTTGGTTTTTTCATAAAATTACTAATCTGATGAATTAAATGGACATAAAGTACTGACCAAAGCACGGTCAAGACAGTATAAGTGGTACCCATAATAACAAACGGTAAAAAAGTATTGCTTCCAGGGTCAACAAATTGAGGGAAAAAGGTTAAAAAAAGAATCGCAATTTTGGGATTTAAGAGATTGGTAAGGAACCCTTGTTTAAAACAAGATGTACTAGCAAACTTGCTTTTTGTATTCATCTCAGCACTTGCTGCTACTTCCTTGTTCTTTAAAGACCATAATGTCTTAACACCCAGATAAATTAAGTAAACAGCCCCCACATATTTAAAGACAGAAAATATTAATGCGGATTTCACAATGATGGCGGAAAGTCCTAATACAGCAGCAGACGTATGGATAAGAAGGGCACAACAAATACCAAAAAGTGTTTTAAGGCCCCCGGATTTCCCAGCGGTGACCGTATTTTTTGTAGTGATTGCAGTATCGGGACCGGGTAAAATGATAAAAAAAATACACATAAGAACAAACATATAAAAGTTTTCCATTGTAGTTTCTCCTTCCTGAGTTTGATAAGGTTTGAATATGTAATTCATTATATAAAAAGCGAGAGATTAATTGAAGATTAATCTTTTTGAGATTGTTTAGCTCCGCACCTGTTTTGAATGTTTTAAATTTGCTAAAATTTATATAATCATTTTTTAAAAAATTTTTGAGATAAATCAACATCCCCCAGGTTTATCCGATTTTGAAAGGAGATAGGCATAAAATGAACAGTCCAATCTAAGTTCTCCCGTAAACAATACTAATTTTGAAATATCGGGGGGATGTAGAATGAAATTGAATAAAAATTTTACTCTGTTACTGTTGGGTCATTCGCTTGCAAATATGGGCGATGTCCTATATATCGTCAGTGTTATTAGTGTGATATTCAACTTAACAGATTCTGCAACAGTATCATCATTCGTTCCATTTACGATTACTTCATCTATGTTTGTTTCCAGCATGTTAACTCCTCTTTTTGTTGGAAAAGTGAATTTAAAATGGTTAATGGCTTGGTCACAAATTGGAAAGACCATTCTGCTTGTTATTTTGGGTTTGAAGATCGCTGGTATTACAGCATCTAATTATTATCTAATCTTCTTCATAATTGGATTGATTGCGCTTCTGGACGGTTGTGCAAATCCCATAAGACAAACATTAATTCCACACTATGTAAACAATGATGATTTAATAATAGCTAATGGAATTGCTGAAACAGTTACTCAAATCATCCAAGCAGTAATGTGGTTCGCAGGCAGTCTGTTTTTAATAATATTAAGTCCGCAACAACTCATTTGGCTCGTTGGATGTTTGTTCGTAATTTCAAGTGTTTTGCTAAGTTTATTAGAAACTGTTAGTCATACCTCATCGGAGCAAAAAGGGAAATTAGAACAACTCAAAGAGGGCTGGAAAACATTATTAAATACACCTGTATTGAAAAGAATTGCTTTGATAGACACGTTAGAAACCATTGCAGGGACGGTATGGATTGCGGCGATTTTATATGTTTTCGTTAACGATGCTTTACACGTTGATGAAAAGTGGTGGGGGTTTGTCAATGGTGCTTTCTTTCTAGGCTTAATCATAGGAAGCATTTATTGTATTAAATATCCTAGTTTTGTGGAAAAGAACCTGGGTACTTTAATTTTTGTTGGTTCATTCACTGGTTTCATAGTCACCCTATTTTTTAGCCTAAATAGTAATCCACTTATGGCCTTATGTCTATCTCTCTTTATGGGGCTATTTGGACAAATCAAATACATTCCTCAACAAACGGTTATACAAACTAGTGTAACCAAAGAGCAGTTGTCTACTGTATATACCTCATTAAGTGCGATTGGAACGGGGATTTTTGGGGCTGGCTCTTTGGTAATGGGGATATTAGCAGACTTGTTTGGGGTAAGAACTGTATTCGTATTATCAGGGGTAATACTAGCTTTGGTAAGTATAATTGTTTATAAGAATAAACAACTGTTTATTAGAAAGGTATTTCAAAAATAACAATGTAAATCAATAGTGAGAAAAAACTAACCGGAGAAATTTCTGGTTAGTTTTTTGTCGTTAAAAAATAAAAGTAAAAAGATACATTGGGAATGAAAACTAAGGGCAGGGGCAAAGTAATGATTGGGAGTTTCATAAAATCAATTTAGGTGATCTAAATGCCTTTCAAGTTTTTACAAAAATATAAAAATAATAATCAGAAGTCAGAAGACGAGAAAAAGTCAATAAAAACAATTTTTGACCAAGCTGAAAAATCGAGTGATTTTCATCAATTTTTACTATCTGGAGAACAGGATATTACCATTAGTTACTATAAGAGTATGGTGGATCCAAAGAAAATAAATAACCTTCTTCTTCCCGCAATTCAAGAAAATATGGAGAAGATTAGTGAATTGAATGATATAAAAAAAGTTATTCCATTTGAGGATCTCTTAGTTACAACTAATCCATTAGATGTGGAAGAAAAACTAATTAAAGGACATGTTATTGTTCAATTAAAGGATTCCAACCAACATTTTTTAACGATAAATATTGAAAATGCGAATCTTGGTTATCGAGAGAATAATGATACAGAAAATGAATTCAGTGTGATCGGCCCAAAAATTGGATTTGTAGAAAATATAGGTATTAATCTTCATTTGTTAAGAAAGCAAATAGCTGTTCCAGAGTTAGTTTTTGAAGAAATAAAAATTGGATCAATGTCTAAAACAGAAGTAGTCATTGCGTATTTAGATGGAATTACCAATCCAGATTATATTCAAACTGTTCGCCAACGACTAAAGGATATTAACTTTGATGTTATTTTCGATAATTCCCAAATTGATCAAATGATTTCAGATAATTCAAATACTCCCTTTCCTATTTTTTTATCCACGGAGCGGATAGACAGGGTTATATATGCAATGGTTATGGGGCAAGTTGCGATCATATCGAATGGGTCTCCCTACATCATTACAGGACCAACAACGATCTTAGATTTTTTCATATCTCCTGAGGATTATTATCTTAATTGGGTACTGGGGTCGTTTTTTCGAATTATACGGATTATTAGTGTTATTTTCTCGTTGTTTGCGACACCAATTTATGTTGCAATTTTAACCTTTCATTATGAAGTTGTACCTGATGATTTATTGCAACCCCTAATTAGTTCAAGAGCTCATGTTCCATTTCCTCCGGTATGGGAAGCTATTTTTTTGGAAATTACCATTGAATTATTAAGGGAAGCAGGGGCACGCTTGCCGACAAAAATTGGACAAACCTTGGGTATTGTTGGTGGTATTGTTATCGGGCAGGCATCTGTCCAAGCTGCTCTAACCAGTAATGTTTTACTTATTATTGTGTCATTGTCTGCACTTGCTTCTTTCACAACTCCGATCTTTAAAATGTCGAATGCCATTCGTCTCATACGGTTTCCTCTTATTTTATTTGCAGCATTTTTGGGCGGCTTTGGAATTATCATCGGATTTGTTCTTCTGGTAGGTCATTTATTAAAACTTAAATCCTTGGGGAATCCCTATATGGTCCCTCTATTTCCTTTTAGAATAAAGAACTTTCGAGACAGCTTTATTCGATCTTCCTATCGGTTTACAACGACACGAAGCGGGTTTTTAAGACCTCTTACATTAAAAAGATTTACACCAAATCAAGATAAGGATGATATTAATAATGAATAGTCAGAAGCGGAAAAAAATAAGGTATTTTTATGCTCTTTTGCCTCTCATTTTAATGATTCCTGGCTGCTCTTTCCCACGTCAAAAAATTATAGATGATATGCAACTTCCTAAAGTATTAGGTTTTGATAAAGTAAATAACCAGTATGTTGGAACGGTACTTTATACAGATTATACGGGAGATGAAAAACAAGGTGAGAGTTCTATTTTACAGGGGAAAGGAAGGAAATCCTATTTAATTAAACAATCTCTAAATGCACAATCTTCTAAACCGATAGAAATCGGAAAATTGAATCTTTTAATCTTTGGTAAAGAACTAGCTGAAAATGGGGTGTCTTATTTTGTTAAGACTGTTTGCAGGGATCCTTTAGTTGGAAGCAATATGTTAGTGACTGTTTCAGAAAAACCAGCAGGAGAAATTTTAATGAACTATAAAGATAAAAACAGCGACTATCCTTATAAAATGATCCAACAAAATTACCGAACGCAAAATGTACCAATACCCACTTTGCAAAGTTTTTTATTCGATTTCTATGGAGAGGGAAGAGATCCCTCCCTTCCTTTTTTAAAGGTAAATCAAAAGGGTAACACTGAGGTAAAAGGGCTAGCAGTGTTTAAAAAAGACAAACTGGAACTTATCTTAAATCAAAAAGAAAGCTTCTTATATAAAATATTAAGAGGAAGAGTGATTATCGGACAAACAGAATTTAACATACCTATGGGGCGGTCGAGGGATACAGCAATTTTAGCCATTTTATATGGAAAAAACAAAAAGTCAATTATTATTAAAGATTCGAAATCAAAGGTAACACTCAATATAACACTAAATGGAATGGTAAAGGATTTTCCAGACTGGCTGGATTTAAGAAAAAAACAAAATAGCATATTGTTAAAAAAGCAATTGGAAAAACAAATGAAAAAGGATTTTGAAAAGCTTTTCGTAAAATTTCAAAAGCATCAAGTCGATCCTTTAGGTATTGGTGACTTAGCAAGAGCGAATTCACAAATATGGAACGAAAAGGAGTTTTATGAAAAGGTGTACCCAACTATTTCCATGGATATACATTTAAAATTAGAACTATCTCAAGCAGGAATTGGAGAGTAAAAAGAAAAGGTGAATGAACATGAGTAAACAATTAAATAAAAGTTTAACAGTATCTCCTTTTTTTTTATTTTTTCTGATTCACAGTACCCAAACCGGTGTAGGCTTGTTGAATTTTCAAAGTAAAATTATAAAGGGAGCAGAACAAGACGCATGGATTTCAGTTTTATTAGTTGGAGTCAGTATTCATTTCATTATTTGGTTACTGTATTTCTTATTAAAGAAATCAAATAATGGGGATATTATGTCTTTACATCAACAAATATTTGGGAGATGGCTAGGAAACCTATTAAATATTTTCTTTTATGGATATATGCTTTTAATTGTTGCATCTATCATTAGGTCCTATTTATCAGTGCTGATTACTTGGGTTTTTCCTTATTCCCCTATTTGGTTTTTATCACTTACTATGATTTTTGTGATTTCATATTTAGTTGTTGGAGGCTTTAGGGTTATTACCGGTATTTGTTTTTGGAGGATGCTAATCCCTTCTCTCCTTTTGTTAACGGCATATTTTCCACTCCAATATGCGTACTGGACGAATTTATTACCCGTTTTTAATCATCATTTAAGTGACTATTTTGTATCAGCAAAAGAAAGTATTTTTATGTATTCAGGACCAGAATTTTTACTTATTTATTTTCCTTTTATTAAAAATAATCAAAATTCGCAAAAATGGGCCCACATTTCACAAGTGTATACAACCATTTTATATTTAGTGGTTACCATCATCTCCTTTGTTTATTTTAGCCATGGGCAGCTTGGACATGTTACTTGGCCAACCCTTATGATGTCAAAAATTATCCGCTTTCCCTTTATCGAAAGATTTGAATATATTTTTATTTTTTTATGGCTGTTAGTGATCCTTCCCCCTAGTTGTATGGCATTATGGGGGGCGATTCGAGTGTTGAAAGAATCGTTTAAATTTAAACCAAAGTATTCATTATGGATCTCCATTATTATCGTTCATTTCATGGTGATTAATGTCAAAAGTAAAGTAGATGTTGAGGAAGTAGGGACTGTTATGAACATAGTCACCTCTAGCTTTCTGTATATTTATTTACCCATATTGTTTGTGTTTTATCTCATCTTACAAACCTTTAAAAAAGCCAAGAGTGGAAAGATTTAATACATGTAAACCCAACAACAGTGAAGACCTACCTAAAAGGACAAAGGGTAGGTAACTTTTTTTATCTATATACATAGCATTTAGGACTGATTTTCGATAAAATAAACATTGCTGATTTTCATCATAGCTTTTCCCCAATCATAAATGTAAAAATGTCCTTGTGTTTGATAATAAGTGATGAATCATGATATAAGATTATAAGATATGAACATTTGGCTTTATATTTTTTGACCGAGTGTTTGAAGTTGATCCATAGTGAGAGGAATTGAGTTTTGAAATGATAGATAATTTTTGGCGTGATTTACCACGGCCATTTTTTGTACTTGCCCCAATGGAGGATGTGACAGATCTTGTTTTTCGTCACGTCGTAAGTGAAGCCGGCCGACCGGATGTGTTTTTCACAGAGTTTACTAACTCGGATAGCTATTGTCATCCAGAGGGAATGAAAAGTGTGCGTGGCCGTTTAACTTTTACAGAAGATGAACAGCCAATTGTAGCTCATATTTGGGGGGATAATCCCGAATATTTCCGTCAAATGAGTATTGGTATGGCAGAGCTAGGATTTAGAGGCATCGATATTAATATGGGCTGCCCAGTACCGAATGTGGCATCGAGGGGGAAAGGCAGTGGTCTTATTCTGCGCCCAGACGTTGCGGCAGAACTTATTCAAGCAGCAAAAGCGGGCGGGCTGCCTGTCAGCGTGAAAACTCGACTTGGCGATAAGGATGTCAATGAGTGGGAGGGGTGGCTAACGCATATTTTAAATCAGGATATTGCGAACCTTTCGATTCATTTGCGGACAAGAAAGGAAATGAGCCAAGTAGATGCCCATTGGGAGCTAATTCCGGAAATCAAAAAATTACGTGACCGTGTCGCACCCAATACGCTACTAACAATCAATGGAGACATTCCTGACCGTCAAATTGGCCTGCAGCTTGCTGAACAATATGGTATTGATGGCGTGATGATCGGACGAGGTATTTTTAAAAATCCATTTGCTTTTGAAAAAGAGCCTAGAGAGCATAGCAGTAAAGAATACCTAGATCTATTAAGACTACAGCTTGATCTTCAAGATCAATATGCGGAAGTACTGCCACGTTCCATTACAGGGCTTCATCGTTTTTTCAAAATTTATGTTAAAGGGTTCCCTGGAGCTGCTGAATTAAGAAATCAATTGATGAACACGAAATCAACAGATGAAGTGCGTGCATTGCTTGATAACTTTGGAAAAGGGACGGGAATATTCTAACTAATCTGGCTGCGATGTTGCAGCCTTTTTCTTATTTGACTAAAGAGATCTGTAAGAATGGTAAAACTTTAGACTAGATTGACTGAAAAATGAATGTGTGATAAGTTTTACATTATAACTGACGACCGTTCGGAAGGTGGTATTTATGACTTTTAATCAAATTAAGAATGTTGCACTGAATCATTTTACGAATAAGGGATATGAGGGAACATCGATGGCACATATCGCTGATGATGTAGGAATCAAAAAACAATCCATCTACACTCATTTCAAAGGGAAAGATGAACTTTTTTTACAGGTTTACCGTGATGTTTTTGATGCCGAGTTAAAATTCGTTATTAATTATAAAGACAGTAACAAAACACAACCGATTGAGGAATTCTTATATAATTTTCTTTTGCTATATAAAGAAAGATATGAGAAGAACAACATAACAAAATTTTGGCTTCGAATCTCTTTCTTTCCACCTGCTCATCTTTATGAACAGGTTATAGGTTCTGTTTATGAGTATCTGGATAAGGTAGAAAAACATCTCCTTTTGGTCGTTGAGAAGGCTATGTTGGAGGGAGAAATTAGCTCAACCATTGACTCACAACGAGCTACTTCTGCATTTTTGGGAGTGTTAGATGGAATATTTGTTGAAATGTTATATGGAGGTTCCGAACGATTAATCAAGAGATTGGATGCCTCTTGGTATCTTTATTGGCGTGGACTTTCGAAGGAATAATGATTTTTTTGGGGGAAATGGTAATGAAACGAAATTGGGTATTTGTTGTATTGGCTGGCCTTATTGAGGTGTTATGGGCATTAGGATTAAAGCATGCGAGTAATTGGCTTACATGGGTTGGTATTGCTCTCCTTATATATATTTCATTTGTGTTATTGATAAAAGCGATAAAAAGTTTACCCGTTGCTACTGTTTACGCCGTCTTTACTGGAATTGGGACAGCTGGGACTGTTGTGGCGGAGATGTTGATATTTGGAGAGGCCTTTAGTTGGACGAAAGTATTATTTATTTTCTTACTTCTGTCTGGTGTTGTAGGCTTAAAGCTTGTCACAACTGAATCGAGTAAGAAAGAAGGTGCAGTGTAATATGGCTTGGATGTATCTCATATTGGCAGGAGCTTTTGAAGTGGTTGGGGTTACAGGAATGAATAAAGTAGTTAAAGACAAAAACATACAGTCCTATATGGTACTGTTCATTGGATTTATTTTTAGTTTTAGTTTTCTAGGTTTAGCTATGAAAACCCTCCCTGCGGGAATTTCTTATGCCGTTTGGACAGGGATCGGAACTGTAGGCGGGACCATTATTGGAATGCTTTTTTATGGAGAAGCAAAGGATTGGAGACGTATTTTATTTATCGCACTAATATTAGTAGCAGTCATTGGATTGAAAATGACATCGTAGATTTTGGCAGTAGGTACCATTAGTTTATTGAACTCGAAGAACAAGATTAATTATGCAACGGAGCTGTCATGGTGGCAGCTTTTTTTGTTGTCTAATATATTGTAGCTGTGATGATAAAAAAAAGTCTTAAATGTATAACCATATAATAAGTATAGAAAGTGAAAAGGCGTTTTCCACGTTGTTTTTATCTAATATCTCCAAGTTTCTTCCTTTAAATAATAGGCTGTTTTCGGAATAATTGTTGTTTTTGGAACCGATTTAATCATAAAAATCTAAAGAAGGAATGATCATTCGGACATGAGTGCCTTTGGAATCACCAGAGCTGTCTGAAGACGACCGATGTTCGGACATGAGTGCCTATGAAAACACCAGAGCTGTCCGAATATGCCACGAATCGAACACAGCAACAAAGTTTACAATAAGAGCCAAATAATAAAAGGGAAAAGACAAGGTGAGTGAATTTATTGAAAAATAGATTTAAAATAATCGATTTTCTTTTTCGTCAAGCGAAAAAAACAAGTCTTCACACAAAAAAGATTACAGTATCTAGTGGAGAAAGGATAACCAATTTAACCGTTCACGTTGCAGATACTCAAGAAAAAAGAGATAAGGGCTTAATGTTTGTTAGAAAACTACCCGAAAACGAGGGGATGTTATTTGTGTTTTCAGGAAAAACATATGGCGGTTTTTGGATGAAAAACACCTTAATTCCTTTATCTATTGCATTTCTTGATTCAGACGGGAAAATTCTAAAAATTTTAGATATGTTCCCTTGTAAACAGGATGAATGTCCTACTTATGATCCGGAACTTTTTTATCATTATGCAATCGAAGTTAATCTTGGATGGTTTGAAAAGTATCAAATCAAAGTAGGGGATTATGTAAACCTTGATTAAATCACCACACCTCTATGAGTTCTTAGACGTGTGGTGATTTTTTTAGCCCATTTTGGTTTCCCGTTATCTATTCTTCTCCCTCAATAAGGCTGCGTAGCTTGCCGCCTTATCGGGTGGAGCAGTGAGGGATTTCTCATAACCTTTTTGGAAGCTTTTTTCGTACGCCCTTACAAACCTTTGTCCTAGTTTCCGCTGGGCGGCCTGTACCGCATCCATTTCCGGATGGGCATGAAGGTAGTCGTAGAATTTCTCCCCAGACGAAAAAGAGAGGTATACCTGTCGAAGAAGTCCTATTTTTATGAGGGGCCGTGCTATTTCCACCTTGTTGTCTATGCTCAGTTTGGAGCGCGGCATCTGCTGCCAAGCGCGGGAGATCCTGAAGTTGTGCCGGTCTTCAAGCCCCGAACGGATTCCTTCATAATATCCTTCTTCCATCCCCATCTGGACGGGGTCCGGCGGAGGCATGCCGTCTGTTTGAAAATCTCCGGTGAAAAGAAGGCAGGCAAATAGGAAAAAGGCTATAAGTTTCCGTGTCACAGCTTTTTTCCCCCTTTCTGGTTATTCTCTACTTTAGTTTAACCATGCATTACCATCCTATGTAGAAGGTAAGGAGTGGAATCAGATGAATCTATTCTGGTTTCAGTTTAGTTTTTTTATTTTAGCTGCTGGGTTTTTGGGAATATCCCCTTTTTTAGATTTATATTTCGACAATTTTCTGCATTCAAAGAAGTGTAAAAAAATGCATTAGAGATCATAATTATAAAAAGTTTGTTGATTTTATTGACTTTTCCAGTCATTACAGTTGCTAGAGATGATATCAATTTTGGTAAAGTTATGAATTTGTCAAAAATTGTCCTTTTTTTTAGCTTTAATAACTTTCGGATTATTTGTAAAATATAAAAAAGTTAATAAACATTTGCAGGAATGACTAAATTAAATTGGATTTATTAGTGAAGTGGAATGAGAAGTTAAGATTATTAGAATGAAAAAAGGAGAAAGAACAAAATGTACAAGTATACCATCTATGTAACACATCAAGGTAAAATTTATCAAACCAACGTAATAGCTACCAAAAACCAAACAGAAGAAGAAGTTTATCGTATAGCAAAAGAACAAGTTCTTAAACAATGGGAAAATTAAAGAATCCAGGGATTAAAAGGATTCGAATAGAACTACCATTTGTATATAGATTTTGGATAGCTTCCATTACTTAAATATCGCGCTGCTAATAGTGGCTTTGAAAGATTTTATGAAGAATACTAATTATTATAAGAGGAGTTGGTAGGTTTATGAAGAATACTAATAACCTTACTATAGAGGAATTGGAAAGACGTATTGCTCATTTTGAGGAACGTCTAATGGATTTTATTATTACCGAGGAACAAAGAGAGTTAATCAAAGAAAGTTTAAAAGAACTAAAGAAGGCTAAAGAGCCCAAGGCTTCCTATACTTTTTAAATAATATAATACATATAAAAAGGACTTTACAATGATCTTCAACAATCGGGCGCTTTTCCGGAAAGCGTCTTTTTTTAATGAGTTTTAGGCTATTGATAAAATCTTATCTTTGACCTTTACTTTGGTTATACTCATTGATAAGCAAAGTAAAGAAAAGGAGCTATTTTATCTATGGAAAGAATAATATTGTGGTCACTGCTCATAATCGGGATCACGCTATTGATTTATAGCTTAAGAAAACCACCTATCATAAAATGGATTGGAATTTTTGCATTGTCTTCATATTTTTCAACGTTTTTTGGTGTTCTTGTTGTAGAAGAGGAAATGCTCGAATATCCAGTGAGATTTTTAAGTAACTATTTTAGTTCCAGTCTTCTTTATGAATATCTTCTATTTCCAGTTGTTTGTATTTACTTTTATCAAACAACTTATTGTTCAAGATATTTTAACATTGTACTACAAGGTATTTTGTACACCACTGTTTTAACGATAATTGAGATTTTGTTTGAAAGATATACCGAGTTAATTAAATACCATACATGGACATGGAAGTACACATTTATCAGCACCTTTCTTCTAATGTTGTTTATCCGTTTCCTTATGCATTTGATAAACAGGAAAGAAAGAAAATTATAGGTGCGGAAGGGAAAGATCAGTGCTGTCAATTATGGCAGCTTGTTTTTAGGTATAACTCAACACAGCTGAATGGATTGTCCTATGGCCAGACAACCCATTTTTTCTGTTATTTATTTAATTCAACCGTTTCATTAATTTCTGTCGATTTAGAACTTTGTCCTGTCATGCGTTTATAGAAAAAGGCGATTTTCTTCGTAAAATTACCGGTTTCCCAATATTCAGCTGCTTCTGCCTTTACCTTTATCAAAATAACGTTGGAATCATCATAAGAAGTTTGCATAATTTTCTCATTTGCTTTGCTCCACAATTCCTTTTTCTTGTCTAAATCCTCAACGATTTCTGCTCTTCCACGGACGGAAACATAGGATTTACCTGCATAAGTCACATTAACATCTTGATCATGTAAAATTTCTTCATATTTATTAGTCGCTTTCTTAGTGAAAAACCATAAGTCACCATCAAACTCTATTTCTTGTGTTTTCATAGGACGTGAAACAAGCCCTTCTTCAGTTACCGTAGTCAGCATGGCCGTGTCTACGTCTTTGATTAACTCTCTTAATGTTTCCATTTCTTCTTGTTTCAACATGTTAGACATTTTCATCACCTCATTGAAGTTTACAGAGGTATGCTACCCTTTAAACCAACATTTATTCAGGTATGGCAGATATACTGCTAAAAAGCGGAAGTGTGTGTTTGAAGCTTTCGTTAAGAAAGAGTAAATAAAAATAAATGGTGAGAGGAAGAAGAAAATTTGGAAGGAAGTAACCATATTATTCAGATAAAGCCTTGGGAGGATAATGACCTTGATTTGCTTTTTCTTATAAACGCTCCAGAAATGATGCAGCATCTTGGAGGTCCAGAGAGTAAAGATCAGATTTTGAAGCGACATAAACGATATCTTGAACTGGGTAATAGAGGACGTATGTTCAGTATTAAATTGTTACCAGAATTAGAAACAGTAGGTTCTGTGGGTTATTGGCAAACTACTTGGAATAATGAAAGTGTATATGAAACTGGATGGAGCGTTCTACCCTCTTATCAAGGGAAAGGAATAGCTGCAAAAGCGGTAAAGTTAGCAATTGAAGAAGCATCTAGTGAGAACAAATACACATACATCCACGCATTTCCATCGATTGATAATCCTGCTTCTAATGCAATTTGTCGAAAGCTTGACTTTCAGTTTATCTCTGAATGCGAATTTGAATATCCTCCAGGAAGCTTTATGCGGTGCAATAATTGGCGTTATAACTTAATTGGACAATAGCTGAACTTTCAGTTCTTAATTTTTATAAAAGATCCAGATATTTAAGACCCAATTGATAGGTATGGAGGGAAGGAGCAGGGGCGAATAAAACAAACCATTTAGCAGAGCCGTAAAAAAGACTGCCGGAAAATCCCAAGTTTTCGGGTTTGTCGACAGTCTGACAACTTAATATTTAATAATAGTAGGTTGGTTCGTTCTTTTTCAATCTCCTTAAATGAACTTAAAACATACCGTTCTCGTTAGGGGACTCCTCAGGTATGGGTTGTCCGATATCCCACAATTCAACGATTTGGTTATCTTTGAATCGAAAGATATGGACCACTGCCCCTCCGAGATCCTCTGGGTGCTGCTTTACATGTGAATGAACGGCTACGGTATCTTTCTCATGAATCACAAGTTTGACCTCAAAGATTTTGTTCGGATTTAAAGCCGCATTTTCTTCCATTGCAAGCATGAGAGAATCAGCATCTCCGCTGAAATAGGGGTTATGGTGACAAAAGTCAGGGCCTATGTAACGCTGGAATGCATCCCGAGCCTTGCCGGATGAAGCGAGCTGTAGATAAGACACGGCCATCTCTTTGAATGAGAGGTTCGTTGTAATTGGTTGTTCCATACTCATTTTATTCCTCCATTTTTCCTCTTATCGATGTTGATCGAGCAGAATTTGATTTCCGTCTGGATCTTCAATGATCATATGTGCAGGTCCAACAGAGCCTTCATCTGCCTCCGACAGAAATTTTATACCTTCAGACTTTAGTTTCTTTTGGATGTCTCGAATGTCTGTAAACGTTTCGAGATTCTCTGCATTTTGATTCCATCCTGGATTAAATGTCAGAATGTTTTTTTCAAACATCCCTTGAAATAGCCCGATGACGCAATTTTCATTCTTCATAATCAGCCAATTTTGAGTAATATCACCGCCAAAAGCTTGGAATCCTAGTTTTTCGTAGAACGACTTGGATAAATGAATGTCCTTCACGTTTAAACTTACAGAAAATGCACCTAGTTTCATATAATCTCCTTGTTTAAGTAATGTGGGTAATTCAAATTATTTAATTTAACTATAAATGAGAATATTGAAATTCACAACATTTTCCATTAAGTGTAATGGAAAATCCCATAGCAACGATCACTTCCAAAGTATTAAAATTGAATTTTATCTGGCTGCACGTTATTAAAAGCATAATTTTACTTATTTTCACTATCGTCTATCCATTTATCAAATTTAGATTCAAAGTTGGCGGTTTAAGCTGTATTTAGTTAAAGAGAACGTTCCAAGCTGGTTTGGCGGTAATCCATGGGTGGGTAAAATTGATGAGATTTCAGCGGAACTACCAGTTAATACAAGCGTAGAAGTACGTCTTTCAAATTCGAAAACTAACAAATTAGGACCAGTTATTTTGCAAAACACCCTTCACGGATGCCATAACTAGGGAATAATATTCCTCCTGTTATGGACAATAAATTTCCATTAAAATTTTAGAGCATTCCTTTGAAAATAAGGAGTGCTTTTTAACTTTTTATCAGATCGGAACAATACTTTAACCAATAAAAATATAATTATAATCATTAATTATTTATTGTAAAACGATAAAATGGATGGTAAAATCATTTCAATAGAAAAGGAAATATCGCTTTTACAAAAATTAGTATCAAATTTATAAAAGGGGAGTTACGCATGAATTTAACCATCCAAAGTGATTCTCAGAAAAAACCTTTGAAGATACAAATGATTAGATCGCTTAAACAACTCGTTCGTTTTGGCTGGGAGCAAGCCCTTTCCTGTTTGTTTCCTGTCGTTATTTTTGCCTCTTTGGCTATTACACAAGTCATCCCACTTCCATTTCTGCCGCGGTATGACTGGCTGCTCATTATTTGCCTTCTGATGCAGTGGGGGATGGTGCGTTCTGGGCTTGAAACACGGGATGAACTTAAGGTGATCACTTTGTTTCACCTTATTGGACTTACTCTTGAACTTTTCAAGGTGCATATGGGCTCTTGGTCTTATCCGGAGGAAGGATTTTCTAAAATTTTTGGAGTCCCTTTGTATAGTGGTTTCATGTACGCGAGTGTAGCAAGTTTTCTATGCCAGGCGTGGAGGAGGCTTAAGGTTGAATTGGTGAAATGGCCGCCGTTTTTGCTGGTAGTCCCTCTTGCCGCTGCGATTTATTTGAATTTTTTCACCCACCATTATTGGTTGGATGTTCGTTGGTGGTTAACAGGACTTGTCATCGTCGTTTTCTGGCAATCGTGGGTCACATATGAGGTTGGTGGAACACGTTATCGCATGCCTCTCTCGCTTTCTTTTGTACTCATTGGATTTTTTAT
The DNA here is from genome assembly GCF_023714155.1 of Neobacillus sp. MER 74. NCBI lineage: Bacteria > Bacillati > Bacillota > Bacilli > Caryophanales > Bacillaceae > Neobacillus > Neobacillus sp. MER 74. The sequence goes on from NZ_JAMAUV010000025.1 coordinate 30,918, forward strand.
ATGGGTGGCTGAAAATATCGCAACGTTCTTTGGAGCATGGGAATATCCAAACCAAACCGATGCATGGAGTCTCGTTCATTTAGGAAAGGTGAGTTCCTGGCTCTTATTAGTAATCGTTAGCTTTCTGATCGTAGCGACCTTAAAGCAGGTTAAAGGGGAAAATTCCAACAGGATTGGGAAAAGCAATAGTAACAAAAGAAATAGAGTCCACGATGAGATAGAATAACCATTCAGACTGATCTTCTTGATAATAATCCCTTAGGTATTAAAAACTTAAGGGAATTTTTTATCATTAGAGCGAATGGTTAATGCCATCTTAACCATGCATATAAGATTCAATCAAACACCCATTGACAAAATGAACTGTAACGATTATATTTACAGTATGATAACTGTAATGGTTTTTGTTACATTTAATATGTTGGGCAGAATATTACTAAGGAGTGTGTATGGCAATGGTAACTTTGTTTACGACACCAAGCTGTGGGTCTTGCCGAAAAGCAAAAGCTTGGTTTGAGGAACATCAAATAGACTATATAGAAAGAAACATCCTATCTCATCCTCTTACAATCGATGAAATTAAATCGATTCTTCGCATGACAGAAGAGGGGACGAGTGAAATTATTTCAACGAATTCAAAGGCGTACCAAGATTTAAAGGTAGATATTGATACACTTCCGCTTAATCAATTGTATAAATTAATCATCGAACATCCCAAAATGGTTCGCCGGCCAATTATCATGGACGAAAAAAGATTACAAGTGGGCTATAACGAAGATGAAATTCGGAGTTTCCTTCCGCGGAGAATTCGAAACTATTTGTATAACGAATTGCAGAAAGAAGCAAATTAAAGCAAAAAGCATGGTCTTTACAAGTAAAATTTACAAAAGGAGGAACAACAGATGATTGAAGTATTCGTAAAAGTATTATATAAAGATCGAAATTACCATACCAATGTCATAGTGGAAAAAGAGATGACCTGGGAAAAAATTAAACAGATTGCTGAAGAACAAGTAAAAAAGCAATGGGATGTTTAATGTAATAGACATAGTTACCGATATGCTTGACTAGTTAATCTGTAATGTTTATTATTACAGTAAGTTATGAACTTTAAAATAGATGAGAAGTTTTTTGTCTTAGGAGGCAAGCCAATGAATAGTGATTTTACTCTTGCCATTCACAGTTTAACATTTCTTGCGTTACAGACGGACCGCATGTCCACTAGTGATGCGATCTCTGAAAGTGCTGGCGTCCATCCGGTTCGCATTCGAAAAGTTCTAAGTTTATTGAAAAAACATGGATTTATTAAATCCAAAGAAGGAACCGGCGGAGGATTTCTTTTTGCGCTTGACTTAAGTGAAGTAAACCTTTGGGATATCTATAAGATCACCTCTGAAGGGGCACTGCAGCCCAAATGTCCTGAATCCAATGAAAAATGTATTGTCGGGGCAAATATGCAAAAAGTCTTATGCAGTATTTTCTTTGGTGTAGAAGAACACATGGGAGAATATTTAAGGGACTATACAATCAAAGAAGTCGTCGATCTTGTTAAAAAGCGCTAGTAACCGATAATCGGTTGAATACTTCTTTAATGGAAATGTAATAAAAAAGATTACAGATTAATTTACGATGCATATCCTGGTATTAAACGAAAAAAACAAGAAGGTGAAAAACGATGTTCTTCTATAATAATACAAATCTAAAAACGGGTGATTGGATTAAGGCAGAATCCCGGGAGGGTGAATTAATTATTGGTTATATTGATTCACTTTCACCGGAAGGTCTAGAAGGTGTTGTGAAAGTAACCGTTGTTACGAGTGACAATAAGCAAGCAATTGGAAAAACCATCCCTATTCTAAGTAAACGGGTGAAAAAACTGCCCGTTTCAAATGTAACCAATAAGGCACAAATTGAATTTCTCCTCGATCTGGCTTTATCAACGGGAGATAAGGAATGGTTTTTGGCGCTTTCTTCAGAGTTAAACGCAATGAAGCAGCTTGCAAATGGAGTACATTAAGCCGTGCTGAGATTCAGGGCAGGTTTGTAAAAGAGGACAATAAATCAAGAAAAAAATATACGGGTAAACTATATCCAAAACGAAGGTAAGGTGATATAAAAGAACTTAGTGTCCGCATATCTCCTTACCTTTTATTTAATGTTATTTAGTATGGGAGGATTTTGAACGGTCAATGGATGAAGGCGGTTCCTCCATCCAACCATGCTTCATTAAAATCGATCCTCCATCTTTTGCAAAATCAAATTGGATCTCTCAAATTCCATTTTGATTTAAAATGTTTGGTATAACTTGATAAAGAAATATAGGCACTTTATGACTTATTTACCGGAGTTTTTTTCCTTATTGAAGGTTTTTTCTAACATTTATAGAACATGTATAGAACATGTAATTATATCTGTTAAGGTGGGTGTTTGGATGCTTCAACACGAATATGGATGGGTTCGGCAGACGAGAGGAACACTGTTAGATTTTTGTGGGAAAGTAGATTCTAATCATTTTACACAAACAAATGGTTTTGGTTGGCAAAGTGTAAGAGACACATTGGTTCATATAGCAGATTGCTATGTTGCATGGCTTGGCTCATTTGTTTTGCTGAAGACAAATAAACCACTTACTCCAAGGGAAGAATTACATAATCTCAGTTTAGAGGAAATAATATCACGATTTGATCAAGTAGATTCAATAGTAAATGAATTAATTGAACAACATGGACATAAATTAAACGTGCCAATTGAAAGAGAAATCCCTTGGAGAGAAGCATCTGAACTAGTAACTATTTCTCCCGGTAAATTGCTAATGCACACTATAACACATGAGTTTCATCATAAGGGACAAATAGTAGCCATGCTCCGTCAAATGGGTTATGAGCCCCCAAATACAGATGTTTTAGGAACAGAAGATTAATATTTTCTAGACGTAATTGGGCGATGTATAATGGACATTGCCTTTTTTGTTGAACAAGTTTGTGAAAGTTCCATTTCCTCCAAACAATCCAAATAGTGTGGTTAATCATTCACAGATATTTTTCATATTTCCTTGGAAGACAGTGGTAAGAACAGCTTAACGCCCCGTTTATTAAATGGCAGGATTTTTAAATCTGCTATTAAATGACTGATGTAACCAGCCAAACACGAATAGAAAACACCATCAATCCCGATTGAAGCTTGGAAGTTGGAAGCAATAATCCCAAAGAACGCAGTGCCTAAAATCGAATGAGTATAGCTGCGATGAGAAGTAAAGGAGGCAAGGACTATATAAATCCCTAGCAGAATAAACCATAGTTCCCCTAAAGAGAATCCGCCCGCCAGGACGGCAATTCCTGTGATGGTTAACATATGTCTTTGCTTAATGAAGGATGCAATCAAGACGATCAAACAGCCGATTCCAATCCCCAGCCATCTATCTACCATTGTTTTTTCAAAGAAACTATAGAGAATCATAATCATTCCAATGATCATCGCAGAAAGTCGAATCACTTTATGCGACAAAGTAATTTTTTCACGAAGCTTCCCGTCAATATCAAGATCAGGCATTAATCCTGAGACGCTACCTAATCCTACAAACAAAAGTGTCGTAGAAGGAGAAGTATGAAATGTATTTGCAACAATAAATCCAGTTGCTGCCCTAATTACTGCGTGTGATGTACCATTCAATTAAATTCCACCTCTATAAATTATTTATGAAGAAAATCAAATCTGACATAACTATTGTACAACAAAACATTTGTTCTGTTTAGAGATTTGTAGATTTTAAGTAAACTTTATGGATAATTAACATCAGCGGAAGTAATGGTAGTTAAAATAACAAAAAACACGCTGTGCTAACTCAACGTGTTTTTTGCAAACTTCTTTTTTGATCATTATGAATCGACATTATTAATTGCCAGAAAGATTTAAAAATAGTCCGTCTAGCGGGTGCGGATAACGAAATTGTACTACTTCTCCCTTTGGAATTTCTGGTTTTACAACTACCGTGTGGCACTTTTCTTGATTTTCTTGAATTTTTGCTATTATTTGGTCTAAATTTCTCCCATCAAAATATGGTGGATAGTTTGAATCTAATTGCATACATTTTCTCTCCTCTTAATTGAGGCAGCACAGCCATCATAGTATAGAACCTTAGACCTGTAACTTTGCGTCCCATTCTTTCGAAAGGTTTGCCTTTATCTAATTTTGGTATTAAAGAACTAGATTAATAGTACTATAAAAAATATAAGAAACGAATATAAATAATTCGAAAAAATTCGACAAAAAATGATAAAATCCAGTGATAAGAGGTTAAAATACATTTTGCATTCAAATCCCTGCCGTGGTTCGTGATTCATTTCGGGTAGGGTGGGGGAGTTAGCTTTATTCCTTCTTTCCATTTCCTCCGAAAATAATTTGACCTTCTGAATTATAAACCGTTACCTTTACTGGCAATGTAACTTTATCTTTCTGAAAAACAGCATACCAAACCCATAAGTGATCACGAACCAAAAACCTGTTGGGCTGGATGTTGCCTTCACTATTTATTACAATGGTTTTCGCCTCGTCTTCTGCAAAACCATATATAACCGACAAATCTTTTTGGATATGATTTTTAGCTCGCCAGTCTATTGGTCCTCTCTCGACTTTCTCTTCCTTGAACTCCTGGAAATCCATCATTGGAAAAATGAATTGTTTAAATTTAGTAAACTCTTTATTTGTAAGCACAGGCGAGATTCCAGAACTGTTCTCGGCAAAAACTAAATTAGAATGAGCATCAAACAAAAGAATTTTTTGGCAATCTCCAAATTGTGCTGTTACTCTTTCACAGATACTTTCTTCCAAGGAGGTAGTAGGAATATTAAGTTTAGCAGGAATTGCAGGTTTTGTTGGCCATGATGACAAAAAATAAATTACCGCACCTAACCCTATACAGAGTACAGCTATTAAAATTTTTTTATTCATCCCAATCTCCCCTCATTGAAAATAATTTTTATGTACTAAGTCAATTATATGATAAACTACACGCTGTCTAAGACACAGATTTAATATAAATGTTAATTGGAATTTAATGGTATGATGGGGGATGGCTGTAGGATTGTGGGTAAGGGGGAGTATCAATGTTATCCCGTCTCATTCAGTTTGGAATGGCCATTATGGTTCTCGTTTTTTCTATGTAACCTAGGTGCGTTTCTACATATGTAGAACGCTTTTTTAATAACGCAGCACGGCTGTTGAAATTTGATAGAGTATTGGCGGATGCTTTCTGCCTGCATTCACCCAGGATCATGTGTCCGCTTGCGTTGGGCGATCCGCACTTTCTATTTTTTAACGGTTTTCAATATATTTTACAACATCACCGACCGTTTGGAGCGTTGTAACTTTCAATGGATCGGCTGTCAAGGGAAACTCCACTTATCAGCTAAGTTTCACAATGGATAGTGATGCGGCATTTATACCTTGTCCCCCTAAAACCGGTAAAAGTGTATCTGTAGTCGTACCAATATTTCTTAGCTCAATGGTGGATTTTTTGGAAACATGGATAATTGCTTGTCCTATAAGCATGAGGGTCGCATTATTCACTTGCCTTGTTATGCCAAACTTTGTGAGATTTTCTGGCTCAGAAGAATCGCCTAAGAAAATACCATAAACAGAAGTGGAAGCAGGCCCATCTATGAGTAATGTATATTCGATCTTATAGTCTCCCGATTTCAAAACTTTTATGGTACTGCGATTCGTGGAAAATCGTATATTTTTCAATGAACCATGTTGATTAAATCGTATATTTTCCTGGGGATTTACTAAAATCGGCTCGGTTCCTACGAGTGCAAAATAGCCATAAGCTGCTGAAGAATCTTGCCTATTTCGATCAGACATTATTAAATCACCACCTTTTTAATCTACTAATATAGGATATGAGAGATTGTAAGAAATGCTTGTACAATTGTGTAACTTGAGATTTCTATCCTCATTTGGGTTGGCACGAGATGTGTATTCTAAATTGCGGAACAAATGGAAGTACTTTTAGTTGCAAAACGTATGTGAACTGTTAATAAATCGAAAAGATAATTGTATAATAATGGTAAGAGGGGAGAGAGTATGGTGAATACATTTAAAGAGAAAAGAAAGGCCCGAAGAGACAAAAGGAAAGAAGAAGGGAAGGAATCCATTTGGTGGGAAGTCCTTGACATCTCTTTGGATTTAGTGGAATTAATTGGGCCAATTCTTATTCGGTCTGCTCGGTCAGTTACTAAATTTTTGGACCATCATTAATTACATACTAAGTGTTTATAATTACGTGCTGCTTGAAAATGATCATCATAAGTATATGGCTTTAGCTCTATATAACAGGGGCTAAGGCCTTTTTCTCGTTTTTTTAGGGGCTAGTATACTTGTACTATCTATTTTCCTATGATATATAAATCCGATAATTCTTAGGCAGAATGTTTGAATGTTACTCAAACATACTTTATAATTTAGTTATGTAACATTGAAGGAGAGTAATGATTCGTTGGAAACAGTGGATGCACTTAGAGACTTAGAACAAATAAATGCCATGAAAAATTACCTTATGGAACATTCATATAGGGATTATTTATTATTTGTTGTTGGAATAAATACAGGGCTTAGAATATCTGAACTGCTACTAATTAAGGTGAAGGAACTTTTTAATGGGGATGGGGAAATGAAGGATTTTTATCATTACTCTGAACTGGAGAGTGAAAGGAGGAAGTCGGTTTATTTAAACAAAAGAGTGAAAGAAGCGGTAAATTCTTACTTAGACCAAGTCAACAGTGAACAACAAATTTATTTATTCCAATCTCGTAAATTTAAACAACCGATTACACGACAACAGGCCTATCGAATCATCCATGATGCAGCTGTTAAGGTAGGTGTTGAAGGGAAAATCGGGACCAATTCACTAGCAAAGACCTTCGGATATCATGCCTTTAAACAAGGTGTCTCGATTGCACTCTTACAAAAACACTTTAACCATTCCACACCATCGGAGACACTTAAATTTTTAGGAATAACAAAAGAAGACCTGATTACCACTCAGATCGATGTAAATTTATGAGTAAAAAAATCTAATGGAGAAATTCAGAGATACAGTTGAACAGTAAAGGGAAGAGAGGAAATATATGACTACAAACAACATACATAAAACTAATAAACTAAAATTTATTCTGCGCGGATTAATGGTCATAATCGGGGGATTAATTGCTGCCTATGGACTAGAAACCGTTCTCATTCCAAACCACGTATCTGATGGAGGAGTGACGGGTCTTAGTATCGTTGGATCAGAACTATTTGATTTACCATTAGGTGTTCTCATTGCTGTGATCAACATTCCCTTTATATGGTTAGGATATAAGCAAATTGGAAAAAGTTTCGCGTTATTTTCGATTATCGGGATTGCTTCCCTAGCGGTTGGAACCAGTCTCTTGCACCATACCCCTGCTATTATTGAGGGGGATACATTGTTAGTGACAGTGGTTGGCGGTATTATCCTTGGATTTGGGATGGGGTTAGCCTTAAGGAATGGCGGTGCGTTAGATGGAATTGATATGCTGGCCGTCCTCCTATCTCGAAAATTACCGTTTGGTACCAGTGATCTCATTCTTTTCTTAAACATATTTGTATTTATTTTCGTTGGCATCGCATTTGGTTTACAAGGGGCGATTCTATCGGCCATTGCTTACTTTATTGCATCGAAAGTGATTCACATTGTAGAAGAAGGGTTAAGCGGGTCTAAAACCTTCAATATTATCACCACTCAGCCTGAAATAATGGTGGAGACCATCCGCGATCGTTTAGGCCGAAGTGCAACGTATAAAGAGGCTTATGGCGGCTTTTCCCATGAAAAATTTAAAGAAATCACCTGTGTCATTAACCGCTTAGAAGAAACAAAATTAAAAGAAATCATCAATGAACTGGATCCAAAATCCTTTGTTACCGTTTATGATGTAGCAGAGGTGAAGGGTGGTAATTTCAGAAAGCATAACATTCATTAGCTGAATGGGTGAAATCAAAAGGAAGAAGTAATTGAAAATATGTTTTTTTACCTAGTTTTTAAACAGATACAGCTCCATAAGATGCGTGCTGCTGTAGTTTTGTAAAGAAAAGGATGCAAAATTTGTCGACAAATAGGTGAAAAAATTAAAATTATAGTTTATAATCATTTAGTCATAGAAATTAATATATCATTGCATGTATGCAACCGAGGTTCTAGCCCCCCTCATTAAAAAAACTAAGATGAAGCAGTACTTCTATCTTGGGGTACTGTTTTTTCTATTTGAAAGGAAGTATAGTGAGAAATGTTGAAAAATGAGAAGGCCATTGTGGTATTTAGTGGTGGCCAAGACAGCACCACTTGTTTATTTTGGGCCTTAAAACAATTTAAAGAAGTAGAAGTCGTTACGTTTGATTACAATCAAAGGCATAGTTTAGAAATTGAATGTGCCAAAAATATAGCCAATGAGCTTGGTGTGAAACACCATATTTTAGATATGGCCTTACTTAATCAATTAGCCCCTAATGCGTTAACGCGTTCAGATATTGAAGTGACTGATGGCGGTGAAGGGGAACTTCCCTCCACATTTGTGCCAGGTCGGAACCTATTATTCCTAACTTTTGCAGGTGTTTTAGCTCGTCAAGTGGGAGCGAAGCATTTAGTCACAGGTGTTTGTGAAACAGATTTCAGCGGGTACCCAGACTGCCGTGATATTTTTATTAAATCATTGAATGTTACGTTAAATCTTTCGATGGACGATAACTTTGTCATTCATACCCCGTTAATGTGGATCAACAAAGCACAAACATGGGCACTAGCGGATGAATTGGGCGCATTAGAGTTTGTTCGTGAAAAAACATTAACTTGCTACAACGGTGTGATTGCGGATGGATGCGGTGAATGCCCAGCCTGTGTGTTACGAAAAAGAGGGCTTGAAGACTTTTTAAATGGGAGGTTTTAACGATGGGTTTTCGTATCGTTGATAAACTTCAAAAAATAAATGAGGACATTCATCCACATCAATTAAAATATCATCAAAAACGTGTACTAGTAAGCAAAGAGTTTACCTTCGATGCTTCGCATCATCTGCATTGTTATGAAGGGAAATGCAAAAATTTGCACGGTCACACGTACAGGGTTATTTTTGGAATCAGCGGTTTTGTTGATAATCGCGGCCTAATGATTGACTTTGGCGATATTAAAGAGATTTGGAAAAATGAAATCGAGATATTCCTTGATCATCAATATTTGAATGAAACCCTTCCATCGATGAATACAACCGCAGAAAATATGGTGGTTTGGATTTACGAGAAAATGAAGGAAGCATTAGAAACAGAAGAGCGGAAGGAACAGTATCATGGAGCAAGAGTGGAATTTGTCCGTCTCTTTGAAACTCCGACTAGCTATGCAGAAGCGCGAAGGGAGTGGATGGAGGAATGAGCAAGATTCCTGTTCTAGAAATTTTTGGCCCCACCATCCAAGGAGAAGGGATGGTCATTGGTCAAAAAACAATGTTTGTACGGACCGCCGGCTGTGATTATTCTTGCAGCTGGTGTGATTCTGCTTTTACATGGGACGGCAGCGCCAAAGAAGATATTCAGCAAATGACCGCGGAAGAAATTTGGGCTGAATTAACAAGCGTTGGCGGTGATAATTTCTCGTTTGTGACGATCTCCGGGGGAAATCCAGCACTGCTGAAGAATTTAGATGGGTTGATTGATTTACTAAAAGAAAAAGACATCAAGATTGGGATCGAAACACAAGGGAGTAGATGGCAAGACTGGTTCTTAAACATTGATGAACTAACGATTTCACCGAAGCCGCCAAGTTCCAATATGATCACCAATTTTGAAATCTTAGATTCTATTTTTCAAAATTTAAACGACAATGATTTTAAACATCAAGTGAGTTTGAAAGTCGTCATCTTTGATGAAAACGATCTTGAATATGCGAAAAAGGTTCATCATCGTTACCCAGAGATTCCTTTTTACCTTCAGGTGGGTAATGATGATATTACGAATATGAATAACAATGAATTGATTCAAAAACTTCTGAATAAATATGAGTGGTTAGTTGATTGTGTAGTTTTAGACCCAGCGTTGAATGATGTTAAAGTATTGCCGCAATTGCATGCCTTGCTTTGGGGAAATAAGCGAGGCGTGTAAGAGGTTAGAAAGAGAGTAGGGAAAGAATGAGAATCATATTATATTTAATTTCCATCGTAACGGCGAACGTGGTTACGGCAGCTTTTGCCCCATTGCAGATGGGGGTATTTATTGTCCCTATGGGTACCTTATTTATCGGAGCCACGTTTATCTTTCGAGACTTGGTTCAAAATAAATATGGAAGAAAGAAGACTTATATTTTCATAGGAACAGCTTTATTCCTTTCTGCGGTTGTATCATTCATTTTAGGGGATACACTGATTATCGTCTTAGCTTCGGCTCTCTCGTTTGCCGTGGCAGAAACAACAGATACAGAGATTTATACAAGATTGAAACTGCCGATGAGCTGGAGAGTTTTTTATAGTGGAATCGTCGGGGGCTTATTGGATTCGGTGATCTTCGTCATCATTGGCCTTAGCCCGCTTGGAGCCAACTTCTTACCATGGGAAGCCGTGCCAGCAGCTATTCTTGGGCAAGTCATCGTGAAAACGATCATACAGGGAATCGCAGCAGTAATTTTAAGCCAGGTAACTAACTCAATGACGAAACATGCACTGTCAAAATAATGGAAAATAAAGCTCCAAACTTGTTCAATCGGTTTGGAGCTTTTTGATAATCGCTGCAATTTATAGTAGATATAAAACAACTTTATATCGCATAGGATTGTTTTGATTTAAGAAGATATTGTTCGATAAACTGAGCTAATCCATCATTTTCGTGGTGCCCCGTAATAAAATCAGCAGCCGCTTTAACCTTTTCACTTGCGTTCCCCATGGCTACACCAGTACCTACATGACGAAGCATCTCGATATCATTGGGTCCGTCTCCAATAGCGACAACTTCATTAGGACTGATTCGATATTCACGAAGGAGGCTTTTTAAAGCAGACCATTTCGAAACATTAGGTGCAAGCAATTCAAACCCGTCATTCCAATTGATGACTTCTGCTTCCTTGTTAAACAAAGCGGAAATGTTTGGACAAGGTGTACCTGTTCGAACACTATATTTAAGTACATCTTGATAAGTTGCCTGTCTTAAATCTCCAATATAATGTGGCGGAATCCGCCCCACTTGTGTCCAATAATCAATTTCCTCATTTGTCTTCTTACAATAAACACCATTTGCTGTATGGATAATAACATTCCAAGCACTTTTAGCTGTCACATGGTGGAATCGTTCATCGTTCAGTCGGACGGTTTTCATTTGTATTGTTTTTCCTGAATCTGCATCGTGAATAGCGGCACCATTCAAACAAATCATCGGTGTTCGTAATCCAAGTTGATTATGGTAAGGAGCTGTTACTTCATAGTGTCGACCAGTAGCCAGAAACACCTTGACCCCCTGATTCATGAGCGTATTAACGGCTTCCATATTTCGGCTGGAAATGTTATTTGAGGCTTTTAGTAGAGTACCATCCATATCAATAAACATTGCACGCACATTCATTTAGATTGCCTCCTCATTCGTTGTTAATCCAATCATAACATCTGAATATTAAAGTCTTGTAAACTCAGTGTATAGATTAAATTAAGTTTAAGTGGAGGCAAATGATGAATCTAAAGGCGGATGGGCTTATGTAACTTCTCTTAAACCCTTCCATTCATGAATCTCTTGAATACCTTCCTCACAAACTCCAAAGGAACTCCAGGAACAAGTTTTACACACAGTTTGAATATCGGAAGGAACGACAAACTTTCTGATGCATGATTCAATGTCCTCCCAGTTCAGAACTTCTCCGACTTTAAGTCCAATTTTATCTAATATAACTTGATCTCTTTCATAAATATTGTCGTCCTGGCAGTGGTATTGACCAGAGTTGGGGTATTTTTCACACAACTGATCGGGACCCTTAACGATCTGAATTAACGTCTTTGGGTTATTTCTCAAGGTTTGATGCAAACGAGTCATATTTTTTACGTATTCTTCTGAATAGCCCATTCCCCGATAGCCCAACAGGCAAAAAAGATGATGGCCTCGTAGATTAAACATCATTCTCCTCCTAGTTAATAGATGTTAACTATAAAAAACGTCGAGTTAACATTGCTTTTTTTCATCATACCATATCATACTTAAACAATTAGACCCTTTTTTGTTTCATTTGGGGGAGTAAAAAATTCTATACACATAAATATGTCTGCTGGTTTTATAAACTTTGTTCGAGGGTTCCTCTTTGGTGTTTGCGTGCGACTGTTTTTTCATAAAAATATATTTTAAAATACTTTCATGGACTAAAGTAGGTTCCTTAATTTTTAGCGGATTTATTACACAAACAACTGGTTTATTTCTGCATTGTATGTGGTGATTGTTCCTTTTATTGCATGGATTTTTATTAGGAGGTAAAACATGGATTACATTTCACCGAAAGAAGGGGTGTTAAAGCTGAAACCGTGGCCTAAAGGTACCATAGCTGCGGGTCGGCGTCATACTGTGGGGCTTAAATCGGATGGTACGGTGTCTGCTGTGGGTGATAATAAATATGGCCAATGTGATCTAAGCGGCTGGCGGGATATTGTGGCGGTTGCGGCAGGTAATGTGCATATGGCGACGAACACGGGTAATGCTCATACCATCGGCCTTAAATCTGACAGGACAGTGTCGGCTGTAGGTTGGAATAAGCATGGCCAATGCGATGTAAACGATTGGCGTGATATTGTAGCGGTCGAGGCAGGTTGGTGTCGTACCATAGGGATAAAATCGGATGGCACGGTGGTAGCAGTGGGTGATAATGAATATGGTCAATGTGAAGTAAGCGAATGGAGCGGTTTATTGATTTGAAAAGTCGGTTAGTTAAAACCATCCAATATTTTGCCTATGTTAGAAGTAAAAGCCGCCAAATTGGCGGCTATTCACGTTTAATGTTGGACTTGCTTTTGATGCTCCATTACCTTCTTGTGTGAAGGAAGGAAGAGAGTACAAAGGAGGTTCGCAATCCCAATAAAAAACACGAGGATAAATACAAGGTGCATTCCATGGGCAAGAGCCTCCTGGATCATCGTCATGACGTCCGCAGGCAGCTGATGAATGGTTTCTGAGCTTAAGAGATTACTAATATTGCCTCCTCCACTCCAACTTCCCCCTGCATGCTCTTTTCCAAACGTAATCAATGAGTTGTTAAAAATAGTTCCAAATATAGTAACCCCAACCGTTTGGCCAATGGACTTAGTAAAGCTGTTTGATGCGGTTGCTGCTCCACGCATTTGCCAGCCAACCGCTGATTGAACGAGAACGGTGGTTGGGATGGTCGCGTAACCCATGCCTAGACCGATCACAATCATAATTCCTACAAAATACCAATACGGGGAGTCAAGTTCCACAGCAAGCAGCCATGTTCCACCTAGGGCAATCAAAACAGCACCAAGAATGGCTGTAAACTTTGAGCCAATTTTATACATATACCGACCGGCAAAAGTTGCACCCAAAGGCCAGGAAATCGACATTGGCATAAGTGTCAGTCCTGAGCTCGTCGCACTGTGGCCAAGAATCGTTTGAATCCACATTGGCAAATATACATTCACACCAATTAAGACCGCACTAGATAGAAAACCGATGAGATTGGAAACTAGAATGACAGGAATCTTGAAAAGGGATGGAGGAAGCATCGGTTCCTTCACTTTGGTTTCGATATAACCGAACAACACAATAAAGATGACGGAAACAGCAAATAGGATATAAATAGCTGTCGGTTCCATGCACCAGGAAAAAGGTCACCAATAATTGTAAAGGTTAACGGCATAACCGCACCAGCACCAATTCCTTGAAAAGCACGGAACCAAATTAATTGATTCATCGTTTGGGCAGCTCCCGACAACATCGAGCCAACGACAAACAAAATAACCCCGAAGATAAAAACTTTTTTTCGGCCGAATAAATCAGCCAAATTCCCGTAAATAGGTGTCGTGACAGAAGTGGTAAGAGTGTAGATGGCAAATACCCAGCTGATTAATTTTAAGCCGCTGAGGTCACTGACAATTTGCGGAAGATAGTGGTTTTAAGTGAATTACTCAATCGGCTCGTTGATCATTTGAAATAAAAACGTTTGCCCTATTGTGTACTTTATTTGTCATGATGAAGGAATAAAAGTTGGATGAGCCGAATAAGTCATAAGGATCATGATTTTGTTGAATTTTCAAAATAAATGATTTGAATGATGAAACTAAACAGTGAGGAGATTGGTTGAATGCAAGTTGTAACCCAAATGTTTTTAGACCAACACGACATGCATTGGCATGAGAATGATTGGTTTGCATCCATGGATCAAGCGCTTCATGGAGTCATCGCAGCTGAGGCAGCATGGACAAGTTCGGGAATCAGCAATTCAATTTGGCAGATTGTTAATCACTTGATATTTTGGAATGAAGACGTAATCCATCGAATTAAAGGTACAGAGAATCAGCAAAAGGCAGAAAACAATGAAGAGACCTTTGGAAAACCGGGGGATCCAGAAGACGAAATTGGGTGGGCCCAGACAGTGCAGCGTCTTAATGAAGTCATGAATAAATTAAAAACGGTGATTGCGGATCTTGACGATGAAAAGTTAAAAGCTCCATATGCTGCTAACAGATATTCTATCGAGCGTTTACTTAGTCATATCATGATGCACGATACGTATCATATCGGCCAAATTGTTCTGTTGCGAAAGTTGCAATCCTCTTGGGGTGGCGTTGATTGGTCCTAAAGCACCATAATCCAGCGGCCTTCCTCGCCAAGCCGTAGAAACAGGTGTGATAGTCAAATTCATTAGAACGTATTTGCAGAGTAATCTTTCACATATTTCACTGTTCAACATCGGGCGCTTTTCTTAAATAAGAAGGCGCCTTTTTGGGGATTTAGTTAAATGAGTTATATAGTCCTGTACTTAAAAAAAAGGAGAAATTAAAACTGTTACAAAGAGGTGTTTGATAATTTTTAGGGGGAGCAAAATTGCGTAAGAAGTTTTTATTATTAAAAAGTTTTGGTTTAGCTTTTTTTCTTGTTCCAATATTTATATCCAGGTTGAATATCGTTCCCGATATATCTTGGAATATTCTTTATTCTACATCTGGAACAGCTCTTATTTTTCTAATTGTAGTAAACATTATGGAGTGGAAATATCAAAAAGGAAAAGAAAATATCGGTAAATAGTAAACTGGTTTCATTTCAAATTTAACTGCCATAAGGAAGGAAAAATGCGATGTTTCTAAGCGTTGCTTTTTATATGTCAATTATTGTAAGTTTAATGATTGTTACGCTTGGCATTAAGAAGAAAAATACGAAATATATCTGGATCGCTCTCTTTCTTTCTATCATTTCAACGATTTTAAGTTTATGGTCGATTTGGATGTTTATTATTATTATTCCTTTCTTTTGCGCAGCAGCAATTTTAGGAATAACGTATTCAAAACGATGGTTTTTAGTATTTATTGCTGGAGTTATAGCTTGGGGATTATTTTTATATTTTTATTAAACCACAATAAGACTTTTTTTATGGGCTGGCAATTTTATTAAAACATATTAAATAGAGTTTTCCAGCTTTTGCGGGGTATTATAAAAGGTGAGGTGAAGACTTCGAGTGGGGTCTTTATTTTTTGACGTGATAGGTGTTAGCCGAGTTGTATTACTTGATGCCAATCATGACTTTATATATATAATAAGAAGGGGAAATAAACTAGAAAAGGTGATAATATGAGTCAATTATCTGAATTATTATCTAACGAACATGATCAGAATGTTGAGGAATTAAAAGAATTGCTCCGAATTCCAAGCGTCAGTTCCTTATCCGAGCATAAAGAGGACATCCAAAAAGCAGCTTCATGGATTGCCAATAAATTAGAAAGCATTGGAATGGAACATGTGGAAATCATCCAGACAAAAGGCCATCCAATTGTCTATGCGGACTGGCTTCACCAGGAGAACACCCCAACTGTCTTAGTGTACGGCCATTATGACGTGCAGCCGGTTGATCCTCTTCATTTATGGGAAACGCCTCCGTTTGAACCAACGATTCGTGATGAAAAGATCTTTGCTAGAGGGGCAACCGACGACAAAGGGCAGACATTCTTACATATCAAAGCAGTGGAAACACTTTTGAAAACAGAAGGTAAATTACCGGTGAACGTTAAGTTTTGCATCGAAGGAGAAGAAGAAATCGGAAGTCCTCATCTTCCGCCATACTTATCCGAAAATAAAGAGAAATTAGCTTGTGATGTAGTCGTTATTTCTGACTCAGATATGTGGGATAGAGGCGTTCCTGCCATCACTTATTCGTTAAGAGGTCTTTGTGCACTGGAATTTTCCCTAAAAACCGCCAATTCAGATTTGCACTCGGGCATGTTTGGCGGGGGAGTACAGAACGCCAACCATTTATTAGTCCAGCTCCTTTCGACCCTTCATGATGAAAACGGAAAAGTAAATGTAGATCATTTTTATGATGATGTTGTTCTTCTTACAGATTTTGAAAAGGAACAAATTAAAGCGTTAGGATTTGATGAAGAAAAGCTAAAAAAATCATTAGGGTTAACCGATTTAACCGGAGGGGAAAACAATTTCCCATACCCTGAGAAAATCAGCTCCCGGCCAACCTTAGAAATCAACGGATTATGGGGAGGTTTTCAGGGGGAAGGAACAAAAACAGTCATCCCGAACGAGGCACATGCCAAAATCACTTGCCGTCTCGTCCACAATCAAAACCCGGAAAAGATTCAGGGATTGATCAAAAAACATCTAGAAGAACATGCGCCAAAAGGCAGCACCATATCAGTGTCTCTTCAAGATACGGGGAATCCATTCTTAACGCCGATCGACAGCCCGATGATTCAAAAAGCGGCCGAAGCGTATGAAACGGTTTATGGAAGAGCACCAGTTTACAAAAGAGAAGGGGGTTCGATTCCAATTGTATCGGATTTCAACCATTCTCTAAATGCCCCTGTTGTCTTAATGGGATTCGGATTGCCAGATGAGAATCTTCATGCTCCGAATGAACACTTTAACTTGGAAAACTTTGATAAAGGGATCTTAACGATTTGTTCGTTTTTAGACCTTCTTAAGAAGTAAAAAAGAAAGGGCGATGACAGATAGATGTGTCATCGCCTTTTTTCGACATTATTGGTCTAACGTATCTGATACGTGGATACCATGCAGCCTTTGTTTTTTTGCTTTGCGGAAATGAAATAATTCATAGAAGGTTGGAATCACAATCAGTGTTAAAAGAGTGGACACGATAAGACCAAAAATGACGACCACCGCAAGTCCCTTTGAAACAAGATTTAAACTCATCGCAGATTCATGTGCAACCAGAAGCGGAAGCATCGCAAATACAGTAGCAAGTGCTGTCATCAGAATTGGCCGTAGACGTACCTTTCCTGCTTCCATAATTGCTTCGCGAATACTCATACTCTCCTCATTATGACGGATTCGATCGACCAGCACAATCGCATTTGTAACAACAATTCCAACTAGCATCAACATTCCAATCCCAGAAGAGATATTAATGCTAGATTGAGTGATCACCAACCCTAATAGTGAACCTATAGCTGCAAGCGGCAGAGAAATCAGAATAGCAATGCTTGCACGGAACGACTTTAAGGTAACCAACAAAATCATAAACACAATACCAATCGAGAACATTGCCAGTTTACCCAGTTCTACTAAATCCTCCGATGACTGCATGGCAGAACCAGTGATTTCTGCACTTGTTTCTTTGCCAAATGTATTATTTTTGTCCCATCCAGCGATCTGTTTTTGAATTTCGCCAGCTACGTCCACCATTTTATCTGAATCCACAAAAGCATTTACTTGAAGATAATGATGACCGTCTTTTGAATAGATGGTACCTGGTTCCTTACTCTCTTCTATTTTAGCAATGCTTGAGAGAGGAACTGGTCCATTGGGTGTCATTAGCTGCAAATCTTTTAAATCATTTACCGTTTGAATTTCTTTGAGGGCTCCTAATTTAACCGTAGTGGACCGACCATCTATTTTAATGCTTCCAATCGCAGCAGGCTGAATCATGGCATGAATCGACTGAGAGATTTCCAGTGCGTTGGATAATTTTGAATCCACCGTAATTGTAACGGTTGGCTTTGTATTTTGATCATTACTTTCGACTTTTTGTACGCCATCAATGGTACTAATTTCTTTCTTGACGAGATCAGCAGCTTTTTTTATGTCTAATTCATTCTTACCAATCACATCCACTGAAACCGTGGTCTTATTAACTCCCAACAATCCAGCAGTGTCTGCAGTCAGCTCCGCACCTGGGAATTGATCTTTTGTTTTTCGAATGTCTTTTACAAATTTGGCGGAATCGGTCCCTTCTTTTGGGAAAACCATAAATTGAACCACGTTTGCATCTTGTAAATTTCCATACTGCGCAGCACCTTCATTGACTCCTGCGATCGCTATACGGTTCTTTACCCCTTCTTTATCTGCAAGAATGCTCTCCATTTTCGAAATCCCGTCATTTATTTCGCTTAATGGGGTTCCGTTATGATAGCGAAGATTGATGGCTATGTAGGCGGAATCTTTCTGATCGACAGACCCTTTAGGCATGCTAACAAACAGCCCAACTGACCCGGCCACCACCAGAACTACTAGTATGATAGGAAGCCATTTATGGTTAAGCGACCATTTCAACACAGTGGGGTAGAACGAATGTGTCTTGTGTTCTTTCACTTTTACCTTTTTCATCATACGGCCGCTGAGTACTGGTACGACTGTCAGCGAAACCAGCAATGAAGCTAGTAGTGAACAAGTGATCGTAATCGCAAACGGGGCAACCAGGTCTCTTAAACCTCCCGAAACAATCATCATTGGGAGAAATACGGCCACCGTTGTAAGGGTGGAGGACGTAATGGCTGCGCCAACTTCTTTAACAGCTTCGATAAGAAAGGCAGGGGTTAGTTCATGATCTTTCTTTCTTCGATAAATATTTTCAACGACAACAATACTATCATCCACCAGTCGTCCGACCGATACCGCAATCCCTCCAAGGGTGAGGATGTTTAACGTAACGCCAAAAAATGAGAGTAAAATCATTGTAATACAAAGAGAAAGTGGAATGCTGACAATCGTGATCAGGGTCATTCGGAAACTGCGAAGGAATAACCAGATAATAAGAGTCGCAAATAATGCTCCGGTCAATACTTCTCTAGTCATCGAGTTAATTGAATCAAGAACGGTATTCCCTAAATTCATAAAAATAGTAGCTTGTAGTGTTCCCTCATAGTCTTTGTTAATTTGTTTAACCGCCTCTTCTACTTGTTTCCCGAGGGTTACCGCATTGGAGGTCGAATCCTTCTGAATTACGACGTCGATAAAATTCTTCCCGTTCAAATGGGTGATGCTTGCGGTATCTTTTTGCATGGTTATTTCAGCGACATCTTGCAGTTTGGTCTTATTATTTAACTGAATATTTTTGAGGTCATCAACGGATTCTAATTTTCCTGTTACGATGATACTTGTTGCTTCGTTGTTTAAGGTTTGTTCGCCCACTGCCACCGATGCATTTTTTCCTTGAAGAAGAGTGTAGAGCTTTTCAAGCGGGTATTGTGCGGCTGCTAGTTTGCCAGGATCAACTTTAATCATCACTTGTTGATTGCTGCCGCCGTTGGTGATGACATTGCCGACACCTTTTAGGTCTTGGAACATCGGCATAATCTCGTTTTCTACGAGATTTAGCTCATGATTGCTAATTTCCTTGTCAAAGGTAAGACCTAGTTCAACAATCGGTATTTCAGATGTGTTCAGGTTGACGACGTAAGGTTTCATGACTCCAGTGGGAAGATTAACCATGGAAATTCTTTCTTGAATTTGTTGTTTAGCTTCTTTCACATTAATGTCAGATTCAAAGGTGACGGTCATCTGCGTGAAGTTATTCCCTGTTTGCGCTGCGACATTTTGTTTTCCTCTGACGCCATTTAATGCTTTTTCAATCGGTTGTGTTACCTGTTCATCCATACTTACAGCATCCATGCCGTTTCCAACCACTGAAATGGTCACGTAAGGCTGATCGGCAGACGGCATCAGTTCCATTGGAATCGTGGTGTAACTAAAAATACCAAAAATCATAGAGGCAAACACAGCGAAAGCTAATGCCGCCTTGTTCCGTAACGCCCATTTGGTAAACCAAGTCATAAAGGACCCCCTAGTAATAAAGTCGTATTGTCAAAACTTTTATATTAAAAAAGTTAATAATCCTTGATTTAAAGGGATTTAAATGCAAAAAACTTGCCACCCCCGTGAAATTAGGTTAAAAGTGAGGTTACCACACCGAACACCTAA
>NZ_JAMAUV010000026.1:0-50861 GCF_023714155.1 Neobacillus sp. MER 74
TCAAACTCTCCAATAAGATGAGACTTCCATCGTGGGGTGTTTTCCCCCGCGATGGTTAGTCGAATCGATCGGGTATTTACGGGCAGTTTATCCGTTAGGATATTACTGCTCGTTAATAAGCGAGAAATTTGATTAGCTCATTTGTTACGTTGGCTCATGTTTCACTATATAATAGTAGAAACACGATTGTTATTATTTGTTTGCACGATTTTGTTTGTTTAGTTTTCAAAGAACAAGCTCACTTCAGTAAAAAGCGACAAAAAATATTATACTATAAATCTCACAAACAAGTCAACTTCTATTTTTAAAATTAAATAGTTAATTGTTCGAAGGTGTTTACCTGCCCGAAGA
The DNA here is from genome assembly GCF_023714155.1 of Neobacillus sp. MER 74. NCBI lineage: Bacteria > Bacillati > Bacillota > Bacilli > Caryophanales > Bacillaceae > Neobacillus > Neobacillus sp. MER 74. The sequence continues at coordinate 352 of NZ_JAMAUV010000026.1, forward strand.
GAACTTTTATATAGTACCATGTTAGTTACTCAAAGTTCAATGATAAATTTTTCCAATTAACTAAAAAGGGCTGTGATTCGCAAACCACAACAGCCCTTTTGTTCCCCTTTTGTTATTATTTTAAGTCTATCTTTTTCCATTCCTCATATAAAGATGGGTTTAACTCCTTCACATGTCTTAAAAACTCATCTAAATAGCCAAGTTTTTTTAATCCAGTGAATAATTTGGTCGGGACAGACCTTTCGGTAGTCATTGCCCTCTTGTGATCAATCACTTTTATTTCTCCCAGCTCATTAAAAAAAATGTGCCGAACCTCGGTGTCAAGTCTAGCAAAACCAACTTTTTTTAATTCTGTTAGCATGAATAATATTTTCATTGCAATTAGTTTGGGTAGTTGCTTCTCCTTTTTTAAGTAGGCTTTTAGATTACCTCCATTCACCAATTCCATTACAATATAATTGGATCCATATTCATAGAGACGGGGGATAACGGAACTTGATTGTCCTATTTGTAGAGCATTTAACTCCTTTTTTTGATTGTCTTCATTAACATATACTTTGACACACTTCTCAGGTGACAATTGAAAAACGGATCCATCTGCACCTTTCCCAAGCATTGGAAAGCCGTTCAAATCTTGTAACGTTATTTTGCCATTATTTTTGGCTGCTATTTTATTAAAATCATTCATCTATTATCTCCTTTAATTTCATTCGTATTTCAATTTCCCTTTATAATAGTTTAAGGTTTCAGTTAATCCTGTTTGCAAATCAAAGTTAGGTTTCCACGACAAAAGATTCACCGCTTCGGTATTGTCCAATTGACTATAACGAATATCCCCTTCGCGTTCAGGCATAGGGATAGGTAATAAATTACTATTAGTTAGGGAAGTGATTATATTAAATAGTTGATTAATGCTTGTTTTAGAATTAGTACCGATATTGAAAATACCATTTGTCCCCTTTTCAATGGATAATAGATTGGCACGCGCGACATCTTTCACATACACAAAATCTCTTGTTTGTTCTCCGTCTCCTGATATACATGGGGCTTCACCATTGAGCACTTTCTTCAAAAAGATGGAGATGACCCCGCCTTCTCCATTAGAAGATTGGCGCGGTCCATAAACATTCGCATATCTAAGAATCGTGTAAGGAAGTTGAAAAAGTTGATGAAAGGCCTGAATGTATTGTTCTGAAGTATATTTGCTAATTCCATAAAAGGATAGAGGTTGAACGGGGAATGTTTCCTTTATACTACAGTCATCTTTTTCCCCGTATACAGCACAAGACGAAGAAAATATGAATTTTTTTACGTTAAACTTGTAGGAGCAGGCCAATAATCGAATCGTTCCAAGAATATTTTGGTTAGCATCCTCGACTGGATTTTTTACCGAGTAGGCAACATCTACTTGAGCCGCCAAGTGGATCACCACATCCGGTTTTTCTCTGGCAAAAACAGACTCTATTCGGGGCGAAGCGATGTCCATTTTAATGAATTGAACGTTGGGAGGGACAAATTCTCTTTTACCTGTACGTAAATTATCTACTACGATTGGTTCATAGCCAGATTGAATTAATAAATCGACAACATGCGAACCAATGAATCCAGCTCCCCCTGTTACGAGCACCTTCATCCAGACTCACTACTCTCTTTTATTAAGCTAAAAGATGATCGTCTAATCTTATCCATTCAACAATCTCCTTTCATATCTAAATACTTTTTTAATTCTTGAGCTGTTCACTAATATAACCCCAGTTCTTTGCCCCAAACCTCTATTTTCTCGAGATATCTCTTGAGGAGAGTGCTCTTACCTCCATCCAACACCTTTTGCAAATGACTAGAGAGCTTTTTTTCAAGCGTTCTTTGTAAATAGGCTTTTTTAAGAAGATTTAATGGATCTTCATTAAAGGTTATTCCATATTTTAACATCTCTTCACAATAAACTTGCACGCAATTTCTTCGAATCTCTTCTTCACTCTGCTGCCAATCTGAGCGAAAATCTATTAATAATTCAACTAAAACGACTAAATCATACCAGCATGGATAATGTTTCGCAGACTCCCAATCAATTAAAGTAATTTTCCAATTCTCTACATCATTGGCATTTTCACAGCAAATATTATGGACATGGAGGTCGCCATGGATGAGACATTGTCCGGATTCAGTAATTTCAGGAAAAAAAACGGGACCTTTTTTTAATATTTTTTTGATTATTTTATACCTTGGTGCTATCAATTCTGTTAAATTAGGATCTTTCATTGCCCGTTCTAGGTTTTCCTTTGCCTTTTTGATTCCTTTCGTCCTTTCCTTAACCTTTTCCTCGGAATCAAAGAAGGGAAGTGAGGAGTCAAATAGGTCCGCATGCTGTAAAAATCGTTTATCATATGTTATGGCATGAAATTTTGCCACCGTGGGGATAATTTGTTCCAAATGCTTGGGGGCTAATTTTATTTGTCCACGTAACGGCTGTAAGCATTCAGTAAACATCCATGTTTCATCGCCATTAACGTTCGGTTCCAACCAATACAATTTCGGCATAAACTCTTGATAAATGTTATAGGCTTTTTGATACATATTGATTTCCAACCGATGATTTTCTTTCAGCGGCTGTTTGTATATCTTTAGTACGATGGGAATGAACTCCCGTCCATCTGTTAGAATCAACTTCCAAATACTAGTCTTTTCACGAGTATTTTTAAGGCATTCTATTTTTTCATTTACTAATTTTACTTTTTTATTCAGGACTTTTTTTAGCTTTACTTCCCAATCATATTGTTTCCAACAGCTTAAAACTTCTTCTAAACTATTCAAAAAGAATGTTCCCTCCTTCATTTATTATTTATAACTGTCTTCCCCATAAATTTCGCAAATGGGAAACAAAACTTCGAACAAATGGAAGTGGGTCATTCCAAGCAAAAAGAGCCTCAACTTTTTTACCAGATAAGCTCTTTATCCACTCAAAGAATTTCATTTCCCCTTTTTTGTGTTTTTGGCGAAAGGATAGAAAATCCCGAACAAAGTAAACCCATTTGACCCCTTCTTTCTGCTGTGTCACTGGTGTGGGATTTTGCCCGGTAAGGGATAAATAATACAAGTGAGCCAAATTAACCCCACAAGCAATTGATAAGGCTTGAGTTAAACCGATTCTTGAATTGATTTCAATAAATTTCAGTTTTCCATCTCTTGGGTCCCGTTTAAATTCGGCAATAGCTAAGCCTTTGAATTCAATATCTTTCAGAAATGTCGTAGCGAGTTGAATGACTTCTTCGTCCCTAATACTAAGGGCAAGGGCTGTTGATCCAAAATGTGGAGGAAATTGATGTAATTTTTGATTCATCCACAAGCCAACTAAATTCATTTTCTCATCAAAAAATGTTTTGACAGAATAAATGCAATCCTCATTACCAGGGATGACTTCCTGAATCATGAGTTCCCCGAATGGGCGATAAAAAAGGTACTCTTCTCTCAATTTAGAAGGCTCTTCAACAACGATTGCTTTCTTATAGAGTCTATGATCGATATTTGTGCGAAAATGGGAGGAATAAACTGGTTTTAAAATGCATGGGAAGGTAACTTGATCAATAATTTCTTCGAACTGCTCTTCGTTATTAATAGCAAATGTTTTTGGGCATGGCACATTTGATTTAAGCGCCAATTCGTATGTTAGTCTTTTATCCAATACCGCTTCTACCAGGGTGTGTTTTGGTAATAGAAACCTATAATAGTGGGAAAGGACAAATCTGTTTTTTGAAATAAACTGAACAAAGTCATCGGAACCTGCGTACAGGACTGCCTTTTGTCCTACTTTTTGTGCCAGCCTGGTAAGAAATAAAATTAATGCAGGTCCTTCACTAACTGGATTCGGACAAATTCCACTAGTGGCTAATCGAGTTTTACCAATTTCATATTTTCCTTTTGTATCAAAGGCATATACCTTTATTCCGGTTTGCGCTAAACTTCTTACAATTCCTATACCTGTTGCACTAAGATCAAGTACAACAGCAGGAACATCGTGTCGCATGTTGTTCTCCTCCTTTCATAATAATGATTGATAAACTTCTTCAATTTTCCGAACCATTTTATTAACGGTTAAATGTCGTTGTGCATATGCATAGGCATTTTGTGCTAATTCTTCCCTTAATGATTTTTTTTGTAAGAGGAGAAATAACTTGTCTGCAAGTTGCTTGTAGTTAGCAGGTTCAACGATAATTCCTGAATAGTTATCTTCAATAATCTCTGGAATCCCCCCGCAATTGGTTGTAAGGATTGCCTGATTGCTAAACATTGCTTCGATAATGGAGAGCGGCAGTGTATCACTAGTTGTTGGGAGTACAAAAATGTCTGATTCGCTTAACAACTTGGGTATGTCATTTCTGCTCCCTAAAAAAGTAATATTTTTTAATCTCAACTGTTTTACCTGCTTCTCAAGATCCTTTCTCATTTCGCCATCGCCGACAATCCTCACTTCTACATTTTTCAGTTTGTTTTTTATTAGAGCTAACGCTTCAAATAAATACTTATGTCCTTTACGAGGACGAAGCCGTGCGATACAAGTTATGACCGTTTTATTCCTGCTTTTCTTCTGAAAATTCCCTACACCAAAATCAATCCCTGTATGAACAGTAGTTATTTTATTATCAGCTGCACCTAAATTTCCTAGAATTGGACGGAAGATATCGCAAAGGACGATTACTTGATTGGCATTTTTTATGGCATGGCTATCAATCGCCCAAAAATAGTTTTGCTCAACCGAACCTTCCTCTATCAAGTTAAACTTTAATCTGTTTTGGGTCATAAATCCGTGAGGTGTAAAAAGAAGAGGTTTTTGAAAGGATTGGTTAAGCATTCCCAGTACATTAGCTGTATATCGATCTTGTGCGTGGATAATATCGTATTGAGACAGATCAAAATTTTTTAACATCATATAATAACTGGATAATTTGCTGATATTGTGTAGAATTTTTTCATTAAAACTGCCATAACGATTAAGAAAAAATTGTTTAAATTCCTCAGAAAAGTGATTGCGTAATTTCTTCATTTCCTCTGGCGAAAAAGAGTTTAATGCTATTACATCGACACTATGTCCTAAATTTTCCAAGCCAATTTTAAGGGTATTGATATATTTCTGCAAGCCGCCTATCAATGGATATTCCCAAAATGTTGTGATTAAAATTTTTAATTTTTTGTTTTGAATTTTTGTTGTATGGAAGTGCTCCCTTTTTGTTGCTAGTTCATGTTCAATAGGTTGATCGATTCCATAATATTGATCCAATGTAGAGATTAAATATGGAAAAATGGCCGGCATAAAAGGTTGGGCATTTTCGATCATTTCCATACCCTCCTAATGATTTCAAATGCTTCCCCGTATTCGACCCCAACCGTCATACCTCTGATACGTGCCAAATATCTCACACCATCATAGGAACGTGGATGTGGGAATGGTCTCATTTCTACATCATAATATTGAAGAGATTTGATTTTATCTTCTATGGTATCTGTAATATCCACAAAATAATTAGGTTTGAATTCTTTGTCATTTGTATGCTGACTCCATTCACTCGACGAAACCGTTTCAAAACAAAGAATTTCAACCGGATCTTTTCCAGGCAACGGCCGTGCTGCTGTTAACACTGCCTGAAATAATATTTGGTGGTCACGGTTGGTATCACCATAATGATGGGTGAAAATCATGTCAGGAGTATATTTGTACAGCAGGTTCTCAATCGATTTGTTAATTTCAACCAACGGGATTGTTTCCAGTAATAAATTTGGGAATTCCAGAAATAGAACCTCATCTACACCTAAGTGTTTATTTGCCTTCAGCATAAATTCTGGTATATGATGCTCCTCTTCCTTCCGCCCCTTAGCAGCAATCACAGTAATGACTTTATAGCCATGATTAATTAATTTCTTAATGGTACCTCCACTTCCAAGAATCTCATCATCAGGATGAGCGGCAATCACAAGCACATTCTTACTCATTAGAAAACCTCAACTCCTGTTAAAATAGTTTTCTTGTAATTATATGTTAATAAGAAGAAGGCGATATGGACAAATATGGTAATAAAGAAAAATAGGCATTTTTAGGAATTATTGGCTATTTCCTTCTACACTCGATTTTCAATAAAAAAACATATGCATTCCGCATATGTTCTCTAGAGCAGTATAATTTTTCAAGTATATTTTCTAAAAAGCAATCCCTTCTTATTAGAACCTCGTTAACCTTTTCATGATGTCTGTTTTCCTTTCCCTATCTTTAATTCTGGTTAAATCTAGCGCATACTCATGTCCTTTATTTTTCGATTTTAAGATTTCTCTTATTGCATTTTTTACACTTTCTTCATCATCTATAACCATAATCACCTTACGCAGCATTCTTCCCCACCTCTACATTTCATTTATTTTTCTATAAAAGTTTCAAAGCATGCCCTTTTCCAAAAAAGGGTATGAAAACCATCTAGCGGCATCCATAAAACACTGCACAAGATAAAGTATGCAATAATCGTTTCCGGTACAACCGAAAACGGTTCAAATAAAGTTTTTATGTTGTTGTAAATGCGATTGTTCCCAGGAACAATAAAAACCGTTCTCATCATTTGAGAACGGTTTTTATTGTATTAATTTATCTTGAATTATTTAGAAGCCTTCTTTTGTTGTTTATCACAGCAAGTGCATTGTCCGTACAAAGTTGATACTTTCTCATTCTCAAATTGCTCAATTGTGTTATTGCAATTTTGGCATATGATAGTTCCCATTAGAAAAACCCCTTTGTTTGAATTTTATTAGATAGACAATTTTAACCTCTTAAAATGTAAGCGGTTTTTACTTGTTGATATTATAATAGTATATCACATTTAGATTGTCAATCGTAAATTGTATAACACATTTAAAGGAATAATCTCGATTGTTAGGAAACTATAAATTTAAGGTTCTGGTGCACAAATTTCAGATAACTTGAAAAGTATATAACCACAAAGAATAATTTACATCTGTCCCTAGTATCGGCCCCACCTACGCCAGATACCTTGACGGCCACGCATGCCATCCAACCCATTATCTATTATAATAGAAAACGCTTACATTTTCAAATTTTAATTGAATTTTCAGAAAGAAAAACAAATCTAGAATTTATCATTTCCTACACAACGAAGAAAATGGCACCACATTATGGCACCATTCCTATTTTTCTTGTAAACTGCCAAGTTTAATATCACTTTATGCAATCTATCTGACACCTTACCCCACATACTTAATCATTGCGACTTCATCACAACAATCTAACTTAGGACAATTCATACAATCCACCCACACTTTTTCAGGCAAAGTCTCCCTAGCTACGATCTTAAAGCCACATTTTTTGAAAAACTCTGTTTCGTATGTGAAAGACATTACACGGCTAATTCCAAGTTTCGGTGCATCACTTATAATACGATTAACTAATTTGCGACCAATACCTTTTCCAGCATAATCGGGAGAAACAACCAAAGATCGTATCTCTGCCAGGTCTTGTCCTAAAACATGTAATCCTGCAACCCCTAGTATATTATTATCCTCTTTCATAACATACAAACATTGTATATGTTGATAAAGGGATAAATACGTACGAGGCAATACGGTTCCTTTTTCAGCAAAAATTTGGATTAAATCATAAATATCTTTAACATCACTTGTCACTGCATGGTAAATATCCATTCTGTATCTCCTTTTGTAACATTTATTTATAAATATACAACAATATGTATTTTCATTCAATCGTTTTAAGGAATTACCCTTCAATGATCTTAAGAAAGTGAATGCAACTGCAGCTGACTTTACCTTACAAAGAGATTGAACCGAATAGCAAAAAAAGGGTGTCAGGCACCGTTAGGTGCCTGACACCCTTTTCTAACACCTATTTATTCCTATTGGAGTAGTTTATAATCCCATCTGAAATGTTGGTGACTAAGTTGGTAAGATAGCCGGTGTCGGACAGGTTCTTGTCTTCGCTAGGATTGCTCATAAAGCCCATTTCAATTAACGTACTAGGCACTTTCGACCAATTAAAGCCTGATAGGTCACTGCGAAACGATATCCCATTTACTTTTACAGCTGGATTTTTTTTAGTTTCATCAAGTATAAGCTGGGAAGCCTTTAGACTATCTTCATAAATAGCCTTTGTATATGGATCATCATCTGAGGGAGTTAAGACAGAAAGCCCTTTAACACTCCGATTGGTTGATCCATCCGCATGAATCCGCACAAATAAGTCGGCGTGATTTTGATTAGCGATTTCGGCTCTTTCTTTGTTACTCATATTCACATCATGGCTTGTTCGGGTATAAATGACTTTTACTCCTCTTTTTTCAAGCAATTTTCCTAAAATTAGCGAGGCCTCTAACGTTAATTTGTACTCTGGCTTCCCTGTAGCAACTCCAGCCGTTCCACCCGTTACTTTAATTTTATTTTCTAACGCACCCGGTCCTACAGGCTCCTGTCCCAGGTTAGCAGAACGTTGGTGTCCAGGATCAATGACGACTAAAAAGTCCTTTTGCCCTTCCTCTTTTTCTTTTTCTTCTTCATCTGAAGTTTTGATTGTTTCTTGATTTTCTTTACTAAATTCCTGTTTTACAGGTTCTTCGTTCATTTCTGCTGCTGGGTTATCTTGGCCTTCTGAAGCAAGTTCATTCGTATCAGTTGTTTCTTCCTTAGTTTTTATCGCTGCGATTTTAGCAACTTCTTGTTCCAACTTCACATTCTTCGTTTTTGGGTCATTTCCTCCCTCTTCGATTGGTTGATTGAAGAGAAAGTACACAGGAATCACTGCTAGAAGGATTATGATTGTGATTCCTATTTTTACTGTCTTTGACATTACTACAGAAACTCCTTTCGGCTATTGATCAAATTCATATTGTCTTTTCCAACAATATTTAATGGGCCACAATCATATTATGGGGCCGAGCCATCTTTAATAACATATTATTGAGTAAAATTCCGAATAATTACAGATAGTATTATATTTCGACAAACTCTTTATGAAATCCTACATTTCTAACTTTGAACCACGATAAAAATAACCACCTAGCAAGTAGATGGCTCCTTTTCCTCTCAACACTTCAATTTAGCGCTGCTAATTTCCTGGATAAGTATTTTCTTCTTTCCTCGATATATTTCGTGATGACCGATAATTCCTGGTCGAATTTATCCATATCTTGTTTTTTATATGGGTCCTCTAAGACATAAGGACGAATCAATTGTGAGAGTTTTTCCACCTTCGGAATCATATGTCCTACTGTAAATTGCTGCTCCATTATCTCCTTTAGGAGCTGTTGATATTGCTTTCTAAAGGTATCCACATATAATAATCGTGCAGTTAATGTATTAAAACCATCAATCGGAACATAATCAGACTCCAACGGTTTCCCATTGACATCCCGGCCCCATGTTGCATCATAGTCCCACGGAATAATCTCAAAAAGGCGTGTTTCACCATTCCTATAAAGGGCATAGTTATGAACAAACCCATCATAGTTTGATGTAAAAATAACACCAGCCACCCAACGGAGATATTTATCAATATCTACAAATTTATGAATTTCTTTTTCAAATTCACTTTTTGAAAATGTATTGATATTAAAGATAAATTCCTGTAAGTAAAAATCATCTTCTGGCGCACCAAATTTTCTTTCATAGCCTAATCGGAGGGATTTTTTTGTTTCTTTGTCCAAATCGCTCATTAGTGAGAAGTTGGCGTCCCCATCAACGGCATAAAAGATACTCCCTTTCGGTAAGTCCCTTCTTGTTAAAAAATTCTCATCCACACTCTCAATTTCCAAATAGACCCCTTCAGCTTTCCCATTCAGATTCAAAAAGATATGATGCGATTGAGGTGATAAAACACCTAGCTCCGCAAAGAAATCAAATGATAGTTTGTTTCTAATAAATGAAGGATCCTTAAATTCCGCATTCAAATGAATATGTTTGGAACCTCTGTAGGTTTTTGGTTTGTAGAAGGAAACCTGGTATGACTTTTTTGAAAAATCACGGATATGAGATCCTCGATAGGCAATATCAATGTCGAGCCGTTTCCCTTCAATTGTTAACTGGGCTGGTATTGGGTCATCAATCCAAATGTCTCTTCTTAGTTCCCGCAGGTCGATGGGTCTAATAAATAGTTTGTATTGCGGTAGTAGTGCTGTCTCGTCCATTATTTTATTCCTCCCTCCTATATTCGTATGAGAATTGTAGGAAGGAGGTCCCCGGTTGGACAGCTTTTTTTTCATTGATAGGCCTTTTTCTCACTCAATTGTACCTGTACACACGTAATTTATTAGAAGAAGAGAGAGTTTCTTGGACAAATTTGTCAATCAGATATGTACTCCCTTTTCAAGCTTAAAGGAGGTGCTAAGTTACTATGAGCGATTTTTCAGCTGAAGATATTGAAAGAGCGGCAGATGAAGTAAGACAAGGCGAATTTTGGGACTTTATGTTCCGTGACCCTAGTCAAGACCGTCGCACTACACGAAGAAGGACATCTAGACGTAGAACATCCAGACAGCAAATGACATCACGGATGAACACATCTAGACGTAATACATCAAGAAACCGGAATACTTCTAGAAATCGTAACACTTCAAGAAACCGAAATACTTCCAGAAGGTGTACCTCAAGACGAAGAACTTCTAGATGCTGCAGATGGACAGGATGGCGTCGGGGTTATAGATGCAATTCTATCATCAATCGTTGTTGGAAGGATGGCAACATGTGGAATTTAAGAGTCCGCAATCGCTAATATGGTCTTTATAAAATAAAATGGGAAAGGAAACTTGTCTTCCTTTCCCATCCTTATTTATGAAACAATCTCTACTTTTTCTCTGGAATAACACAATTGCCATCCGCACAACTAACATCTTCCTCGGTTGAAAGATCTTGCAGAACTGGAACCGGAGACTCTTCTTCCCAAACTTTTTGCAACGCTCCGATAAAGGTTTCTGTAGGTTGGGCACCTGAAATTGCATATTTTTGATTAATGACGAAGTACGGTACCCCGCGAACACCATACTGCTGGGCAAGGGATTCATCATTGCGGACATCAACCGCAAACGCATTTTTATCATTTAAGACATTCAATACTTCTTGTCGATTTAAACCTGCTGCTTCAGCAATATCTGCAAGTGTTTCAATTTCCCCAATATGCTTCGACTCTGTAAAATAGGCACGAAGAAGTTTTTCTGAGACGAGCGCTTCTTTTCCTTGTGTTTCTGCAAATTTGGCCAAACGGTGGGCATCAAATGTATTCGTTGGCTTCATTTCATCAAAATTAAACGTCAAGCCAACAGTGGCTGCCTGCTGACCGACCCCCTGATTCGCTTGTTTCGCTTGCTCCAAACTCATCCCGTATTTATGTGCCAACACCTCATGAATACTTTGATCAATCTTTTTAGGCGAATTTGGGTCAAGCTCAAAACTTTTGAATTCTACTTCTACTTGATCCTTGTGAGGAAATTGATCCAAAGCTAATTCTAATCGGCGTTTTCCTATATAACAAAACGGACATACATAATCAGACCAAACTTCAATTTTCATTTCGGCACCTCCATTTCTTCTGATAAGTTATATAGTACCACAAGGAGAGTGAAATCCAATTCATGATGCTCACTGAAATAGTTTGGGGATTGTTAAATGGGTCACTTTAGGATATGCAAAAAATAATGCCTCAAGTAGTTGATCATCAACCGGTTAAAGGGACAATGTAGCAAGCGACAAAATCGTCGTTCCATTTTGTGAAAGAGAGTAAAAGCAGTGGCTGAAGAAGAATATACATTCAAATTATAAGAAAAGAATAAATCGTTCAAATTTGGTAATAATAACCTCGGGTTAACATAGAAAGGATGGGATGTTTGATGTCGTTAGAATGGTTTGACAGAGTATGTGGAGAACTGCAAGAACACCTGGAATCTATTTGTGAAGAATATGATCAGGTTGGTCAAATGACCGTTGAAAGAGCTGCCAAACATCCGAGGATTGAGTTTTATGTCGATACCGCAGATGTTGATACGGAAGAGTTGGAGCGTGATTATTTCTGCTCATTGTTCTTTGATCCTCAAAACGAGGAATTTTACATCGATACCTTCGATGTGGACACCGGACATACGGCGAAGGTCATCCTTTCAGATATAGAGGACATCATCGAGGAAGTTCACGCCAGTCTGCATGATTATATGAACGGCGATGACCATTATACAGATGATGGGGTCTATCTTCAGACTTCCGAGGTCTATGATGAGGATGATGGTGAGATTGAAACCGTTTATGTGGATGATGACGACGAAGAAGAGTATTACGAAGCGGAACAAGTCAACAGTGACGACATCTTTGAGGAAATTGATGTAGATTGGTCTACACCGGAGGTAACAGCCTTTAAACATGAAGATGAAGTCGAAGTCACCTATCAATTCGGATTGGTTCAAGCCACTGGTGACGGTGTCCTCAAACGTGTTAATCGAATCTGGACAACTGATGATGAATTAATTAAAGATGAATCCCATTTTATTTTTAGCAAAGAAGAAGCAACCACCATCATCGCCATGATTGCCTCGCATATGGATCAATTAAGTGAGTTTGAATTTTAAACAAATAATCCAAAAGATATAAAAGGAGCATACCATATGGATGCTCCTTTTCTCATTCTACCGTGTAATCGATTTGAATTAGATCCCAAAGAGTGATCATGCCAAGAGGAGTCTCGTCCTCTTTCCCATTTTCAGTGACGATGACAGCTTCGATTTTACGCTTTTTCTTATGTGCCTTTTCAAAAAGATTTTCAACCTCAAATATATTAATCTCTTTTGAGACGATTTCAATCGGATATTCTTTCTCGTAATTCATGATTTCCGCCACATGGATATCAGCTAAATTGACAAGGCTGCTTTCCATATTTTGCGCCATCCACTTCACAATGGAACTCGATGTAAGTAACCCCACACATTTTTTATTTTTATAGACGGGAAACTTCGAATAACCGTAGAGCTTAATGGCGTCAGTTACTTTTAAGATACTGTCGTGATAATCAAAGAACACCACTTTCTTCGTAGCAATCGATAGTGAATAATTAGGTCGGTTAAACACATTAGCGATTTTTTCAATATGAGAAACGACCTTTGCATTGGGCTCCGCAATATAAAAGCCAATTTCCATTTTCTCGTGCACAATGGCGTTCCGAAGCCGAGCATATTGCTCTAAGTCTTTTTTATACGTTTCAATCATTTGATATTTTTTTGCGCCAACCTTCACGAGGACGACGAATCTATCATCATTTATTTGAACGATATCCCGCAACGCATCATGTACTTGGTTAAAAGCTACTTCAAAACGTTCAGAAAGAAGCTGTCCTTGTTTTTTATTCATATTTATTTGCTCTCCCACGGAATTACTATTTATCATTATATTTATAGTAAAATTAATACTTCAAATTTTCAAGAAATTATTACCCCCACTTTTGCTTGAGCATTTCAATTTCTTCTCTATGAGTCATACCTTCATCATCAGGAGTTTCTAGGACTAAGGGGATTCCCTTAAAAACAGGTGATGTAATTAGTTCCATTAATTGATGGGCTTGGATCAGGCCATTCGTGTGGAAAATGTTTGCGTGCCGATCTTTCTTTGAGCCTGTTGGGTATTTTGAGTTATTTAAATGAATGGCCTTTAACTCGGCATAGTATCCTAAACTTTCCCCATTTTCGAGCAGATCACCTGAATTTCCCCCTGTCCAAAGGCCGCTCGCAAAGGCATGACAGGTATCGAGGCAAAAACCAATCTTTTCCGGATAATCACATAGATTTCTAATTTGAACCAGTTCCTCAAAGGTTGTTCCTAAAGCTCCTTTTGTACCAGCATTATTCTCTAACAGTATCAAACAGTCTCCATCCCACTGACTGAGTACTCCATTTAACATCGCAAGCATTAAATGATAACTTGCTAGTGGATCAGTTTGGCTAATTTGGCTTCCATAATGGACCACGACCCCAATGGACCCACAGGCATTGGCAATTTCTAAATCATTTAAAAGGGAAGCGATTGTTAATTTCCGCTTGTCCTCGGAAGGTGTTAAACTTGTGGAATATGGTGTATGAGCAATCGATTGAAGTTGATGCTGTTTGCAAAATTGTTTACAGTTTTTCGCATCTTCTCGGTCGAAATCCTTAATGGAAAGGCTTCTCGGGTTTTTCGGAAAATATTGAAAAGCGGATGCATCGTTTGCAACCGCTTGTTTTGCTGCTCCTAAATATCCGTTTCTAATGCTAACATGACTGCCATAGATCATCATTGAGTCTCCATCCATACTTTTTACATATAAGGTTTGTTGAGCATGACTATTCTATTCGAATTAGGTTAATTATTGATTGGCTATTATAGTTAGGATACGATCCTCTACCTTTTTCCCTTTAGTATCTTCAAGTAAATTATTTAATAGAATCGAAAAGATTAAGGTTTGTCCACTTTTCGTTTTTATGTATCCTGATATAGAACTCACCGTAGAGATGGTTCCTGTTTTTGCCTTTACCCTTCCTCGGACAAGAGGATCTTTTAAGCGATTTCTTAAGGTCCCGCCTTCCATCTTTCCAGGTGCCCCAGCGACTGGTAATGACTGAAGATAGCTCGAAAACCACTTTTCTTTCTGCACGGCAAACAACAGTTGTGTTAGTTGGTTTGCTGGAATCAGATTGACATGCGAAACACCGGACCCATCTCGAAGCACCATTGTTTTGGGGTTAACCCCAAATTTGACTAATTCGGAATTTAATACTTTCAATCCGTTTTCCCAACTCCCTTTCCCCTTCACAACCTTGCCCATTTCCTTCATTAAAATTTCTGCATGGACGTTGTTGCTCAGTTTCATAAAAGGAACCATTAGTTCAGATAATGGTATCGAATGATAGGTTGTAAACATTTTTGCGGTGTCAGGCACCATTCCTGTTTTTAGTTTTCCAGTCACTTGAATTCCGTGTTCTGTTAACGATTGTTTTAATAGGGACATGGCATATTTTGTTGGATCCCAGACACCAATCCAGTCCTGTTCCGGTTTTGCCTTGATTGGGATTGTTCCTTTGATGGTGATGGCATTTTTTGCGTGTACCCGCTCGACCGTGATATTCTTTTTACCTTCCTCTGCACCGGTGACGGCGTGATTGACGATTTTTAGATAATTGGTTTTCGGGGTCAGTTTTATGATTGGCTTGTCACCTTTTTTCGTTGCAGGTTGGACGACAACTTTGACCGATCCAGCATCAAAGTCTTGGGTTGGTGATGCTGTTAGTGCCGAAATCTGTGCCCCATAATGGGTGGTTTCATCGCTCCAGGGCAGGTCGAGTGAATAGCGGACACCATCATACCAGGTATCATCTCCGACGATATTTCCGTTTATTTTTTTGATGCCGTGTTTTTTGATTTCAACAGCTATTTGATCAAAATCGGATTTCAATAATGTTGGGTCGCCCTTCCCTTTTAAATAGAGATTTCCGTTGAGAGTTTTCTTTTTCAAGGCGCCATCTGTATATATCTCCGTCGTGAACGTGTAATCTTCGCCAAGGATATGCAGGGCGGCAGCAGCAGTTAATAGCTTCATGTTCGAAGCGGGTCTTAAGCGGACATCGCCTTGATGGGAATAGATGATTTTTCCATCTTCAGCAGAACGGATACTAACCCCAGCAATGGCCCCCTTTAATGCTGGCTCGTTATTGATTAGTTGATCCATCTGTTGGACCATTTTTTCGTGACTATACATGGCATTTACTTTTATTGAAGATGGAATCATCAATATTAAAATAAGAATGTAATATTTAAATCTTTTGCTCAAGCTTTGCTTCCAGCCTTTCCTTTTTCCTAAAAGTTTGTCCGAAAAAAACAAATAATATCATCAATGCCCTTTTTAATAGGACAACCATTAGATTTCCAGAATATGTCTAATTGTACTAAACCCTTTGAAAATGGTACAAAACATTCAATTTTTTGTACAAAAGGCAGTAAAATTTCCACAAAACTATCCCAAAATTGTACAAAACCACCTTAAAATTATACAAAAGCAAATTCCCTCACCAATCGCAGTGTAATTTTACACCATTCTCCTCACCACATTAAAATTTTTTCTAAGATATGCCCAATTCTGAGGTGCCGGTAAGCTAATTTGCCAAAAAGTCGTGCCCGCTAATCGATAAATACCCATTAAGTTATACTTTTCTATATAACTGCGAATATCTTCAAACCAAACGATATGTTCCTTCCCACCAGGCCAGTAGCGATACCATGGTGCTTTCGCTGTAGCATCAAATTCAATCGGTTCGCCAACAGCAATCGCTTGATTTTGTGCAGCATTTACAGATAGGGCACGTGTTTGATTCGTCCCAACAACCTTGTCATACCCATACAACGCCAACGCGATTTGTAACTTACGAGGATTAATCTGCGTAAGTGAGTATTGAATGACTTGCTCCAGCCACGGAATCGGGGCAATTGGATCAGGAGGTCCTCCAGGGTAACCATAATCCATTGTCATCACGGCAATTAAATCAACTACATTACCAATCCCAGCATAATCGTATGCACCGATAATTCGATTTGTCGGTATATCAGCTGTTTTCGCATGAACATTTACATGTAATATCAATTGTCCTAAACTCCTTTTTAATGCCGTAAGAAACAATATAAAGTCATTCCGTCGTGCAGGAGGAATAAATTCAAAGTCAATACTAACGCCGCCAAACCCACGTTGTTTCGTTAAATTCACAATACTTGCCACTAAATTGGCACGATATGTTGGATTTTCGAGCACCCTTCCAGCCAACTCCGCACTAAAATCAGTTCCCACCAAATTTCTAATCATCATCAATGGGACGACCTTCAATTGATTGCTTCTAGCAACTATGGCTGAATCCTCGACCATATTAAAGGCATATCCCTCCTTTGTAAAAGAATAAGCGACCACTGCCAAATAAGTAAGTTGCCCCGCAATAGAATTCAAGGTTGCCAGATTTGCAGCTACGGAGGAAGGTACTAAAAATCCAAGTGTCGTAAGATCCGATTTCATCGGAGATGGCACATTGATGATTTGACCTATTAACAATTGAGTTGGATTCAAACCGGGATTTGCGGCCAGAATGTCTGCCGGATGACTGTTAAATTGCTTAGCTATTTTCCAGATATGATCGCCGGCTTTAATTCGATACGCGTGAAGTGGAGGCAGATGATCCGGGAGATATAATGCAAGTCCTGGAGTGAGTGCATTAGATGATGGCAATCCATTCAGTGCGACAATCGTTTGGGTCGCAACACCATACTTTGTGGAAATCTTCCATAAATTTTCACCAGCAGCCACAATATGAACAGCCATGTTCTCACACTCCTTTTTTACTATCATATGGGCATGAGATGTTAAGTTATTACATAGAAAAAGCGAACTTGCAATAGACAAGTTCGCCCTTTTGTACCTATAATCGTGGATCAATTGGATCCGATTCCAACGCTAGAACTCCAAACACACATTCATGGTAACGCTCCAATGACTCCCTCCCAACAAAGCGCTTGACTGCTTCCACACCTAAGGAAAATTCCTTTAAGGCATTGCGTTGTTTCTTACCAGCATTTCGCTGCTTTAGCCGGGACAGATTCTCTGGTTGTAAGTAATCGATGCCGTAGATAATATGCAAATACTTGCGGCCTCTGACTTTAATAGCCGGTTGTACCAGCTTACCTTTATGACGGGCCACAAAGACTTTCGGTTTAACAACAAAGCCTTCATGACCCGCTTCCGTCATTTCTTCCCACCAAGCAATCGCAGCTTTCAAGGAGTCCTTATCATTCACCAGCCGATATTCCGTTTCCATAAACAAATCAGAAAGGACACTGAATTCTTTATTTTTCTCCATATGCCAGGTGTGTGGTTTATCGAAAAATGTTTCATTGCTATGGGCTAGTGTGTGAAAAGGAGCAATTTGGATTCCCGCTAACCCTTCTGTGTCCCAGCAATACCTTGGATACACATCGTTAAACACTTTTGCATTGTGAATCTTTTCATCCGTTTCCGAGAGCCAACTGGCCACATCCTTGCCGTTAGCAGCGGCTTTCTCCAGTTGTTCCTTTAATTTATTGCGATCGAGCAACGCCATTTCGCCCACATGTGCATATTGATTCACGATTAGTTCTTTTGCTTTTAGATTCCAAGGCAGAATCTCAGCATCCATCAGGACAAAATCTGTGTTGTATGTTTCAAAATAACTTTTTAAATCGGCATGCAGAGTTTGTAAAATTTGTGCCTCCAGCTCTTTTTTGAAAAAGGCCCGGCCAGTCCGCGTATAAATCGAACCTAATGTTTCTCTGCCGATATACTCTTTGGCTGCTTCCTTATGTTTAAAAAGAAGCAAAATGCCGCGGCTGCCCATATGTTTTTTCTCCACAATCATCGTATCAATGCCATTTGCCTGATAGTAGTCAAACGCTTCTTGCGGGTGCTCTAAGTATCCCGCTAAATTCGAAGGTTTCGGAGTTGGGCTCATTGTCGGCGGTAAATAGACAATCTCCTCAAGCGGCAGGGTGTAATGAGAAAAGTCGTCCAAGGCGGATTTGGCCACATCCTTATGAATAGCGATCTCCCCATACTGTTCGGTTAACACCGAGAACCCATTAATTAACTTACCTAAATTAGGAGGGGCAAGCCGCATTTGTTCCCATTCCTTAATTGGGTTGTCAGGAACATTAGCATAATCCTGTTTAGCGACCACAGAAACAAACTGTTTTTCTGGAAAACGATAGGCGGTTAGCCTCCCGCCAAATACCACTCCTTGGTCAATGTTAAGTGTGTTATTTACCAATAGTGGCTGCGGCTTTGGATCATGACCCCAAATAATTAATTCTTGTGATCTGTGATCAATGGTCCAGTCTTTTCGCCGCGGCTTGCCATTTTCATCAATCCCCTCTGAATCTCCGTACCGGCAAAAATCAGAAATGCGCTGCGATTGTTTGCCAATATACCCATCTCTTATGCCTGCATGTGTTGCGACCGCCACGTTTACACCATTTTTTTGGATAACCAAATGCGATTTCGAAGCAAGGAGAAGTTCCTTTAAATCTGCTCTTAATTGCTCAGTAGCTTCTTTACCTAATTCGCGCTCATACTCAAGAAATTCAGCTTCGACTTTCTCATCACCATGTGCCAGGTTCACCTTTCGTCCATCCAGCCAGCGGGCAATTTTCCAGCCATGGTTACTATCTATCATGTAGGCAATTCCAGCATCTACATGTTTTTTGAAAAATTGCATAGTTTCCAGCGACCTTGGTCCACGGCTCATTACATCACCAAGTGAAAGGATTCTCCTTCCCTCAGGATGATGGAACAAGCCCTCCTCGTTTTCCTCATAGCCCAGCTTAGTTATCAATTCGATAAACTCTTCAAAACAGCCATGAATATCCCCAATAAAATCAATGCCATGACCCACATCGATGAATAAAGGATTCGCAAGTCGCCCTATATCCAAAGCCTCAAGTTCCGGTTCATCTAAAATATAGGTCCGGTGGAAGCCTTCCTTCTTAATAAACCTAAGCGTTCGCTTGAAGTGCTGGTATTGTTGTTTGAGCCGATTCTTCCCGCGTGGAAAATCCCGCTCCTTATCACGAGAAAGGATTTCTTTTTCCGTTACATTTAACACAATCGCGATGACGGGGACATGATATTTCTTACCTAGACGAAGATAACGCTCACGATCCTCTTCTTTTAAGTGTGTCGCATCAATTATCGTTAGTTTATTTAAACGGCACCGCTTCCCAATTAAATATTCCATCGCATCAAATGCTTCATTTGAAATCCGGTAGTATTCATCAAATAAGGCATCCGCTTCATCCTTTGGACGCTGATTCCAGGTGATAAATTCTACATCACTGACGAGCACCCGGAATTGATCAGAACTGACAACTTCCGAAGCTAGAATCTTCTTTTCATGGACCAGTCGGTTTAATAACGTGGTTTTGCCGCTATTCGAAGGTCCGACAAAAAGGACAATGCCTGCATAGGGTAAGTGGATTTTGGTCATGATTGCCCCTCCTCTCTTGAAAAAATAGCCATCTGGGTCGGTTGACCAAAAGTCGGATGTTCTTCTCCAATCCCATGAAAATGTACTTGATAAGGATAGGAACTTGCCCAAGTTTCACATTTCCCCTTAAACTCTGCCCTTGTCCATTCAAAGCGGTGATCATGATGTCTCATTGCCTCATCCATATCATAAACCTCATTATATTCTTGATTTGGTGTGGTCACGATCAACACTTCTGGTCGATAGTCTTTAAATATCGTGTCAAATACCCTTGGTAACCGATATTCATCAATATGTTCAATCACTTCACAAAGAATCATGACATCTTTGTTGAGAAGGTGTTCATCATAATAAAATAGCGAACCTGCTAATAACTGAGGCTCCACAAATCCACGTTTTTCTTTTGCTTGATCAAATCGGTCTAATGCCTTTAACCGCGCTCGATTCGATGGCTCGACTGAAAGAACTTCCTGCACCCCTTCAATAAATCCTAACTTGACTGATAACTTTCCTTCCCCAGCACCTAAGTCAACAATGGTTTGTTTTTTGGTCAGAGCTTCGACATATTTAATAATCGCTTCATAGCGAAGATCATTTAAACGTATTTTCGGTGGCTCGTTTCCCTCCTCTTTTTTCGTTTCTTTTTCATAGAACTTTGACTGTGAAATCATCTTTTGGAACCGTAAAGAACGATTTAATATCAACGACTTATGTGGGTGGTTCTCTAACCAGCCTTCACCGTATCGGTCAAATTTCTCTAGTTCTCGTTCGTCAATAAAATAATGTTTATAGTTATCGATAACCGGAATCAGAATCGAAAGTTGTTTGAGTGTATTCTGAAGGGTTTGTTTCCCTGAAAGGGTGATAAACCTTGCTGAGCTTTTTTCACGGATAAAACTTTCCCCATATTCAATCTTGACTGCATAACCCATTGGTGCAAATAACGCTTCCAGCTCACGGTTGCTTAAATCCGTGGCCACCGGACCAAAAGATAATTCCATGTCAAATGGATGTTCGACCCATGAGGAATATTCCTCCTTCGGTTTCCCATTTAAGGCAGTCCCCAATGCTTTTCGAATCGAAGTAACAAAAATACTGCTAGCCGCAAACTCGCGGTCGTTTATGTAATGGGTAATATCAAATAAATCAGGAGAGTTCTTGACTAAGTCAATCGGGTCTGTTTTTACAAAAATGATGAACTGTACTTCTTCGCTAGAAAAAGTCGGATAAACCAGGCGGACGGTTAAACCTTTTTCTCCACGTTCATAGGGATTGTCTGGATTCTTGGCCAAAAGGTAAGAAACAAATTCAGCCCCTGGGCCTCTAACCGTTATCGATAGCTGCAATTTTCACACCACTTTCATGGTTCTATATTTTTAAGTCATATTTTATCACAATTTCCCAAAAGTGGAATTAAGGGAAAAATTAAAACCCGAGTTCCAAAAGAACCCGGGCTGACTTTTACTTACTAGATTCATTAAAGTTATAGAAGAATTTTGCTGTAATTGAGCCATCCTTGTTTACTTTAATATCAGTTACATGGATGCCGGAATCGGCAGGTGTCGAGCTGTAGCCTTTCCAGAAATAGTAGGAACCAGTATGAACATTCCCGGAAACAGGAGTAAGATTGCTGCCTGTCTTAAAGAAGTCACCGGCATTTCCACGGTTCACATTCTTTTCAAGCTCATACTTACCATCCGCTTGTAGGATAGATAATCCGTAGTGTGTTACAACATCGCCATTGCTCGCTGTTTGTGATTGATTAAACTGGAAGCGCTTATTCATCCAGTTTTCCACATTATTAGGACGGAAGCCAGCAGTTTGATAGAGTGATAGAACATTTTCATCGACATGCCAAGCTACTAGTCCATGAGCGTCTGCACCCTCACGAATTAACCCTTTGTTAAATCCTTGTTGCTGTACATTTTCAAATAAGAAATATTCTGTACCGTTTGATCCAGGTACTTCCATTTTCACAATTCCATTTGTGGAGCTTGCAGCATTGACTGGAGGCAATGTAATCGTTTGAACACCATCAACAGGCGTTACTTCTTTTGGTGTAGCCCAGCCAAGGAAGATTTTTGAATATGGATCAAAGTGGACTGGAGAGTTACCAGAATATGCAGCGGCATCTGGATATCTCATCCAAGAACCGCCTGCCATCATCGAGTAGTTACCAACACCCTCAGATGTGTAAACCGTATCATAGAAATCTGGAAGACCTAAGGCATGTCCAAATTCATGGGCAAATACACCAGGCTGTCCAGGGAATGGCCCTGTTTTCGATGCTTCGTCATAACCGCCGGTTGCTTCATTGTATCCGGCAACGTTTCCACCGATTTCCGGCTGGATATTGTAATTATCTACATAAACACCGTCAAAAGTGTGGTCTTTAACAAACTTTGAATACCAAGTAGTCCACTCTTCATCGGTTTCAACGCCATCTTGGTTTAAATCAGCTGCAGGTTTCCCTGTTTCATAATACTTTCCATAATATGAAGCACTTAGCGCATTCCATTTATGCGACCAAATTTGGGCAGGGTCTGCACTAAATTCTGCTCCTGTTCCTTCATGAACGATAAATACGTTTGGAACTTCTCCATCAACAGCATATTTTGAAAAATCTACTACACTATCAGCCGCTTTAAATACGTCTGTCACTAATTCACCATTATGGGCGTCACCATTTACGTTACCATATTTATAGGCACCATTTTCAGCGTACTTACCTTCTTGATCTAGATAGTAGGAAGCCCCTTTTGGAAGTTCGACCCAAACAAGATCGGTATTATCTTTCTTTACTAGTTTTACCTTTCCATAACTAGATTCCCTATAAATATTTTGCATGGTGCTATCTGTTGGCGCATTGATGCCATTAAATTTAGCGTACTGCTTAAATTCATCTAATTGGTATGGATCATAGTGATCACCAAAAATTAAATCCTCAAAATAATGTGCCGGTACTTGTCCAGGCACATCACCCTTTGGCTCATCACCTTCTTTGAACTTTGCCAAAATAACAAGAACTGGTACATCTCCAGTTGCTGGTTGTTTCACGACATGATTATTGCCTGCCTGTTGGAATTTCGTCCCCTTATTGTTTGCAACTTTCTCAGCTGGATCCACTTTTGATAGATCTTTCCCTAATTCCTTTGCCTTAGCTGCTAATTCGGGGGATGCCCCAATATAATGAGCTAGACTTAAATCATATGTACTTTGAGCTTTAGTTACCTTAGGCTGCAAATCGGTAGATTGATAGCCAGTTAGAGTAAGACTACCAGCTAACGCTAAGGCAAATGCAGATTTCGAGAGAACCTTTAACAAGAACAACCACCCCTTTGTTTTTATAGAATTCAAATTTATCAGAATAATCAGCAAACTAAAAGCTGCGATATACCTGCTTTTCAAAAAATTTAGAGAGTCGAAATATAGTTTGTTCTCCCTATTTATCGTTATATCAAATCCGCCTTTCGACACGATTTTTGCCTTTCTCATCCTAAACAAAAAAGGCTTGTCAGGCCTTTTTTACTAACTAATATTCATCACCATATCGATATCTTCTGTTTTTTGCTGCAAAGCACGCTTCACAGGTTGGAAATGAGTGATCCCACGGCAGTTTTTTGCCACAGTTTTTGCACTTTTTTACGAACTTTTTAATATCTGTTTTCAGGCGATCTTGAACTTTATCGCTGACCTCTTCTCTCAGTCGTTCCCAATAGATGGCTGTAGTTCCCTCTCCTAATCGATATAAAAATAAAAGATGGAGACCGATTGCCTTGTAACTTAATTCTAATTCCTCCAAGCTGCGTTCCTTCACAATCGGTTCAGGGAGTTCACGTCCCTGGATAATTGCATACATGGTATCTTCCCATTGCCTGGTTAAGATCGGCTCATTTTTTGAAAACGGCAGATGTAAAAAACCATAAAGGTCCGTTAAAGAGAGCCTTGCTTCAATTTCCGTCCCTGCGATTATTTGATAAAGCGACTTTTCCTCTGCCAGCGATGCCTTCTTCGTCCCTTTAGGACTTTCAAATTTCCCCCAAAGTTCAAAAAAGGTACCTAAATCGTGATAATAGCGTTGAAAGCGTTCAAAAACGGAATTGGTTGGTGCAATCGCAAAGGTATGCACTGGTTCATCTTCCCGCAAAAGCAAGTTCCGCATTTTTCTGATATCACTCGTAAATGCCACTTTCCCAATATTATAAATGCCCTTTCGCCCAGCGCGGCCAGCAATTTGCTTCACTTCTTGTGAAGTCAGCAATCGGCGTCGTGTTCCATCAAACTTATCATTTTCTAAAAAAACAATCCGGCGAATTGGCAGGTTTAAACCCATACCTATCGCATCTGTTGCAACAATAACTTTTGTCTTGCCAGAATTAAATTGCTGAATCTGCTTTTTCCTTGTTTCTGGAGGCATACTCCCGTAGATCATACTGACGGTATGGCCGTCATTTTGCAGTCTTGAGGCCGTTTCAAGCACGCGCCGACGTGAAAAACAAATCAACGCATCTCCTTTTTTAACGTGTTTAATATGAAATTCTTTTGTTTCTACCTCGAGTGGGGTATCGCGTGTGTATTCATGTATCTCAATATTTGATTCACCCAAAAGCTGCAACAGCATCGTTTTTGAATTCCTGCTTCCAATGATATGTACCTCTTCTGCATTGGCTTTCGTAATTGCCTTATACCAGGAAAAACCACGGTCTTTGTCGGTAATCATTTGCGCTTCATCTATTACCACTACCTCATAGAACTCTTTTTCATGAAACATTTCCACGGTGCAGGATGTATGATTAGCCCCGTGGGTCACTTTTTCTTCTTCACCCGTTTTTAAAGAACACGGCGTCCCCTCAGCGTTTAACTTATCATAAACTTCAAGGGCCAAAAGGCGAAGCGGAGCTAAATATAAGCCGGTATAGGCTTCTTTCATCCTTTCAAGGGCATGATGTGTTTTTCCTGTATTAGTTTCACCGATATGAAGGACATAGCGGATCTGTCGCTGGAGCGAAGGGTCGTATTCGGTTGCAAATATGTCCTTCATCATCCGCTCTTCTGCTTCTCTTTTTCGCTTTAGTTCTTCTTCAGCTTCCTTTTGTTTCCGCTCGCGCTCTTGGAGGTCTTTTTCAAAAATTTCCTTGTGCAGCTTTTCCTCAAAGGGAATTTCAGCCAATCTGATTAAATCTGCAAGGTATTCAGCTTGAATATCCTCAATAAAATATCCCTCAACATCATAAAGCACCTGTGCAATACTGCCTTTTACAAAAGAAGCCGATAGTTTTTCATGAAAGGTTTGAAAGAAATCAGCCTTCAGTTGATCTGGTAACTGCTCTAAAACTTTTTCCGGAATAAGGTCGGACAGAAAATCACCAATTAAGCTTTCATAAACAAAGAAATAGGTTTGATATTCATATAAACTTCTGCCCCAGTTCATCGTTTTATGAATATCACCAGTTAGTTCTTCAAAAAAGCTGGCAACCGTGGTGTAGGCCGAGGAATTAAAATGACCTTCATCAATTAATTTTTCTTCTAACGCAAAGGTATCGACAGATTGGAATTTCACGTTATTTTGTAAATCTGCCACTAGTTGTTTTGCCACGAAGTAACGTAATGATAAATAGAACCCTTCATATTGTTCTTCTAAAATCGCAACTGCGTTATCCTCAATTTCACTTCTAATGAGTTGCTTTTGTTCTTCCAGTTGTTTTTGTTCTTCGCGCTTGATAAAATTGTCCTTCGCATCCTGATACAGTTTCTGCCACACATCTGGTTTTCCTGAAAATGTTTCCTTAATCCATCCCATCGCATCAAATGGTTGATACATGCGCATTTCATCTCTAAACAATTTGTTGATCAATTTACGGTCGATTCCCTGTACCTCAAAGCCTTTTTCACTTAATAATTGCTTTTTTTCATTCCGCGGGACATCATTCGTCGATTTATTGAGCCAAACATTAATCCAAATTTGTTCGACATAATCCTTGCGGTCAGTTAGATATTGTTCAAAGGAAGGCAGTGTTTCCTTCGTTTCGAAATAATGGTTAATATCTTCATATATTTTCATTTTTGTATGTTCAATCGCTTGAGGGTATATGGTCGTTAATTTGTTCATCAAATTCCCTCCTTTTCTAAAAAGTGGTTACTATATATATAATAACACAAAAATAAAAACCGAACGAATATTCGGTTCTATAACTGATGTTCATTGCAATATTGATCCACTAAGTCTTCGATTTGGTCCAATTCAGGAAACTTTCCTGAAAACTGAAATTTAATTTCTTCAATAAAGTTTTCTTGATGGTACACATGTATTGCTCCATTCTGTTGAATGACACTAAATTCTGGTACAAATCGATATCCGCTGCGTTCAATTGCCCCCATTGGTATGAGTCCCCTTTTTCTGTTTTTTATAGTATAAGCAGAATATAGCCTACTAATCCCATATAGGTTCGCAATACCATCGGGAAAATAAAAAGGATGGTGCACTTTGCACACATCCCTTTCCTTGTTTTATGCTGTTGTATATACTTCTGCTTTGTTTAATTCATGGCGGATCGTGGCCTGTGCTGCTGCCAATCGTGCTAGTGGGACACGGTATGGCGAACAGCTGACGTAATCTAAGCCCATTTTGTAACAGAAATCAATGGATGTCTTTTCTCCGCCATGTTCACCGCATATTCCTGTTTTTAAGGAAGGCTTTGTTCCACGGCCCAACTTGACGCCTGTTTCCACAAGCTTTCCTACACCCTCTTGATCGAGAACCGCAAATGGATTTTCCGGAAGAACTTTATTTTCGATATAAGCTTGCAAGAACTTTCCTTCGGCATCATCACGGCTGTAGCCGAATGTTGTCTGCGTTAAATCATTGGTACCAAAGGAGAAGAAATCTGCTTCCTCGGCAATCTTATCAGCAGTCAAAGCGGCACGAGGAATTTCAATCATGGTTCCGATTGTGTACTCGAAGTTCTTTCCTGTTTCTTCTTGCACGAGTATTGCCGAATCAATTACTAATTTACGCATATCCTTTAACTCATTCACATGACCAACCAAAGGAATCATAATTTCCGGCTGTACATCAATACCTTTGTCTAAGAGCGTTGCCGCTGCATAGAAAATGGCTTTCGCTTGCATTTCATAAATCTCTGGATAAATCATTCCCAGACGGCAGCCACGGTGGCCAAGCATCGGGTTAAACTCATCTAATTGACGAACTTTTTTCAGCAACTGCTCTTTCGCTTTTAATTCTGGTGATTGAGGATCTAAGATTTGAAGTTTCGTCACTTCCACCAACAAATCCTCTTTATTTGGTAAAAATTCATGCAACGGCGGATCTAGTAACCGAATAGTGACAGGTAATCCTTTCATTTCTTCAAAGATTCCTTCAAAATCTCCTTGCTGCATTGGTAAAAGCTGATTTAACGCTTCCATTCTCTCATTATAATTTTCAGCAAGAATCATTTTTTGGACAATTGGAATCCTTTTCAAGTCCATAAACATATGTTCCGTACGGCATAATCCAATTCCACCTGCTCCGAATTCGAATGCCTTTCTTGCATCTTCAGGATTATCTGCATTGGCACGGACCCCTAGTTTACGCTCTTGGTCTGCCCATGCTAGCAACAACTGGAATTCATCCGATAGTTCTGGGTCAATCATTGGAATTTCTCCCAGCATTACTTCACCAGTGGAGCCATCAATCGTAATGATATCTCCATAACTAACGACTTGATCGCCAATCGTAAACTGTTTAGCCTTTAAGTCAATCTTTAAGGCTTCGCAACCGCAGATACAGGCTTTCCCCATTCCGCGTGCAACAACGGCAGCGTGGCTCGTCATTCCTCCTCGGCTTGTCAAGATAGCTTGAGATGCAACGATACCGTGGATATCATCTGGTGTTGTTTCGGGACGAACAAGGATTACTTTTTTACCATCAATGCTTAATTGCTCCGCTTCATCTGCATCAAAAACAACTTGACCAGTCGCTGCTCCAGGTGAAGCCGGTAAGCCTTTCGCTACCACCGTTTTCTGAAATTTATCGTCAATCCGGCGATGTAAGAGTTGATTAAGTTGGTCAGGGTCGACACGAAGCAAGGCGGTCTTTTTATCGATGATTCCTTCCTCGACCATTTCCACTGCAATGCGGATAGCCGCCTGTGCGGTCCTTTTACCATGACGAGTTTGCAGGATAAAAAGCTTGCCGCGTTCAACCGTGAACTCGATGTCCTGCATTTCTTCATAATGGGACTCGAGTTTCTTACAAGTTTCAGTGAATTGCTTGTATACTCCAGGCATCTCGTCTTTTAATGTTGCGATCGGCTGTGGAGTACGAATCCCTGCAACCACATCTTCTCCCTGGGCGTTAATTAAGTATTCACCATAAAGGACATGCTCACCAGTCGAAGGGTTTCTAGTAAAGGCCACACCAGTGCCTGAATCATTACCCATATTTCCGAACACCATACTTTGAATGTTTACGGCTGTTCCTAAATGGTCCGCAATTTTATTCAGGCGGCGGTAGACAATCGCCCGCTGATTATTCCAAGAATTAAACACAGCATGAATAGCAAGGAATAATTGCTCTTTTGGATCTTGTGGGAAATTCTTTCTAGTATGTTTTTTGACGATTTCTTTATAGCCAATAATGACTTCTTTCCAGTCTTCCGCACTCATTTCCGGGTCAGAAGAATAGCCTTTTTCTTCACGAATCTCTTCTAATAATTGTTCGAAAAAGTAGGTATCAATATTAAGGACGACATTACTAAACATTTGAATGAAGCGGCGGTAAGAATCATAGGCAAAACGCGGATTATTCGTTAAGTTTGCCATTCCTACCACGGTTTCATCATTCATCCCTAGGTTCAAAATGGTATCCATCATACCAGGCATGGAGAAAACAGAACCAGATCGTACAGAAACTAGTAAAGGATTCTCCGGATCGCCGAGCTTTTTCCCCATTTTCTCCTCAAGACGCGCGAGGGCTTCTAACGTTTGAACTTCAACAATGGTAGGAATCGTTTTGCTAGCTTCATAGAATGCATTGCATGCCTGTGTAGAGATCGTAAAACCATAAGGCACCGGCAGTCCAATTCGCGTCATTTCCGCTAGGTTCGCACCTTTCCCCCCGAGCAAACCTTTCATATTGCCATTTCCTTCATGAAATAAATAAACGAATTTCTCCATATTATAAACCCCTCTCCTTTTTTAACACGTCTAAGATTAAACCTGCTGTTTCTTCTACGGCTTTATTTGAGACATCAATGACTGGACAGCCAACACGCTTCATTACTTTTTCAGCATGATCAAGCTCTTCAAGTATTCGCTTAAAGCTAGCATAGTTCGCCTGTGAGGCTAACCCCATTGCTTTTAGACGTTCTTTGCGAATTTCATTCAACTTATCTGGTGAAATAATTAATCCAATACAATTTTTGCGCGGTATATTGAACAATTCTTCTGGAGGTGCCACCTCTGGTACTAGCGGTACATTAGCCACTTTAAAGCGTTTGTGAGCTAAGTACATAGACAAGGGAGTTTTCGATGTACGTGACACACCAATTAGTACAATATCAGCCTTTGTAATCCCTCTTGGATCACGGCCGTCATCATATTTGACAGCAAATTCGATGGCTTCAATTTTCCGGAAATATTCCTCATCTAATTTTCTCATTAAACCTGGACGATGGTGCGGCTGTTTATGGAAGCTCGTTTCAAACGCATTCATTAATGGACTCAATAGATCAACTGCCAAAATTCCTTCTTCTTCGGCACGGTGATCTAAATAATTTTTTAATGCCGGTACAACGATTGTATAGGCTATAATAGAAGGGCTTTTTTTCGCCAATAAAATCATATCCTCAATATCTTCGAAGTCATCCACATAGGAATTCCGCCGAATTTCAACCTGCCCGCCATTAAACTGTGTTGCTACTGCTTTGACAACAAACTCAGCGGTTTCTCCTACTGAATCGGATACAACATAGACTACTTCTTTATGTACCAAAAGACAGCCACTCTCCTTCGCTTCATTTATTTTCCATCATTTCTAAATATGCTCGTGTAATCGTTGTTTTAGTGATCCGGCCAAGAAGTAAATATGTATTTTTTTGGCCATCTACTTCTTTTACAACTGGTAAGGAGTCAATGTGATTATGAATCATCTTTTTAGCTGCCTCGAGCAAGGTTTCTTCAGGATTAATCGTCATAATATTTGGCATTCTCGTCATGATCACACTAACAGGCAATTCATGGAGATTTTGATTTCCTAGTGATGCTCTGAGCAAATCCTTTCGAGATACAACCCCAGCTAAATGGCCTTTAGAATCAACAATATAGAGTGTTCCAACATCCTCTAGGAATAGTTGAACAATTGAATCATAGACGGAAGTAGATTTTTCAACCACGATCGGAAGGGCCTTATAATCTGTTACCTTTTGATGGATGAATTTCTTCGCTTGTTGCTTTGATTCATAGCTTTCATTAAAAAAATAACCCACCCGAGGCCTTGCTTCTAAGTTTCCAGACATCGTTAATATAGCGAGGTCGGGTCTTAATGCAGCTCTTGTTAATGAAAGTTTCTCTGCGATGTCTTTCCCTGTGATCGGTCCATTTTGTTTAACAATCTCAAGGATTTCGTCCTGGCGTTTAGATAATTTAATCATTACCACCCCCTTAATCACATTAAATACGTTATATTCATTAGGTTTATTATAAATGTGTTATACTTATTTGTATATAGTATATTACATTAGGACGAAAATCGAAACAATAAGTTTTATTTTTTTTAACAAAATAACAAAGTTTAATTTTTCAAAAAAAATCTCGCCGCATTCGACGAGATTCTGTAAACTATGTTTGACAAATAGGGCAATAAAAGGTTTTCCTTGATGATATTTTTTCCATTTTGATAATAGACCCGCATCTATTACATTTTTCACCCTCACGATGATACACCTGATACAACGCATTAAACCCTCCTGTTAATTTATCATCCTTAAAGAGCGGATTATCCATGTAACCGCCATGTTGGATGCCTTTTTGGAGGATTGTTTTTATCGATTGATACAATTTCTTTCGAACCGTTCGTTTTGGCTTATCTGCTTCAGTCCCATAATATATCCAACCTCCAAGCATTAAATGGAGTAAAAGAGTTTGACCATTTTGCAAGTGAAAAAGTAAATGCTTTCCCCTTCTGTTGATATCAATTATTTTTTGATGGTGACACGTTTTAATAAATAGGACAGGGTTTAAATTGATTGACTTTTCTCGATTTATTTGTACTTCTGTTATCGTTTGACCTGCAATTTTTTGATTTAATAGGATTTTATAGTTTTCCATCTCAGGAAGCTCTGGCATCAAATGACTCCTTTCATATTAAGTATGTGTTTAATACAATTCCCCATTTAGTAAAAAAGAAGCCTCTTAGTTATAAAGAAAATCCTGCCCTAGTAAAAAAAAAGAGCAACCCCGCGGGATGCTCTACTAATTAGTACTCATGCATATTTCAAATTTTTCGAATGTTTATCATCAATTTTCGTCTCAATTCTTTCGATTGCTTTAAAATCACTTTCTATTTCCTGTTTATTATCCTTCACTAATTCCTTAAAGCTAAGATTACGTTTTCTCATTCATTCCTCCACCTTTCTTTGTTTCTATTATACCCAAATCAGAAACCTCAGAATCATCACAAATATTACAATTGTTTGAACATTAGTAACCTTTTAAATATTTATTATGATAAAAACAAAAAAGATCAATGCTTTGAACATTACAAAGCATTGACCTATAAGGACTATAACTTTTATTGATACCGATAATCGAGGGACCAATAGGCCTTTCTCTATCAGTTTCTACCTAACTGTGCAAAACCTTATTCATACTTCCACTCTTATAGCCAATGAGATCCATCGTAACATAGGTGTATCCAAATTCTTGAAGTTTTACTGTAATTTCATGATGATGTTCCAATAAACGTTGCATCTCATGCGGTTCTACTTCAATTCTAGCAATCTCACCATGGGTACGTACCCTTAATTGCCGAATTCCAAAAGCTCGAATAGCTTGTTCTGATTTATCTATTTTTTTCAGTTTTTCTATGGTAATATGCTCTCCATAAGCTATCCTTGACGATAGGCAAGCAAAGGAAGGCTTATCCCATGTTGGTAGACCCATTTGTTGTGATAGCTCACGAATTTCACTTTTATATAGATCAGCTTCCTGGAGCGGGCCCCTTACATTATATTCTCTCGCTGCCTTTGTACCTGGCCTATGCTCCCCAAGATCATCTGCGATAAGGCCGAAAGCAACATTATTGTAATTATGTTCTTTCATAATCGGTACAAGATGCTCGAACAAGCTTTTTTTACAAAAATAGCATCGGTTTGATGTGTTCTCAGAATAACCTGGAATATTTAATTCCGATGTCTGAATCACTTCATATCTTGCTCCAAGCTGTTCGGCGAGATGAATTGCTTCTTGCAATTCATCAAACGGATATGTTTCACTATCAGCTGTAACAGCCAATACATTTTCCCGTCCTAGAGTGTCGAGTGAAGCCTTCAATAAAAACGTACTATCTACGCCGCCCGAAAAGGCGATGACTACTGTTTTCATTTCCCTTAAAATTTCTTGAAGTTTGTTATATTTCAATTCTAGCATCCTATCACCCTCTTCAAATGTTTTGGGAACATTTCAACTGTTTGTCTAATCGACTCAACTAATCTTTTTCAAAGGATATAATTTTCATTTCTACGCCTCCAAATTTAAATAAGGTTCTCCCCCAAACATTGAGGAGAACCAATCATGCTTAACCTTTTACGAAAACAGTTTTTATAGAAGTAAAGAACTCTATAGCCGCCTGCCCCTGTTCACGTGAGTGTGAGCTTGATTGCTTCATTCCTCCAAATGGAGCCTGAAGCTCAACACCGGCTGTTTCAGCATTTACCCTTACAAGGCCTGCTTCAATATCATTGATGAATGCAAGGATATTTGAAATATCTTTTGTATAAATAGAAGCACTTAAGCCGTATTCTGTATCATTAGCCAATTCAATCGCTTCTTCAAAAGAATTGACCCGGATTAAGGCTAGTACAGGACCGAAAATTTCTTCCCTGGCAATGGCCATATTATTGTTAACATTATCAAAAATAGTTGGCTCAACATAAAAACCATTTTCAAGGCCATTACCTGTTACTTTGTTTCCTCCAAATAAAAGTTCCGCACCTTCTGCCTTTCCTTTTTCAATATATGAAAGAACTGTATTTAACTGGCTTTCACTAGCACAAGGACCCATCCAGGATTCACTTTCGAGTCCATGGCCAACCTTAATCTCTTTCACTTTGGAAACTAGTTTTTCCCTAAAAGTTTCATAGACTTCATTGTCGACAAAAACCCTGCTGGTTGCCGTACATTTCTGCCCAGTAGATTTTAGACCGCCACTAATGGTTCCTTCGACAGCCAAATCCAAATCTGCATCCTTAGAAATGATAACAGGGTTCTTCCCGCCCATTTCAAGCTGATATTTTGCACCTCTTGCAAAAGCTGCAGCACCGACTCTTTTTCCTGTATAGTCTGAACCGGTAAATGTAACCCCGTTTACATCCGGATGTTCAACAAGGCCTTGCCCAATCACGGAGCCTGAACCAGTTACAAAATTAACAACACCAGCCGGGAACCCTGCTTCATGGAAGCATTCAATTACCTTAGCAGCTGTAACTGCAGTTTCTGTAGCCGGTTTTATAACAATAGTGTTTCCATATATCAAGGCCGGCGCCATTTTCCAAATTGGAATGGCAACAGGGAAATTCCATGGGGAAATGACCCCAACGACACCAAGCGGCGTCCTTGTTGTAAACATGAGAGCTTCATTATCAGAAGAAGGGATGACATCCCCGATTTTTCTCATTCCTTCGCCAGCATAGTAACGGAGAATAGCAATACCTCTCGCTGTTTCCCCTTTGGCCTCGGGCAATGTTTTTCCCATTTCGCGTGTCATTGTTTCTGCAATTTCATCTAAACGACTTTCAAGGACATTGGCTGCTTTGTAAAGGAAATCGCCTCTTGCAGCACCAGAAAGCTTGCGCCAGTTAGTTTTGGCACTCTTTGCTGCAGCAACAGCCTGATCAAGGTCTTCTTTTCCAGAAAGGTATACATAACCCACAATTTCATTCCTGTCTGCTGGATTGACGCTTTTTACTGTCTTATTTTCTATAGAAGAAACCCATTCTCCATTAATATAGTTTTTATATGTTTTGGCTTGTGTTTGTGTAGTCATTTGGTTCTCCTTCTTATTTGAAATAGATTAAAAAGTAGGGCCAATTCGCCAAATTCCAAAATCATGCTGTTTTAAAATTTCAGCTTTGGTCAGTTTTCCTGAGCTCACTTGGCCAATTTCTTGAAAGATTCTTTTGCCGACTTCATCGACGGATTCTTCGCCATCAATGATGGTTCCAGCATTCATATCAATGTTTTCACTCATCTTATTAAAAATAGGTGTATTCGTAGAAATCTTAATAACTGGAACAATAGGAGATCCGGTTGGTGTCCCTCTTCCGCTTGTAAAAAGAACAACCTGGGCTCCGCCAGCAGCCATCCCTGTCAATTGTTCAATATCGTGGCCCGGGGTATCCATCCATACAAGCCCCTTTTGAGTAGGCGTCTGGGCGTAATCAACGATTTCGGTTAAAGGGCTGGTGCCGGATTTCGCTGAAGCACCAAGGGACTTTTCTTCCAGGGAACTTAATCCGCCCTCTATATTACCCGGGCTTGGGTTTCCTGTTCGAATGTCGACACCCATTAAAATTGCTCTTTTTTCCATCATGTCAATGATTTCATAAGCTCGTTTTGCTACTCTGTCATTCGTTGCCCGTTTGGCCAACAGATGCTCGGCACCGATAAGTTCAGTTGTTTCAGCAAGAATTGCCGTCCCTCCTGCCTCGACAATCATATCGCTTACAACGCCAACTGCAGGGTTTGCTGAAATTCCTGAACAAGCATCCGAACCCCCGCATTCCGTACCTATAGTCAGTTCGCTGAAATAGCAAACCTCCCGCATTTGTGCAGAAGCTTCCTGGACCATTCTAGCCGCCGCTTTGGATCCTTCTGCAATGGCCATCAATGTTCCACCGCTATCTTGAATGGAAATAACTTCTACAGGCTTGCCGCTTTTGGCTATTTCTCCTGCAACACTTCTTGCCTGGTGTGTTTCACACCCTAAGCCAAGCACTACTACCCCATAGACATTTGGGTTAAGCCCCATACCAACATATGTCCTGAAAGTTTGTTCATAATCAACTCCCACCTGTGCACAACCATGCTGGTGAATAAAACTGACTGTTCCATGGACAAGCTGGGTAATCTGGTGTGCAGCCTGAGTCGCACAAGTAATCGTTGGCAAAATTAATACATGATTCCTGACCCCTACTTTACCATCAGGCCTTCTGTATCCCATGAAGGTTAAGTTTTGATCAAGTGGCAACCTTATCTCCCCTTCCCCTTATCCCTTCCAGGTTATGAACATGAACATGTTCACCCGCAAGGATTTTTTTAGTGGCGAGACCGATAACTTCGCCGTATTTTAATATTTCTTCTCCCTGCTCCATATCAATCACTGCAAACTTGTGGCCAAATTTTATTTCTTCTGAAATCATTACTTTAAATGTTTTGTCCTGGCACGTTACTTCCACTTCCGAATCGGGTGGGATGGCCATTAAAGCAATGGCCACCTTATCGATTGGTTTCATCATTACCGTTTTTAAATTGCTTGCCATGATTACACCACCAAACACAGAATAAGTAGAATTGTAAGTTTACTTCGCTTCCCTCGTAAAATACCACTTATTCTATTATTTTACAGCCTCTTTACTTCGCTGCTGTTCTTTTACTGGATTGGACAGTACACCAATAGTTGATACTTCAATTTCAATTTGGTCATTGTCTTGAAGAGTGAACTCATTTGGAGGAACAATGCATGTTCCTGTCATAAGAACCGTTCCATCAAAAATGTCATTATCTTTTTCAAGGAAAGAAACGAGTTCGTCGAATTTTCTCTTTAACTGTGATGTATTGGCTGTTCCTTCAACAACCAATTTATTATTTCTATAAATACGGCAAGTTATTTGAAAATTATATGGATCATCGACTGTTTCAGCCAGGCGGATTGCAGGCCCAACCGAACAGGAATGTTTCCAGATTTTCGCCTGAGGCAAATAAAGAGGATTTTCCCCTTCAATATCGCGGCTGCTCATATCATTGCCAGCAGTATAACCGACAATTTTACCTGACTTTGAAATGACCAAAGCTACTTCAGGTTCTGGAATTTGCCAATTGGAATCACTTCTTAAGTACACAGGCGTGTTTGGCCCGACTGTCCTTGCAGCCGTAGATTTAAAAAAGATTTCTGGCCTTTCTGCATCATAGACTTTGTCATAACAAGTTTCGACATCGACTTTTCCACCCGTAGCTTCATAGTTTCTTGCATCCCTGCTTTTCTCATATGTTACGCCGGAGGCCCAAACTTCAGGAGCTTCAATAGGTACGATAAGTTGAAGATCTTCGACCCTTTCTTTAAGCGCGGTAACGCCGGAAATGGAAGTTTCAACAAGTTTTAGTGTTGAAATTCCAGATTTTTCAGCTAAATTAACCAACTCCATAAAATCCTTAAAAGGAATTGGGTAAACCTCTTCCTGATCGGTTAAGGCCGCAAGTACAATTTGTGAATTATTGTCAAGGAAACGAATGATTCTCATTTTAAAACCCTCCTGTTTTATATTATAAAACCACGTTTTACTTTCATGTCATACTCTGCCCTTTTGAGCAGAATTATTTAAACGGGTAGAAAGAGATTTTATCTCCTCACTTCTACTCCCTGTTTTGGAACTCCCAGGCCAATGGCTCCTTTTTTAGAGGTTCTCAAATGCGGTGCATATCGTTTGATCATATCTAACCCGATCTTCGCTCTTCTTAACCGTTCTCTTGAAAGAGCAACTGCAGTCTTTTCAAGATGTGTGCCTGAAGGGTAAATATTTGGTGCATTCTTCAGCCCGAATTTAATATAAACAGGGGCTGCAACACGGATGATTTCAGGAATTTCATAGTGCCTGATAAAACCGCCGATATCATCCGGAACTTCTACATAAATATCAATAGGGATATCAATTGCCTGCCTGATTGCAGCGAGACGGGCAAGAGTTAAATCAGTAGGAACATTGAAAGTAGAAGCTCCAATATCTTCCATCAACTTAATGGATACAGGGTTCGCCTGCCCCATTTGTACGGAAATTTTAACAACAAGGTCCTCAGGAAGCTCTCCTTTTTTCTTAAACTCATTTACCAGCCAAAGCAATCCTTCATCAGCAACCAGTATGCTTCTGATTCCAAAATCACAGGCCCTCTTAATATCCTCAATAGAATATACGAGCTGGTCCATACTTTCGACCCTGAGCCCGATCACCTTACCAGCGCTTGCCCAGGACATCGGTGTAACATCCCAAGTCCCTCTTGGACCGACAAATAAACTAACTTCAAGGTTGTTATCCTGTCCTAGTTCAGCCATTTCTTTCAACTCGTCATCTGTTAAGAGCATGATTCCGCTTCCCTGTGAAATTCTGTGAATTTCTACATCATAATCCTGGGATGCTTGAATGACTTCCCTGAAGGCAGCAGGTCCCTCGACACTTGGAATTTCGATTCTATATTGAGCCCCATCTGGAAAAGTTTTCTGTGAATCTGGCAGGCTGTTAAGATCTCCACTTGGGAATCCAAGACTTTCAATGAACTTTCGTGTTTTTTCCATAGTTACTCTCTCCCATCGATATACTTTTCTTATGCCAATTCTTCCTTTACAGGGAATAGGACGTCATTTTTATAATCAAAAACAGCATCTTCCGCTACAGCAAGTGGTACTACACCGTTTGCTGCATCCGTATGCCCTGCCATCCTATTGCTTGCTGCTACAAGTCTCTGACGCTCGCGAATATTAAGAAGCCTCTGCTCTCCAAGCGCCTGTCTTGCATTCTTTGTATCTTCAAAATTGAAAGATAATCTTCCATTCTGGAATTCTGTTTCATCCAAAAACTCTATTTTCTTGCTTCGGAGTTCAAGATAAAGAACATCGCCAGTTTGCAAATAAAGGATACCTCCGCCATTCTTGGCTTCTGGCGTCATATGCCCGATAGCTGCGCCATATGTAACACCAGAATATCTTCCATCACTTATAAGAGTTGCAATTCGTTTAAGTTTTCTGTTGGCATTAATATGCTGCATAGGTGTAAACATTTCAGGCATACCAAACGCTTCCGGCCCTTGCCCGGACACAATAATCGATATTTTCAAAGTGCCCTCCTCAACCATCTTTTCAAATAGCTGATCATATTCCAGCGCCTTATATTTATCGTACTTTTCAAGGGCATTTTGCTTTAGCATTGCAAGCATAGAATCATAGCTGAATTCTTTGTTTTTCTTAATCTTATCCAATAGATTTTCATCCAACAGGCTTTCATTGGCAGTTTCTTCATTATCATAGAAAAGAACGAATGATGCTTTTTTGTCGAAAGTATCGAGTTGATCTGTTGTCATCCCGCTAATTTTTACCACAGCACTCTCAAAAAAATTGCCTTTAATGACATCAACTCCGCTAAACAGCCTTCTTGGCTTTGATAAAATGATTGGATTCTCTTTTACTCCTAAAGCGGACAATTTATGCTTTTCTGATAGCCTTTCTGCCCAGGTTGAGCCTGTAACAGTTGGCGCATCCAAATTCATGGGAACGCCATTTTGAATAAGTTCATAGAACAAAGTCTCCATCCCTTTGATTTGGCCGCTGCAGCATTGCATCGCAAGGGCAAAAATGTCCCGCCCTTCGGTAAGGCTGTAATTGAACAAATCTGGAATAGGAATTTCGTGGTGTATCTGGTCGTAATCCCATAAATCAAATTTATAGCCGCCATAAAGCATCCCAGCAACTATATGCATCATTAAGTTCGTGGAACCTCCTGAAGCACTGTGAATTCTAATCGCGTTCTTTATATTGGCTGCCATGATGTTGGCAACACCAAATATAGGATTATTTATCATAAGCGCAAGTGAGTCAACCGCTTGGTTTACTTCAAACTGCGTAGGCGGAGCAGTCAAAAGCTCCAATGCCGGGTGGACAAGCCCCATTCCAGCAACAAGATGCCTTGAACTGTTTCCGGTCCCATTGAATGCACACACACCGCCTTGGCCATCGCAAGTTGCAACTGCAAGCCTTTTCTCATAATCTTCATGCTGCTCTTTGGAAATAATGCCTCTTTCCCTTGCTCTCTCTAATACTCCCTGAAATGCCGTGTTAGAAGAACATTGGAGTATGTACGCTAATGCATCCCTTAAATCATAGGCAATATCCTCTGCGCCGGAAGCTTCTGCATTTCCCGCCACTTCTTCAAGTTCTGCAAAAAGATTATCAGGAATAGTGCCTCCTTTTAGAACATGGGCAGGTGCAAAAGTCGCAATAAATGGCGCTTCATTTCGATGTCTTCTAATTCGGTCCAGATGTGCAAGTGCTGAAACAACACCCAGAGGCTGCTTATCACATCCCTGAATAACAAATGCTCCATGGTAGCTGTGCGCTTCCATCTGGTTTACGACCATTTGGGCAACGGCATTTCTGCTCTGAAGGGAATAACTCATCCCCTGGTTGCTTTGTGCAGTACCATCACACATAACAGGGGTTGAAAACTGGAATGGAACACCGCCGTTTTGCCAAATACGAATGGCAGCCCTGGCAACCGTCTGAAAATCCATGATATGCGCAGGATGGTCAGGAGACCCGCCAATTATGGCAATACGCGGAGCATTGTTATGAAGCCTGTCATAAATTTCTTCAAGTGTCCAGTCCGGCTTGACCCCTTTCATTTCTGTACTAAGGATTTGCTTGGAACGATCCAATAAACCCGCAACACAAATAGGTTCATTTGCCTTGCCCTGGACGTTATCCCGATAAGGATTTACCTTATTTTCAATATTAGGGTACTTTACTGTCATGATTGATCCTCCTTTTACCTAAAGCAAAACTGCTTTTTAATATACTTGCTCCGCAGTCTTTGACGAAAAGTTCATTTCTATAGGCTCAGATAGTATCTCAATAAATTCATTCTGTTTTGCTTCTTCAAGCAGGGATTCTGAGATCCATATTTCATGAATATCAAGTGTATTTTTTATTCTTACGACCCGGGCTTTGCTTAAGTCAAAGGCGTTGCACGTTTTGATGGCTGCCTTTACAGCCAGTTCCTCGTTCTCTAAAATCATTGGAAGCTTCACCACATCAATCACGGTACTTGTTAAGGCGTTCGCATATCCTTTTTCCAAAGCTGTTTCATCAAGAACTTTTTTAGTGGACATATCAGCCATTCCAATTCCATTTGCATTCCCGTGTGTCTTTTTTGTTAAGCCCAAAACAGCGATCCTTGTTACCTTCGGTCCGCCGCTTGCATAAGGCGTTGCATATCTTCCAGTAATATTTGGATCCATGCCATCGCCGGAAATATCTTTTCCAATTTCATTAACAACTAGAACATCAATTGGATCAAACATAATTCTTGGCATCAGCGATTTGGCTTCCAGCAATAATGAGGGTTCTTTTGTAAAAATTTCTTCAGAAGGTATGGCGACTATTTTCGCCGGCCGATCATAGGCATTCTCCAACGTCCCAAGCCCAAAAATAATAGGAACCCTGGCAATTGCAATTTCAGCCATTTTTACAACATGCTCGGCCATATATTTAAAGCTGTACGCATGGGCCGCCTCCGCACCTTTTTGTTTTCCCAGGCCAATCGTAATCATCTTCATCAAGCCGCTTTCAACAGGCCCCCGAAAGGCAGTATGTGGTTTAATCCTGTTAATAACAATTACCTTATCAGCCTCATAAGCATGTTTATCGATATAGATTGGAAGGCCAT
This sequence comes from Neobacillus sp. MER 74, assembly GCF_023714155.1. Classification (NCBI taxonomy): domain Bacteria; kingdom Bacillati; phylum Bacillota; class Bacilli; order Caryophanales; family Bacillaceae; genus Neobacillus; species Neobacillus sp. MER 74. The sequence goes on from NZ_JAMAUV010000026.1 coordinate 41,330, forward strand.
TTTCAAGCCTTCCAATCTCTACGACCTCCATACTGGATTTGACAGGGGCCCCTGTTGTTCCTTCCGTTACTCCCAGCTGCTCAAGCACATCCTTCTGGCCTTCAGCTGTGGCTCCGCCATGGCTGCCCATTGCAGGTACGATAAAAGGATTTCCTCCGGCTTTTTTTACCGCATTTGCCGTTTCCCTTACCAAAATTGGCAGGTCTGCTACGCCCCTTGATCCTACTGCAATCGCTACAAGATCTCCAGGTTTGATCCGGGCCATTACCTTTGCCTCGGCAATTGCTTCTCGGACTGCTTCTTCCACATTTTCTATTTCAGGAGCATGAAATTTTTGCCTGACTTTTACCATCTTAGGAATCGGAATTCCCCGCAAGAGCTCATTAATAATTTCCATTTCCCATCATCTCCCGGGATCATTTAAACTATTTTCGTACCTTATCAATTTCTGCATTTAGCTCATCAACCAAGTCTTTTCCGAACTTTTCTGCAAACTTTTCTGTTACTGGTGCAATGATTTCTTTCATTTTCGCTTTTTCTTCATCAGAAACCTCATTAACCTTCATGCCATCAGCTTTAAGATCTTCAACTGCCTTCTTATCTTCTTCGCGGCTTAATTGGCGCTGATATTTTCCAGCTTCAATAGCTGAATCCTTCAGGATTTTTTGCTCTTCTTTAGAAAGACCATCCCAGAACTTCTTGCTAACAAGGAAAACAAACGGAGTGTAAACATGCTTTGTAAGGCTTAAATAATCCTGAACTTCATTGAATTTATTTGACTTAATAGTTGCAAGCGGATTTTCCTGTCCATCAACAGTTTTGCTCTCCAAGGCTGTAAATACTTCGGAGAACGCCATTGGAGTAGGGTTCGCACCAAGATCCTTGAAAGCGGCAAGGTGGACTTCGTTTTGCATCGTTCTAACTTTCAAGCCTTTAAAATCTTCCGCTGTTTTAACGGGGTGTTTACTGTTTGTCAACTGGCGGAAACCATTTTCCCAGTATCCCAGTCCAATAAGCCCATGCTCCGGAAGTTTATCAAGAAGCTTTTGGCCGACAGGACCATCTAGAACCGCATCTGCCTCTTCACCATTATTAAATAGGAATGGGAAGTCAAAAATTCCATATTCCTTGATCATTCCTACAAGAGGAGAAGTGGATGGAATGGTAATTTCCTGCAGTCCTCCTTGAAGTGCTTCAGTCATTTTTTGGTCATCACCCAGAGTTGCAGCGTAGAAAGGCTTAACTTTTAATTTTCCTCCGCTCTTCTCTGATACAATTTCAGCAAATTTTTTCAATCCAAGCCCTTCTGGATGATCTTCATTTAATCCAATACCTGCTTTGATAGTTCTTTCCTGGATACTGCTTGATTTTCCTTCACCATTAGTACTGCTGCTAGTTGAGCTTGAACCACATGCACTTAACAGGAGCAAACTTGGCAGGATTAGTCCCACACCGATTTTCTTAATCAAAGATTTCATTTTTTATCCCCCTTTTATTTAACCAGTTGGCCATATCTTTCTAATGAAACGCCTTCTTCCAGTCTTGAATGCATTTTTACCTCTTTGTTTACAAGATATTTCGGATACTCGCCGTGAATAAGGACATCAACAACACCCATTGCTGCCTTCAAACGCATTTCTTTTTCTGCTTCTTCTGAATACCATGCTACATGTGGTGTAACGATAACATTTTCCATCGATAGGAAAGGATGGTTATGGATAATTGGTTCTTCTTCAAGAACATCCAATGCTGCACCGGAAACTTTTCCGTTTTGCAATGCCTCAATAAGTGCCTGCTCGTCAATGACCGGACCTCTTGCTGTATTGACAATCAATGGAGCTTTTTTCATCCTTGCAAAATGCTCCTTGCCTATCATTCCTTTAGTACTTGGTGTAAGCGGGGCATGTACCGAAATAACATCTGATTGTTCAGCAAGAGTTTCCAGAGATACCAGAGTAACACCTTTTTTCTTTGCTTCTTCGGCAGGAAAGTATGGATCCGCTGCTATAACATTAAAGCCTAGGGGTATTACTTTTTCAGCCAGTGCTTGTGGAATCTTGCCAAACCCAACCAGTCCAAGAGTTTGGCCTCTAAATCGTTGAATAGGCTTTGTCACTTTAAAATCCCAATTTCCATTTTTCACTTGGTTGCTTGCCAACACAATTTTCCTCGTCCAGGAAAGGATAAGGGCTAATGCATGATCTGAAACTTCATCCATGCAATAATCGGGTACATTTGCTACACAAATCCCCTTTTTCGTAACCGCTTTCAAATCTATTGTATTTACACCCACTCCATACCTGGTAATAACCTGACATTTTTCAAGAGATTCTATTACTCTTTTACTTAAAGGTGCATATTGATTAATGATACCGTCAGCATCTTTGCAAGCACTTATTACTTCTTCCTCAGTACGGCACTGGGCACCGACCAATTCAATTTCACTATGCCCTTCAAAAACCTGCTCTTCATAGCAAAGGTCATCATATTCCCAATCGGTAATGACTACTTTAAATTTACCCATATCCACATCCCCTTTACGTTATATAAACCATTCGAGCGGAACTAGTACAAGATCAGGGAATAAAATTAGTAGAATCAAAACCACCACTTCTACTAGAAGGAAAGGCCAAATCCCTTTCATGATATCTTCCATGCTTATCTTACTAACTCCACAGACAACATTTAACACTGTACCGACAGGCGGCGTTAACAAACCAATAGCATTATTAAGGATAAATAGGACTCCAAAATAAACTGGATCAATCCCAGCCTTCTCAATTAAAGGCATTAAAACAGGAGTAAGGATAAGAATCGTAGGTGTCATATCCATCGCAGTTCCAATAATAATTACTAAAAGATTAATCATCAAAAGAAGTAATAATGGATGATCCAATAACGGTTCCAAAAGAGTAATAACTTGTTCAGGGAGGTTGGCAACGGTAATTAACCAAGATGAAACCAATGCAGCAGCTACTAGAAACATAACAACACTCGTCATTTTTGCTGCTCTCACAAGAACGTGAAATAGCTCTGAGAGTTTCAATTCACGGTACACCACCAGCCCAACGAATAGCGCATAAGCAGCAGCAACTACAGCCGCCTCAGTTGGAGTGAAGATTCCTCCTCTTAGCCCTCCAATAATGATCAAAGGCAATAACAGGGCCCAAAAACCATTTCTAACTGAGATCAAAATTTCTTTCATAGATTTTCGAGGCTGTACAGTCACTTGATCTTTATGGGCTACAATCGCCCAGGTAACGCAAAGCCCTACCCCAAGCAGGACTCCTGGTACAATTCCTGCCATAAAAAGTTTGGTAATCGACACTCCGCTGGTTACTCCAAAAATTATAAATCCAATACTCGGAGGAATTATTGGTGCAATGATTCCTCCTGACGCAATCAACCCGCTTGACCGGTTAACATCGTAACCGCTTTTTACCATCATCGGAATTAATATGGCACCTAGTGCAGCAGTATCTGCTACAGCTGACCCAGATAAGCTGGCAAACAATACACTTGCAATGATAGCAACGTAACCAAGGCCGCCTCTGATATGTCCCACCATAGACATCGCCATTTTAACGATTCTTTGGGAAAGCCCGCCAGCGTTCATTAATTCCCCAGCAAGCATAAAAAAGGGAATAGCCATCAAAGGAAAGTTGTCTGCTCCACTTATTAAGTTTTGGGCAATAATCTGACTATCAAATATCCCAAGAAAGTACATTAATGCAACGCCACTCAATAAAAGTGCAAAAGCAATTGGCATCCCAAGAGCCATCGTCCCAAGCAGAGAACCTAAAAACACACCAATCATGCTTGTTTTCCCTCCTTTATCAAGTCTTTTTCGTGGAAATCAATCATTTCTTCAGAATCATTAATTAGCACTAATTCTGCATCCGTCAGTTTATTAGTTAAGAGTTTAATAAGATTATTGATTAATATTAACCCCATTGAAATACTGACTAAAATCCCTGTCCCGTAAACAGCAGCAAGCGGAAGACCTGTTGCAGGAGCTTTGCTATGTAAATTGATCAAGGTCATTTTCCAGCTTCCATCAAGGACCAAATAAAGAACATATAGCATTAATAAATCACTGATAACCAGTGCTACCTTTTTCAATCCGGTTGGCAAACGTTTTACAAGCATATCAACTCCAAGATGCTCTTTATCCTTAAAAGCACCTATCGCTCCTAAAAAGGTTAGCCAGACAAATAAATAGCGGGATATTTCCTCTGACCATGTTATGCCTGAATTAAAGAAGTAACGTAAAACAACATTTCCAAAAACAAGAATGACCATTAAGGAAAGAGCAAACGCCATAAAAATGTTCAACATCGTTTCCAAGTATTTTGATAACTTTTCCATCTTCTTCCCGCCTTTCTCTATAAAGAAGAGCTTTAAGAAAGTGCATGCCTTTCTATTGCTCATCCTTAATTCGTTTTACCAAATCTTCTGCCCAGTCATATTCCTTATAGATATCTTTATATAAAGGCTCGGCAGCTTTCTCCATTTCTTTTACAAATTCATCAGATGGAGTATTAAACTTTACATTTTTTTCTTCAAGGAATTTTTTATCATCTTCATAGCTTTTTTCCATTAGTTCAAATTCATAATCTGCATATTCCTTGGAAGCATCTTCGATAATTTTTTGCTGTTCTTTTGTTAAGCTGTTATAAAACTTGCTGTTAATAATGAAAATATTAGGGCTAAACATATGTTTTGACTCTAAAACATCCGACTGAACTTCATACCATCCAGAAGCCCTCAAAGTTGCAATTGGATTATCCTGGCCATCAACAACCTTTTGTTCAAGCGCTGTAAATACTTCTGAAATAGGAAGCGGACTGACATTTGCGCCAAGAAGTTTTCCGAGAGTAATATAGTTAGGAATGTTTGGCATCCTTAATCGTAGTCCATCAAAATCATCCTGACTCTTAATTGGCTTGTTTGAAGAAAACATACGGAAACCATTTGCACTCCAGGCGAGCGGTTTCACACCATGTTGTTTTTCAAGATCTGCTGTTAGTTCTTTACCAATTTCTCCATTTAGAACTTTTTTGACATGCTCATAATCTTTAAAGAGGAATGGCCATTCTGGAACACCCATTTTTGGGATGTCAGCTTGCATAATTAAGCCCGGAATGCCCATTTCAATTGTCCCGTTACGAACCCCATCATAAAATTCCTTTTCCGCTCCAAGCGTACTATTTGGGTATATTTGAACCTTTAGGCTTCCTTTTGATTCTTCTTCAACAATCTTTTTGAACTTTTCTCTTAAAGCAACGTTTTGCGGATGGTTTTCAGCAAAATAATTTGCCACTTTTATTGTTTTAGCCGGTCCGGCTGAAGCTTCATTGGAAGACGATTTTTCTGTTGCTCCCCCGCAAGCCGAAAGAAGTAAAGAAGCACTAAGAATTACACCAGTCGCTACTGAAAATAACTTTTTCATTTAATCGCTCATCCCCCAATTAAAATGGTTTTTGTTTTTTTGAAAGCGGTATCATTTATACTAAAAAAAATTTATCACCACCTTTAGTTTTATATTATAAAACTTAGTTTTCATAATAAAACTAAAAACAAGAGACAAAATTAGTCTCGGAGTTTTATATTATAAAACTATATATAACTATTTAAAACTCTAACATCATCTTAATCTTTAACTTTCCGAATTGTCAATATCTTAATTTTCTTTATTTTTGGATATTTTTTAAAACAATTGTAAAGTGCTATATAATTCCCATAAAAAGGAAAATATTTCCTGAGATTATACCCCCAATTTTAAAAGTATAAACAAATTTTCTAACCCGAATGGATAACATAAAAATTGTAAATGAATAATTTGTGACATGTAACATTTCACATTTCATATTTCACAAGGTAATGTTAGAATAAAATAAATAATCAGTCAATTCTTTTTTATTGTCTTTTTTGTAATTTACTTTCACACAAGAAATTGACTACAAGTATATAATTCCCCTATAATTTATTAATAGTGTGACATGTTACATGTTAGGTATTGCAAATTACCTATGAATTTTGGGAGGTTAATTTACTATAATGATTGATACTTCTGCTCTTGCAACACAAGTATATAAAGAACTTCGAAATGAAATTATTTGCGGGATTTTTTCACCTGGAGAAAAATTGGATATCATTGAATTAGCAAATAAATATGGAGTAAGTCGATCACCCGTAAAAGAAGCGGTAAATCAATTGGTACATGATGGGTTAGTCGAAATATTTCCAAGAAAAGGAACATACATCACCCAATTACGTTTCAAAGATTGTATGGAGGCTCTCGATGCTCGATTTATGGTTGAAACATGGGCGGCAGCACAAGCTATTGAGCATTTATCAGATGAACAGATAGAAGATATGAAACAAATAATTGAAAAAATGGATTCACTATTGAGAGTACAGCCCTTTTCTTATGAGTCTTACAGTAAACTAGATAAGGAGTTCCATCAATTATTGGTGCAATATGCTAGGAATCATAAGGTTCAAAACATTTATGACAGTATTAACCCTATAATTTCACTAGCACGAGTTGGGTACAGTGAAGTTTTTGAAAATAGCTTAAAAAGACACAAAGATCATCATAATATGTTTGAAGCATTAAAAAATCGTGACCTCTCCTCCTTAATTGAAGCATTGCAACAACATAAGCGTTCCTTAGAAGAGGACATAAGGTTACATTGGAATGAACAATTATTTGGACCTATTGAAGAATCAAATTAGAAGCTGCAAAGTTTGTTTTCTATGGTGACCGACAAAACTGAAGAAAGCTCAGAAACATTGATATATCAACATTTCTGAGCTTTCTTTTCATTTAAAACGAACTTGAACTTAAAAAGTTCTATTTTGCTATTTAAATAATGTTATTCGTTTGTTAATTAGATAGGTTCTAGTATACTTACCTGTATTTCTTAGAATATATAAATTCTGTAATCGGAACTGTAACAAAAGTTATACCCACTACTATAACCAATGGATAATTATCAATTTCATTGAAACTGCCTGTACCTTCAGAAATAAACAATATTAAACCAGATAAAATCATGAGAACATAATAACCTATTTTGGCACTTTGGGTTTCAATATGCCTGTCTAATTCATCTTTCTCACCACCACCTTCATGATGGCCCCAATTAAGCAAATTAAAAAAATAGCTTAACGCTAGAAAACTAAAGAAAATACCAGCTGCATCTATAGTTCCATAACTAACCCATTTGTATAAGGTAAATCCTACAATGGATAGAAAAACAATAAAGACTAAAATAACGATAATACTTTTGGTTTTATTCATTCCTTTTTCCCCCAATCTCAGAGATAAATAAATCTTCCATGGCGACTCCCAATGTCCTTGCGATATCAAATGCTAACTGCAAACTTGGGTCATATTTATTGTTCTCGATAGCGTTAATCGTTTGCCTGCTTACATTGCATAATTCTGCTAACTTCCCTTGAGAAAGACTGCTTTTTTCTCTGTACTCCTTAATTCTATTTTCCATTCACTATGCCACCTTTAGATTTTATAAGGTGTAAAAGGTTTTTTACATCTTGATTATAAAATATGATAAATGGGGTGTCAAAGATATTTTACACTTCAAAATGCCATATCGATATTTACCCCCACCAGTGAACACGATTTGAAGTAATTTTGTCATGAAGGAAACTGCAAAGAATAACTTAAAGACAAACAAAAAACGCCTACTTACATTACTGTAAGTAGACGTTCAAAACGTTGATATAACTCAATTCTACTGCTAATTGACGATAAGAAAAAGTAATAAAATAAAGATACCGGTGATCGGGGTCGAACCGATACTCCTCACGGAACACGATTTTGAGTCGTGCGCGTCTGCCAATTCCGCCACACCGGCATAATAAAAATTTCATAAATAAAGCTATGAAATTTTAGTGGACAATATTCAACAGGGGCAGTAGGAATCGAACCCACACTGAAGGTTTTGGAGACCTTAGTTCTACCTTTAAACTATGCCCCTAAATGGTGGAGGGGGACGGATTCGAACCGCCGAACCCGGAGGGAGCGGATTTACAGTCCGCCGCGTTTAGCCACTTCGCTACCCCTCCACATATAAAAAACAAATGATAAAACTGGAGGAGGAAGAGGGATTCGAACCCCCGCGCGGTGTTACCCGCCTGTCGGTTTTCAAGACCGATCCCTTCAGCCAAACTTGGGTATTCCTCCATTATAATAATTAAAAAATCTTAATTGGTAGCGGCGGAGGGGATCGAACCCCCGACCTTACGGGTATGAACCGTACGCTCTAGCCAGCTGAGCTACACCGCCATAATATCGTCTTTAAAGTAATTGGTGGAGTCTAGGGGGATCGAACCCCTGACCTCCTGCGTGCAAAGCAGGCGCTCTCCCAGCTGAGCTAAGACCCCATAAGTTATTAGAAGAATGGTCGGGAAGACAGGATTCGAACCTGCGACCCCTTGGTCCCAAACCAAGTGCTCTACCAAGCTGAGCTACTTCCCGATAAAAAATGCGCCCTGAGAGATTCGAACTCCCGACCTTTTGATTCGTAGTCAAACACTCTATCCAGCTGAGCTAAGGGCGCAAATGAATTTAATTATTTTGTGGTGCCGAGGACCGGAATCGAACCGGTACGGTAGTCACCTACCGCAGGATTTTAAGTCCTGTGCGTCTGCCAGTTCCGCCACCCCGGCAATATCATGGAGCGGAAGACGGGATTCGAACCCGCGACCCCCACCTTGGCAAGGTGGTGTTCTACCACTGAACTACTTCCGCAAATTATGGTAAGTTATTTTGCTATCGCAAAAAACTTTGTTTATTTTACTTCGTAAAAAAACTTGGTGCGGGTGAAGGGAGTCGAACCCCCACGCCTTGCGGCGCCAGATCCTAAGTCTGGTGCGTCTGCCAATTCCGCCACACCCGCATATTATATTAAGTATGCTTCCGCTGATGTAATTCCAATAATTAAGAAGCATGGTGCCGGCGAGAGGACTTGAACCCCCAACCTACTGATTACAAGTCAGTTGCTCTACCAATTGAGCTACCCCGGCATATAGGTTTAAAATTTAAGAAACCGCCTGGCAACGTCCTACTCTCACAGGGACGCGTGTCCCAACTACCATCGGCGCTGAGAAGCTTAACTTCCGTGTTCGGTATGGGAACGGGTGTGACCTTCTCGCCAATGCTGCCAGACTATTTGAGGCTTCATTCCCTCAAAACTAGATAATGCTGAAGAAGTTTGTAAACTTGAGTTCACCTAGTATAATTGTCTAGCTCCAGCGTCCAGCAACTAGTGTCCTTCGGTCTTTTCCCTATGATAAGTCAACATCGAATCGCTATCGCTCTTCGTGTTTCCTTTATCTCAGTCAAAGCCCTCCAGGCCATACGTTGCTATGCGTACGCTTCCGCTTTTCTATTTGGTTAAGTCCTCGAACGATTAGTATCAGTCAGCTCCACATGTTACCACGCTTCCACCTCTGACCTATCAACCTGATCATCTTTCAGGGTTCTTACTAGCTTGCGCTA
>NZ_JAMAUV010000027.1:0-50197 GCF_023714155.1 Neobacillus sp. MER 74
GCTCGACTTGCATGTATTAGGCACGCCGCCAGCGTTCGTCCTGAGCCAGGATCAAACTCTCCAAGAAAGTTGATTAGCTCATTTGTTACGTTGGCTCATGTTCTAACTATATATAATAGAAGAAACACGATTAATATTGTTTGTTTGCACGATTTTGTTTGTTTAGTTTTCAAAGAACAAGCTCATTACTCCGTTAGAAGCAACTTTATTACTATATCATTTCAGCGAATCGTTGTCAATGTTTTTTAGCAATATTTTAAACACCAACAAGTTGTTAACTTGTCATTAACGACTGCTTTAATATAATACCACCACGCCTATGCCGCGTCAACAAAAACCTAGAATTATTTTTCCATTTCCGACTTTCTTCTATAATATAAGTAGAAAAGCCGGCCCAGTTACCAGGGCCAGCTTCCTTTTACTTTGTAATCTTAACGATTCCTTCTTGCTTCAATTCCACTTGACCCTGGTTATTAAGTACAACTTTTTCACCTTCGGCTAAGTTCGTGAAAACAATCGGAGTTATTGTAGATGTTGCATGTTCTTTAATGTAATTTAAATCAACTTTTAATAACGGCTGCCCCTGTTCAATGATGTCATCTTCAGAAACTAACGTCTCAAAACCTTGACCTTTTAAATTAACAGTATCAATACCAACATGAATTAGGATTTCACGCCCTGTATCAGATAAGATACCAATGGCATGTTTAGTTGGGAATAGGTTGACGATTTTTCCATTTACCGGTGAAACCACCGTTCCTTCAGCTGGTACTATCGCAAAGCCATCGCCCATCATTTTTCCAGCAAACACCTGATCAGGCACTTCAGTAATTGGCTTTATTTCCCCTTTAAGTGGTGCTGCAAACACTTCATTCTCACGCGCTTTTTCAATTGCATCTGAATTCACATTACTTTGTTCCGGACTTTTTTCCGCTGTATCAACAGAAGTGGTACGAGGTCTCTTACCGGACATAATATCTTTCATTTGACCCTTAATGGTTTCAGAACGTGGTCCGAAAATTGCTTGAATGTTATTTCCTACTTCTAAGACTCCAGCTGCACCAAGTTTTTTCAATTCAGCTTTGTCCACATTTTTAATATCATTAACCGATACACGAAGACGTGTAATACACGCATCTAAATGAGCAATATTATCTTTTCCACCCATTGCATCTAAAATATTAGCTGCTAAATCACCTGAACCTGATTTTCCTGTTGCCGCTTGATCTTCTTCTTCCTCAAGTTCACGACCTGGAGTTTTTAAATCAAACTTGCGAATCGCAAAACGGAAACCGAAGTAATAAATAACCGCAAAGACAAGACCTACTGGAATAACGATCCAAGCATTTGTTTGTGGGTTGATTAATCCAAATAAAATATAGTCAATAAGTCCACCTGAGAAGGTCATCCCGATTTTTACATTTAACAAGTGCATAGTCATAAATGATAATCCAGCAAAGATTGCGTGGATACCAAATAATACTGGCGCAACGAATAAGAACGAGAATTCAATCGGTTCGGTAATACCAGTAAGGAAAGAAGTTAACGCCGCAGAAGCCATTAAGCCTCCCACAAACACTTTCTTTTCTGGACGAGCTTCATGATAGATCGCTAATGCAGCAGCAGGAAGTCCAAACATCATGAATGGGTATTTACCTGTTGTGAACGTACCTGCAGTTAAATTTTGAACACCATCTTTAATTTGTTCCATGAAAATACGTTGGTCACCACGAACAAGGTCACCCGCAGCGTTTGTATAGCTTCCAAATTCATACCAGAATGGCGCATAGAAAATATGATGCAATCCAAATGGAATTAATGAACGTTCAATCACCCCAAAGATAAAGGCAGCAATCGTTTTGTTCGCATCAACCATATTCGTAGAGAACGCATTTAAGCCTGATTGAATTGGCGGCCAGATAAGGATCATTAACAATCCTAAAAGAACAGTACTTGCAGCAGTTACAATCGGAACGAAACGCTTACCAGCAAAGAAACCTAGATATGATGGCAATTCAATTTCAAAGAATTTATTATACATGTAAGCGGCAATTAGACCGACGATGATACCTCCGAAAACACCCGTTTGCAGCGTAGGTATTCCTAGTACAGAAGCATAACTTTGAGGATGCTTCGCAAGTGCATCTGCATCAATGCCCAATGCAGTCCCCATTGTTGCATTCATAATAAGGAAACCGACAATCGCAGCAAGCCCTGCTACACCTTCTCCCCCTGCTAGTCCAATCGCAACCCCAACAGCAAATAATAATGATAGGTTTCCGAATATGACACTACCAGCTTGTTCCATAATCCTTGCAACCATCGCAATCCCGCTATTATCTAAGAATGGGGCGATGTCAATTAGTGTTGGGTTTTGAAGCGCATTACCAATTGCCAGTAAGATCCCAGCAGCTGGCAGAATCGCAACTGGTAACATTAATGCTTTACCGACTTTCTGTAAAACACCAAAAGCATTTTTAAACATATAAAGTCCCTCCTATTTTTTGTTTAGCTCATAAAGCGGTTACATATTTGTTAGAAGTAACAACAAAAAAGGCATGAGTAAAGGTCCAATTGAATAAAGCTATGGGTATAGATTACCCCAATAACTTGAGTTCAATTATACTTTTTACTCATGCCTGATCGAATCAGTAACACGTAAAAGAATAAGTGCTATTTATATTTTTTTTGAAGTCGTTGTAAATGCATCGTTAGATATACTGCTTCTGCATCAAAGACTTTTAATTTTAAGGTTTGTTGCATCACTTTTATGAGCTTCCATGAAAGATTATAGCATATAGGATATTCATCTTTCAATAGGGAAGAAATTTTTTCTGGCTCATCCACTTTTTCACCGTTTACAACTCGTTCAATCGCAAAACGGAGATGGCGAACAAGTCTCATATAATCGATTCCTTCTTTATCTATTACTAGCTCCAACTGTTCTTCAACCATATCGACCAGTCTGCTGACAAGTTGGGAATGTTGGTTTACATCAGATAGGTCTTTATTGGTTATTGCACTGTGAATATGCAAGGCGATAAAGCCAACCTCACCGATTGGAAAGCTAATCCCAGTGTTATCCTTAATAAGTTGGACAACTTCTTTAGCCACTTCATACTCATGACGATATAGCGCCTTTGTCTCCACTAAGAAGGGATTTTTCATTTCCATCCCCTGGGAAGCCCGTGTTAAGGCAAACATTAAATGATCAGTTAAGGCAACATGAATATGTTCATTTAACATCGAATTTGTTCGTTGCTTGATTAACTCAATCGATGCGATGATCACCTCTAAGAAATCGTTATCAATAAAAGGGAGCAATTTAAGATAATTTTGTTGCTCCTTTTCATTTTTTAAGACAAAGAGCTTTTCAGCAGAGTCCTTCTCAATTAAATCACCATGTTTGCGATTAAAGCCGATCCCCTTACCAATCAAAACTACTTCACCATAGGAAGGATGTTCAGCAATCAATACATTATTATTTAAAACCTTTTCAATTTTCAGCTGCGCCATTCCCTTTTTCCCCACTTCTCCCATTTTACCTTTGTAATTACAGAATAAAAGACAGAAAACAGGAAGTCAACGACAAAGTTCGACAACATTATGTCCTACTAGTTGGTAAATTATTCGAACGATAATTTTTGACAAAATAAAAGGAACTGTGGTGCGCCCACAGTTCCCTTTAACATTATTTTAAGAAAATAAAATATAGAACAAAGATTACAAAGAAAAAGTACATAACTGGGTGAATTTCTTTTGTACGACCCTTGATCATCATTGTAATTGGGTAAAAGATAAAGCCAACCGCAATACCTGTTGCAATGCTGTAAGTCAGCGGCATAGCAATCATTGTTAAGAATGCAGGAACAGCAATTTCAAAACGCTGCCAATCAATTTTCCCTAGTGAAGATACCATTAACACCCCAACAATAATTAACGCAGGTGCTGTTACAGGTGCAGTAACCACTGATAATAACGGAAAGAAGAACAGCGATAAGATAAAGAATCCAGCTGTTACTAAGGCTGCAAATCCAGTTCTAGCACCAGAGGCAACCCCTGCAGAGGACTCAATGTAAGATGTTGTAGTTGATGTACCTAATACAGCACCAACAGTTGTTGCAATCGAATCCGAAATTAGCGCGCGTCCAGCTCGAGGCAGCTTATTGTCTTTCATAATTCCCGCTTGGTTTGCTACTGCAACAAGGGTACCTGCATTGTCAAAGAAATCAACAAACAAGAAGGTAAGAACAATTCCAAGCATGGCTGTTGTATAAAAAGAGCTATCTCCGAACGAAGAGAATGCTGCACCAAACGTCGGTGATAAGCTTGGAACAGAATCAACTACTTTAGTCGGCATATCAATTAAGTTAAAGATCATTCCTACGATTACTGTGATGACCATACCATAAAATACAGCTCCGTTAATACCTCTAGTCATCATAATTACTGTTACGACGATACCAAAAATAGCAAGTAGTGTAGGCCCGGCTGTCAAATCGCCTAATCCAACTAGTGTTGCATCATTATTGACTACAATCCCAGCATTTTGTAATCCAATAAAAGTAATGAACAAGCCAATCCCTGCACCAACAGCATGTTTTAAATCAACTGGAATCGCGTTAATGATTTTTTCGCGCAGGCCAGTAAGAGTCAATAAGAAGAAAAATACACCTGAGATAAGAACTGCTCCAAGGGCGTGCTGCCAAGGAATTCCGCTCCCTAATACCACCGTATAAGCAAAGAACGCATTCAAGCCCATTCCTGGAGCTAATGCCAGCGGATACTTCCCAAGGAGTCCCATGACAATTGATCCTAGTGCAGATGCAAGAGCTGTTGCCACAAATACTGCACCATAGTCCATTCTTAAGGCATCAGGATAGTCCTTTATGGAAGCTAATGATAATGTTAATGGATTAACAACTAGTATATAAGCCATTGCTAAGAAGGTCGTTAGTCCCCCAATAAACTCACGGCGATAATTTGTCCCATGTTTCTCAAATTCAAAATACTTATGCATTCTTTTGCCCCCTAAGGTTCTTTCTTTATTGTTTATGCAAAAAAGCTCCGGTTTATTCTACCGGAGCTGACGTAAGGCAAGTGCAATAAATAGAGGAAAAGAAAACATACCTCTTATATTAAACACTGCCTCGTAGTCAAGCCATTTACGGTGGCTCGGTAGAAACTTTTGGGCCATATCCCCAAGATTATACGATGCAATTATTATTACCTTCTCTTAACACGTTTTTTATTTTAGCAGGAAAGAAACCTCTTGTAAACAAAAAATACGAACGATATTAAAATAAATTTTAACATCGTTCGTGAATATGGATGTTCCTGATATAATTAGTCGCTTTTTCCAAAAATAAATAAGAACTGGAACCAATAATCGGTTCCAGTTCTTTGCTTTTCTTATTGTCAGCGCCTAGGCGCTTCCGCTTTTCTTATTCCCACTCAATCGTTGCTGGCGGCTTACTTGTAATATCATAAACGACCCGGTTGACATGAGCTACTTCGTTAACGATTCTTGTTGAAATGACTTCTAAAACATCCCAAGGGATCCTTGCCCAATCGGACGTCATTCCATCAATGGAGGTCACAGCACGAATTCCAATCGTGTAATCGTACGTTCTTGCATCCCCCATTACACCGACGCTGCGAATGTCCGGTAGTACAGTGAAATATTGCCAAATTTCTCGGTCGAGACCGGCCTTTTTAATTTCCTCGCGAAGAATCCAATCCGATTCACGAACAATCTCCAGTTTATCCTCTGAAATGGCCCCAAGCACACGAATGCCAAGACCTGGTCCAGGGAATGGCTGTCTCCAGACGATATCATCCGGAATTCCCAGCTCAGTTCCAAGTGCCCGGACTTCATCCTTAAATAAGGTGTTTAGCGGTTCGATTAGTTTAAATTGCATATCTTCCGGTAATCCGCCTACATTGTGATGGGACTTAATGGTTTGTGCAGTCGCCGTACCACTTTCAATAATATCGGTATAAAGCGTACCTTGGGCCAAGAACTCAATACCTTCCAGTTTTGTCGCTTCATCGTCAAATACATAAATAAATTCATTACCAATAATTTTTCGTTTTTTCTCAGGGTCAGAAACACCTTCTAACTTCGATAAGAAACGGTCTTTGGCATCAATTTTGATAACATTCATGTGGAAGCCTTCTGAAAAAGTCTTCATCACGCTGTCAGCCTCATTTTTCCGAAGCAAGCCATGATCGACAAAAATACAAGTAAGTTGATCACCGATTGCCTTATGAATCAGCACAGCAACAACGGATGAATCCACCCCGCCGCTTAAAGCACAAAGAACTTTTTTATCGCCAACCTGCTCACGAATCTTTGCCATTTCCATTTCAATGAAGTTACCCATTGACCAATCGCCAGTGCACTCACACACGTTAAAAACAAAATTTCTTAGCAACTCATTCCCATAAACGGAATGACGTACTTCCGGGTGGAACTGAACAGCATAAAGTTTTTGCTCTTCATTACTCATTGCTGAAATTGGACAGGTTGGATTTGTGCCATCAACAGTAAAACCTGCAGGAGCTTCGACAACAAGATCACCGTGACTCATCCACACGGTTTGCTCATTTGGCAGTCCGGCAAATAACGCTGATGGATTCTGTACCGTCATCGTTGCTTTTCCGTATTCACGTTCTTTCGCTTTTTCAACTTTCCCATTAAAATGGACGGTCATTAATTGCATCCCGTAGCAAATACCGAGGATCGGCAGACCCATTTCAAAAATGGCTTCATCACAGCGGAAAGAATTTTCATCGTAAACACTATTTGGCCCGCCGGAGAAAATAATCCCTTTTGGGTTTAACTTGCGGATTTCTTCAGCTGTAATCGTATGCGGATGTAATTCACTGTATACCCCGAATTCACGGATCCTGCGGGTTATTAACTGGTTATATTGACTTCCAAAATCTAATACAATAATCATCTCATTCTTGCCTGGCAAAGCATCCACCTCAATTTTCTCAAGTTATAGTTATTATGAACCTTTACAGCAAAGGATATAAAAAAAACTAGAATTCTCCCCTCCAAAAAATATCAGGAAGGCAGAATTCTAGTTTTCTCGTAAAAAGACCACAGAAAAATCCTGCCTTCATAGTCAGGTCATTATACGGTGACCCGGTAGAGACTCTCGAACCAAATTTTCGAGGATATATGAAGGAATCGTACTATATTTTGAATAGTACAAGCATCTTTTTAGGCAGGTGCTTGCGCTAAACATGAATTAGTACATATTGTAACAATAGGTGGTTTTTCCGGTCAAGCAATTGTCTTTTTGATTAAATTTTCCCATAATTCATGCGATTCTTTCCAAGTGCCCTTTGGCAATTGCTGATGATACAGATAATTTTCATAAATAGCCGTTAGTTTTGACATTTCTCTTGTCGAAAAGAAGGAATCAATGTAACGGGCATAGTTTCGTAGGGTTTGGTTTTCCTTCCGCTTTAATCCGTAGCGTTCAAACTGTTCCAACAAAGCTAAGTAGGCAGCACTGATGTTTTCGTCCTTTTTCTTAAATCGGTAAATGACTAACAGTCCATATGGAAACCACTTACCGCGACTGCGGTAAAGAATACCAACTACTGCAGCCACTATTATGATTATGAAAACCATCCGCTTCCAATTGTTTTTCACAAACAATTGGGTCTCTTCCCAGACCCTTTTAACATCAAAGAAAGATTTCGAATCATTTGCTTTATTAGGATCCTTAATCTCTTTCTGCTGAGGCTTCTTCACTGGAGCTGGACTGGCTTCTTGATTATTGGATGATGTTGGGCCATTCGTTTCGTAATTGATGATAATTTCATTTGAAAAGCCCTTGGTTGGCTCAAATGGAACCCAGCCTTGGTTCGGAAAATAGACCTCAACCCAAGAATGGGCATTATTATTTGTTACCTCATACACTTGAGTCCCTGAAGTCTCATCACTATATTGGAGGAAATCTCCGCCTGTGAACCCTTTTACCCAGCGCGTTGGAATCCCGAGTGTTCTCAGCATCACCGCCATCGAAGAGGAGAAATTGTCACAATAACCCCTTTTTGTCTCAAACAAAAATTGATCCACATAGTCATCTTCGGTGTCAGGCACCGCAACATTTTTCTGGTCATAAGTGAACGCAGATTTTCCAAAATAACTTTCGATCGCTTTTGCTTTATCAAACCAATTGGTTTTTGTGGCCGTAATCTCTGCTGCTAATTCTTTCACTCGTGGCGGAAGATTCTCCGGCAGGAGTGTATATTTTTGATAAAATTTCTCGTTGATGATAGTTGGGTCATAGCTCGTTGTTTGGACTAAGTCTGAAGCTTTATACTTTGGTTTTTTATATTCAACAGTAAAGGCCTGCGGTACAGCAGGGACATTGTCAATAGCTAATAGGCTGATTCGCTCATTCGTCGTATCGATTTCATATTGACTGCCCTCTGGAAGCAGCTTTAACACTTTGCTAATTCCGGCTGGATACATAAGAAAATTGAAATGATAATCTGGACTTGTCACCACCCGCGAAGTCTCTATAATGGTCTCTACGGTGTCAGGCACCGAAAAGACAGGCACAAGGTCTTCCTGACGGAATGAAATAGGTGTGGTGCCAGAGGCCAGCCAGCCTTTTCCTGTATACACGTCCTTCGTTTCCATCTTCCAATAATTTTTTCCGTTCCCTTCATACTGAAAGACTCGGTTGTTATCCCCTATAAAAGGACCGCCTAGTTCCGCATCATTGGTTCCATAACCGATACGATTGACACTTCTGGCCTTGTCTTCAGGAACCTTATCGTTATTGGCTGTTAGATATGGAACTGGGTCCGGCCAAATCGGCGCAGCTTTCGGTGCAGCGATGCCAACTAACACACTTAAGGAAATCATAACCGCCAACGGCACCATCCACCTGCGCAGAAACGTAGGTTCAGCGCTGACATTTTCTTTTTGAATAATTCGGAAGTATGTCAGCATACCCATTACTGCAAAACCAGCCACCACCGTTCTGACAATGGCATATTTAGCAACATACGGTGTAAATGTATCTAAAACCGTAATATAGACTAAGGTCATAAAGAAAAATATAAAGATTCTCTTTCGGTTTAAGATCCAATAATTGATTAAGTAAACCATTAGCCACAGCAAGATAAAGAATAACAATGTCCTGAACTCATTGGATAAGTCATTCCAGTTCCTTGCTGCAAGCACACGAAGGTTATCAAAGATATCTTTAAAGAAGGCCGTAAACCACGTTGAATCAAAAAACCCTTCTTCATAATGAAGCTGGTTAATGGCAAAGAAAATAAAGATCGTTTTGAAACTATAGTTCCAAATCCATTTCAAATGAAAGTAAGATACAGCAAACGAAATCACGATAAAGATAAAAAACATCTCAATATGATTGGTTTCTGTTAATTGTTCAATCGGACGCAGCCATTCACTTAATAATAAAAAACTAAAGGCATATAACAAAAAGGATGAGAAATCTCTTTTGATCAACGGAAGTTCACCTCCGAAAAGGCTGCCGTGAATTCGCCTTCCTGAACCAAGACAACCCGTACTCCACGGGCATTGGCAATTGCCATCAGTGAGCGTTCCTCATCCATCGGCGCTTCTTTCTCCCCTTTAATTAGAAAAAGCGTAATTGTTCCTCCCTTTCGCTGACCTAAGAAGCTTGCTTTTTCAATCAGTGGTTTCGTAATTTGTGCAGTGATTAGCATAAACGAAACCGTTTGCTGAATGAGAAGACCGTCGGTATCTAACACCTTTTCAAATGGTAAGGTACATTTCGCCTCTATTTTTGCCAGATGAAAAAAAAGATGCTGGAGATGCTGTTCTCCGCCGCGAATCGGGAAAGAGGCTCGCTCGTTGCTCATTGTTAACAGACTGGTCTGGGCACCCTTTTTCAAAATAGCCCGCAATAACGAGGCTGTAAAGGAGACAACTGGCTCAAACTGCTTCGTGGGTACACAGTCCATGACCACAAAGACATCATGTGATTGCCGCTGTTCGAATTCCTTTGTCATGAGGATATTTCGTTTGGCGGATGCTTTCCAGTTGATCCAAGAAAAGCGATCACCCGGCTGGTAATCCCTCACCCCAGTCGCCATGGATGTATCGCGCTGGACACGTTCCCTTGAAGCCGTCAGGCCCGAATCATAGTGATTTTCAAATGACCGGTATAATAGCTCTGTATACGCCGGATAGACAATGATTTTGCCCTCCATGGCAGCCTTTTTTTCCTTTTCAAATAAACCGAGCGGATCTCCAATTCTTAAAGTAAAAGATTCGAAAAAATGTTCTCCGCGCGGCAGCTCATCAATGATATATTCATAGGAAAATTCCTTTTTTAAGCCCGGAAGAAGCAGGGCTTTCGCTCTCTTTTGCTGAGGAGCAAATTTCAAGGATTCATCTAACTGATCCTCAATCAATAAATAAAAAAGCGGAAATGATTTTGCTCTTTTTACTGTAACAATTACCTTTAAAGGCTCTCCGGCATTAAAATCTGTTTTTGGCAATATTCTTGTTACTTCAAGTTCGTTTAAGGAGTAAAAAAAGATGGCCACACCATAAATGGCAAAGGGAAGAAAGCTATAAAATAAAAACCAACTTACAAATCCTCCTTGAAACATGGCATAGGAGAAAGCTAATAAAATCAAAAAAAGCAGCAGAATAAACTTCCAAACTTTTTTCAATATCATCCTTGTTTTTTTCATTTATTTCACTAACCTTTGAACTGGAACCGGTACTCTGGCAACCACCTGGTTCACTAAATCTTCAGCCGAAATCCCTTCAAATTTTGCCTCCGACTTTAAAATAATCCGGTGGGATAAGACAAATCCTGCTAAATATTGAATATCATCTGGGAGAACATAATCGCGGCTATACATGTACGCATAAGCCTGTGCTGCTTTCATCAAGGCAATTGAACCCCTTGGACTAGCCCCAAGGTAGACACTGCCGTGGCCCCTTGTGCGGTTAACGATATCAACGATATAACGCTTCATCGTATCATCAACAAACACATCTTTGATTTCTTTTTGTAAATCAAGAAGGCCTTCAAGGTCAATAACAGGAGTTAACTCCTCAATCGGCGGGACCTTTTGTGCTCTGTTCAACACTTCCATTTCCTCTTGTAAGTCTGGATAACCCATTCTCATTTTTAATAAAAAACGGTCCAATTGGGCCTCGGGAAGCGGATAGGTCCCTTCGTATTCAATCGGATTTTGCGTCGCCATAACAAAGAATGGCTTGTTCAGTTGATGGGTCACACCATCAATGGTGACACTTGCTTCCTCCATCCCTTCTAAAAGGGCAGACTGGGTCTTCGGGGAGGTCCGGTTAATCTCATCGGCAAGTATGATATTCCCCATTAACGGGCCGGGGCGAAATTGAAATTCCATTTCTTTTGGATTATATATAGAGACTCCGGTTACATCGGATGGCAGAAGATCCGGAGTGAATTGAATTCTACGGAAATTGGCATTCACTGACTTGGCCAACGCACGGACCATCATCGTCTTCCCAACACCTGGTACGTCTTCTAAGAGGACATGGCCCCCAGCTAAAAGGGCAACCAAGCTAAGTTCAGCAACGTCCCTTTTTCCAATCATAACCTTTTCTATGTTTACTAGTATCTTTTCTATCGTGGGATTCTTTTGATCAACAGACAAGGTGACTCCTCCTCGGACGGGTTATACCTATTTTGGGCCATTCCATTTATGTATTCTATAGATTCCTAAAATATTCCTTTATAGCAGACGAACAATATTCAAAACTAGTTAAAAATTAGACGGAGATACTAAAAAATGTTTCTCTAAGCAAAAAAGCCTCCTTCAGCAAATGAAGCAGACTAAACAATTTTAAGATTGGGCAGGTTATATCATGAATTTCACTTCTGTTTTACATCATAATTCTCCTGAATAAACTCCATTTCTTCCTCAGGTGAAGCTTTGCCGTTGGCTTTTCCAACCGTGCCGCCCTGCAGCTCCCAAATGGCATTGTGATTCATAACCACGTAATCGAAATTGCCTTTATCCCAAGATTTTAATATAGTTAAATAAACATCAGCATTCTCATATTCTTTTTTATTGGCTTCGACCACTTGTAGTAATCTTTTCACCCGCTCAGGCGTTAAAGGCAGTGCGCCCCACTTTTTGTCAGCTAATACCTTTTGGTGTGACATATTATGTATGGCTTGCTGAACATCGTTTTCACTCATGCTAAACGGAAATCCACGTTCAACCTTTTTAGTTTGTTCATGGACTTGAACTACCTTTTCACCCTTCGGTGCAGTTCCTACGCTAACAGAGACATTTTCCTTATCAAAATATAAATAACCCCCTATCAAAACACACGCAAGTATAACTGGTATCCATATTTTTTTAGGTATTTTTTTCATCGTTTCCCCTGCTCCTCAAAATGAGAGGTTTGGAGCATCCCTCCGCACCTCCAAGATAGGCTTAGATTTAATAATTCCACATTTCCCCTATATTTCCCTTTAAAACCTCTTGAAAAATGGTAATCTATCATAAAAAAGCCTACTCTATAAAAAGAGTAGACTTATCGTTACATTCCTTCTCTTAAATTGGATTATCTGGAAATTCATTATAATATTTATCGATTAACTTTTTATCATGTTCATCATCAGGTACTTCTCCTAAGTACTTATTTTTCCAAATAATCATTTGGTCACTAAAACTATATTCTGTATTAAACCAATTTGTATAATCATAATGCATCTTAAATTTCCCATTACTCTCAAGAGATAACGTAAATGAATACCAAAGTTCCTGCTGATTTTCTTTAAAAATATTTCTCAATTCATCGCTCAATGCAAACAGCTTTCTTTTATTCTTTTTAAATTCTTCTTTATTAATAGCATAGTTAAATGGGATTTTCACACTATAATGAAAGGATTGTTTACTTTCTGGTGTATTATAAAAAAAATAAGTTCCCCCTCCAGATTCTGATATTTGAGCATAAAAGTAAAATTTCTCCCATTCTTCCGGAATCATTTCATTAACTGTTTCGGCTATTTCTCTATATAACTTATTCATTTCTTTTTCCACTTCGAATCAACTCCCCGCACCATTTCTAATCATCTTCTCAAATATCCCTTTTCCTTCTATTTCATAGACTATCTCAAAAAAACTTGGTCTTAGTGAACTTCCTGAATAAACCGGCTCAATTTTTACAGATACTTTTTTCGGTGGAATTTCTTTCAAAGCTTTTGCCCATTCCTTCTCCACTTTATACCACTCTCCACCCGAGCGATTGATTTGTCTATTCTGAGCAATTAAATTGTCAATATCTCCAGATCCATGGAATTGGGTTCCTATCAAGTGCCCGCCATCGTCATCCAATAGCCTGTCTTCTCGGCCCGCTGCCACTTGCATTCCAGGTTTTCGTGTGGAAGTAGGAAGAGTAGTAGACTCAGCAATCACCCAAGCGAAAAACTTGACCCCGCCGCGGAGAATGGGCTTTTCGTTCCATCTTTTATTGCTGCCGAAGCACTTTTCAAACGTGTAACTGTTAGCTGACCAGCAGTTTTTACCATGTGATCGATATGAGTCATTCCTTGATGGATACTCCCTTTAACTCCTGTCCGCAATCCGATTGTTCCGATACTCTCCCCAAGATGGGCGAGACGGACCGTGCTTGAGAATTTCGTTAACCCAAGTTATCTCATTGAAATTATAAAAAGGATTCAAAGCTCATTTGACTTTGAATCCTGGATTTATATCTTGTATCTTCCTAAACGATACGAAAAACCATAGCCTCTTAAAATTATGTTTTTATATTAGACTACGTTTCCTTCTACTTTCTGTAATACTATACATTAAATCAAATATTTCTTCTTCTGATCCTCGTTGAACGATATCCAAATCTTGTCGTTCACCTATCATATATATTTCCCAAAAATCCCCTTCTCTAAAACATCCTATTGTATAAGGTACATTTGAAACCATACCTATAACAATTTGCAATTCATTTAAATTTATGTTTTCTTTTTCGACTCTTTTTTCGTATTCTTCATTAGTCACTTTTTAACCCCTATAAAAAAAGAATAATAAATTTATTGAAACAATATTTTTTCCGTTCTCAATCTTTTAATAAAATTTTCAAGCGCATCACTTTCATTATCAAATACAGTTATGGAACCTTGGACAACACTAGCTCTCTCATCGGTTACATATACTTCCCAATTATTATTATTACCACTTATCCCTACTTCATTTTCTCTTAAAGGATGATCATTATACCAATTAAAACGTTGCAGCCCTTCATTTTTTATTATTTCCTTTGCTTCTTCATTCGTCATATCATGTCCTCCTTAGGATAACTTTAAGGTTAGTTAAATTATAGTTTATAAATTATTAGTAATTACTATAGCAATGGATTCCTTACCTTAAATTAGTATCACTTAACTTCCTTTAACAGTCCCAATTCTTCTAACCATCCTACAGGTAATGGAAGTTCATATTGTATTCCTCCACCTGACGACCCAAAACCTTCTGCAATTCCCCCTTGATGTGTAACTAATTTACTGTAATCCCCATTATAATATCTTAGTACCTGAGCTTCTATTTTTAATTTCAGTTGAGGATTGTTACACTTAGCAACATATTCCTCTAGCTTTGAAAAATCGCCCGTTACTTCATATTGATGATATTTTGAGAGGTCTTCTAAATATGGTAATGATCTTTGGTCATAAGTGAATGGAGTACCTTCTGGTACAGGTGAAGTGTATCTGCCATTTGCAGGTCCATATCTATCAAGGGTTTCAGCAGGTTTGGGCACATATACTTCTTTAATTGCATTCCCATCAGCATCAAGTACATAGCCTCCATTTGGAACCTCAGACCATTTGATTGAACCGTCCTCATTTAAAACTCCTGGATTCTTAGGTATTTGTATATCTTCCGGCCATTTTCCAGTTTTTAAATATTCCTCGGCATAGTTTGTATTAGAGTAACTATCATTATTCTTTAAATATTTATATAAATCTTCCTGTGAACAAGTAGTTTCTGTTAATAAGGTATCAACAGTTTTAATAGCTTCCTTAGGACTACTCTTACCGAGATTAACCCCATCAATCCGGCTCAATACATCTTTCAGCTTATTCTCCACCGCATGAGAATTCTCAACAGGGATTCGAACCTTTCCAACATCGCCAGCATCGCCAATTGACAAGCCCATCCGCCGCGACGGGGTAATGTTTTTCGCCTTTGTTATAGCAGAATCTACTAACCTTCCTGCTTCCAGTGTATCTTTTGCCAGTTTATTTTTCACCACATTGGTTGTATCTATTATTGCCGATGACGCACTCTTCAAACGTGTGACCGATTGCTGGCCAGCGGTTTTTACCATGTTATCGATATGATTCATGCCTTGCTGGATACTCTCTTTAACTCCTGTCCGCAATCCGATTGTTCCGATATTCTCCCCTAGATGGGCAAGACGGACCGTGCTTGAGAATTTTGTTAACCCACTCACACCAGGAACAATATCCAATGGAGCTAACAGTCCACGAAACCAGCGCTCCCCTGTCCCCAGCTCCCGACCTGACACCCAGTCCTTACCTGACACAGCTGTACTCAATTCCAGCGCCCCATAAGCAGCCCCTAATGCCAAGCCGGCTGGAGGACAAATAATCGTCGCCCCCACAATAACGGCCAACGCCCCGATTTGAACCCAAAATTCCTTGTCTTCTTGTTGGTTACGAATCGATTCATACTCAAAGGCACGCGTATTTAGAACACCTTGTTGATATTCTTCTTGCGAGAAATCCTGGTCTGGATTAAGTTCTTTCCAGGCATCGTATTCAAGTTTCATTTGTTCTGCATAATAATTATCTCCACTAAACAAGTCATCCAAGCTTACTTCCGTTTTAGGAACTTCCAACGATTGAGCAGGACCGTAACCGTAACCTGCATAGACATACTGAGTCTCTGTCGCCCCGACTCGATTCGTCGTCGTATAGCTGGAAATCGTTAAATCCCGCATCGCCTCGACAAAGGCATCCATATCTTCATAGAAAGGCTGATCAATTGTGCGGTCAACAATCTCTCCGACCTTCCCGGTAAAGTTATGTAAAATCTCGAAGTCTTCAAATAATCCCTGGTACTTGCTTTTTTGACTGGTGTGATGAAAGGTTATGACCCCGTCACTATCATAGTTCGCGATATCAGACTCAGCATCCTCTAAATTATCACTTAGATCCTTTAGGGTATCAATCATGCCTTTGCCCCAGCGGCCAAGGCCAATTAAATCGCCAATGCCGTCTTTCATCTTTTCCCAGTCTGATGGGATATATTTTACATCCATTCAATTATACCCCCAGTTTCGCAATGATTTGCTCAGCAATCGCTTCGTCTGCCTGCATCATCGTATTTAGGATATCAATCACCAACGCAGCCGCTCGGGAGTAATTGTCATATAAATCCATTACCTTCTGATTCGCCTCCGCATATACTTCCATGGCTTTTTTTGCTTTTCCTTCTGTGTAATAATCAAGACTTCCGAGCTTTTCAATATTCGGGGCAGCATTAGTCTCTAGTTCCGTAATAATTGCTTGTAAAAAGGTGAAAATTGTTGTCATCTCATCAGGATTTACATTGATGAGCAGGCTAGAACCGCCCCCATCAGCTTTAAGCATATGACTTCTCCTCCTTATAAGGGAAATCCATTTCGTCAAATAGGACCTTCAAAAACCAATATTGACTAGCATGGTAATATTTTTTATTTACCGTATCGACCATGATTAACTTTTCGTCTTTCGTAAAAATGAGCCACTGCTGATAATAGTGCCAATTAAATCGGTCTTTATGTTCCTCCTTAAGATGAAAGAATTCTATATTCATAAACATCTCTTCCGGCTCAAAACACTCTGTCTCGCGTCTTTCCTGATTGGATAATTCTTTTTTTAGGAACGCTTTTTCCATTTCAACCGGTTCTCTTACCATCACCGGAAATTGTTCACTTAACATTTTTAGAAGTGTTGCTTTAGAGGTGATACGTAACTGATAAGACCCTTGTCTCTCCAACTCTACCAGCACAATAACCTCATCTCTTTCACGTTCACGGAAGGCAAAGAGAAGATTATTGATACGAACGTATTTCTGGCTTTGATGATAAAATTCAAGGGTTTGGATGACTAGCGCCCCAGACTTTGTGATCTTTCCAGCGGGTGAGATGATTTTCTTCTCAATCAGCCGGTTATGAGCCTCTTTAAAGACTTCTTCGCCTTTTAATTGGTATACTTCTTTCTCAGGCAAGCCAAAAAGAACATTCCCACCAAAAGCTGCCGCTAATAGGTATAATTCAGCCACCGAAAACGTATCTGTTGACCGTTCCATCATAAATTCCTCACTTCCCTTACTGAGCCGTCTTGAAGGAAATCATCGAAGTAGCCATCAAGGTTGTTTAACGCTGTTGTTTGTTTTTTGACGGCAGATTTTAGGTCATGATGATATTTCTGAATGATTTCTAGATAACTTAAGAATGAATCTCTAGATTTCCCGCTCCATTTAGCCGAATGCAGGTAAGAAATTAGTTGTTCACAAGATTCATAGGTTTGTTCAATCGATTGCTCTAACGCCTTCGCCGCAGCCTTCGCTTCATTTACCTTATCCCCATCAATTCTAACGGTCCCCACTGATCAATCGCTCCAATCTCTCCTGTAGCTCTTTCAATTCCTTTTCTCTTTTTACTCTTTCCGCTTCCGCCTCTTTAATGGCCAAATCCTTATAATGAACATATCGTTCATATGCCTTATTTTTCGCTGAAACCAGTGAACTCCGCTTTTCTTGATCTGCTTGAAAATACTGTTTTAACTTTTCCGTTACATCTTCCCTGCTGGTTTCAAAATCATTTGAAGGTATATCTGAATGAGATAGATACGGAATCGTACCTAGATAGGAACTGTACGCTTGATTTGCTTCTGAAACCTTATGATCGTGTTCCGAAATGGCACTCTTGAGCTTTTCATATAGCTCATAATAATCATCTCTTTTTTTCTCCGTATCACTTTTAAACCAATCAAACATGGACATTCACTTCCTCTCTATTTACGTATGGAGCCGCAATTTTGATTTTCTCTGCCTTGCCTTGTCTAATGTAGTAAGCTTCATAAGGAAGTAGGTTTTGCTCTTTATAAGGACGACTCAAGACCTCAAGGATGCTCTGATCCGTAATTCTTCCAATTAATATTCCCGCCTTTTGTTTCTTCACTGTTGTGGCGATATCGTCATATTGTCTTTCTAATGCGCCATGGACGGCTCCGATCACAAAATAAATTCCTGTTCTCGCACCCGTATCAATCAGATTAGCCAGCATCGATTGGCTCGTAAACGACATCGATTCGATGATGAATGAGACATCCGTGATAAAGACAATCATTGGGCGAATTTCCTTAAGGAAATCATTCCTTGTTGCCCGTCCGTTAGTAGCTGTTTGCACTTGACGGAAGGCATCTTCCCTGGTTTCAAATAATTGTTGGAGCCGTTCTACAAAGACATCCATTGTTTCTGCATGATCCGCGTAAAGATTCACATTTTCCTTATAAACTCTAAATCTCGAAGAAACATTATCGATTAATCCCACATCAATGTGCTGATTAATCGAGATACTGGAAATCAGTGTTAGATATGTTTGTTCAACAGCGTCCATGCGATCGCTTAAGATTAATGTGTTTTGATCTTCAATGACAGATAACTCCATTGGCTCTACATTTTCAAAATCGACAGCAAACGGGATACCGCCATTGTTTACGATCGCTTTCGTCTCTTGTTTTTCAATAAAAGAAGTAAACTCAATAACATCTGGAACCATAGGAATTGGTAATGGCAGTTCCCCATGCCAGGCATTCCGCATCTCTTTACTCTCTTCTTGTATCCGATTAATAATCGAGAGCGTGTCGTCACCTTCGACAGGTAATGCCGTTTGAAATAATGTTGGCTGTTCTAATTTAATCAAGCCTCTTCCAGGAACTTCTTCAATTTGTAAATCCGTTCTTCCCACAATATTACGAGACTCCATTCCATCAATCATAAATAAAGAGATTTGATGTTTAATATTGGCAAGAACCGGGGCTCTCAGCACACTCTGACGTCCCGCACTAATAGCCATATGAATTCCTACACTAACACCTTCCCTGGCAATCTGCGCAGCCATTTTTTCAAAATCATCTCGATAGGCAGCATCATTAATGGAATCGAACGTATCAATAATTAAAAGAATAACCGGAACCTCTTCACCACTGACTTGTTCATACATTTGAATATTAGCGACACCATATTTACTTAATCGTTGCTTGCGTTCTTTCAATTCCTGCTGCAGGCGGCGGAAAAGCTTTCCTAACTTTATCTCTTCATCCCCCATAATCGTGTCTGCTGTATGCGGAAGTTCCCTCAATGGCAGCAGCCCATTTGTTCCGAGATCAATCAAATAAAAGTGGACTCGTTTAGGACTATGTTGTCTAGCAATATTCATGGCCACAGTTTGCAAAAAGGTCGACTTCCCATACCCTGGACTAGAAAAGACAGCCATATGACCATCCTTTGTAAGATTTAAGGTAAGTGGTTTTTGGGCCTGCATTTCCGGGAGATCTACAAAGCCAAAGGTCACCTCCAACGGTTTCTTATCTCCATACCATGCCTCTTTGTAGTTCCTCTCAGCAAAATCAGAAAGGAAAATCCGCTCTTCTAACGGCGGCAGCCATGGTCTAGGCAGATCCGCGATACGGTTTTCTGCTGCATAGGCATGGATATAATCCACAACTGCATCCAGTTCGGTTGGAACCTTTGTTATCTCCCTCTTATTCGATAGACCACTTAAGTCATCCGAGAGGATGTCGTATTGTCCAAGCTCATTAATGGCATAAATGGTCGTATCCAGTAAGTCTTGTTCATTTTTATTTGGGATATAATCAGCACCGCTCCATGCACTTTGAAAAAGTTCATAAATTTCATTGTTCCCTACTTGTAAATAAGAACGGCCAGGCAGTGTAATATTCGCAGCATCCGGCGTTTTTAAGATTTCCATCGAATCACTGGCGTTTTGTACCTTGAGTGCAAGTTTAAATTTAGAGTTGGACCATATTTGGTCATCCACAACACCACTGGGTTTCTGGGTAGCCAGAATCAAATGAATTCCAAGTGAGCGGCCAATACGGGCTGTGGAGACCAGTTCTTTCATGAATTCAGGCTGCTCGGATTTGAGTTCGGCGAATTCATCTGAGATTAAGAATAAATGGGGCATTGGTTCACTTGCCTCACCTGATTTATAGAGCTTTTGATATTGATTAATGTGGTTGACATCATGCTCGCCAAAAACACGCTGGCGCTTTTGTAATTCTGCTTTAATCGAAGCAAGTGCACGCATCGATTGCGTACCGTCTAAATTTGTAATCGTTCCTAATAAATGCGGGAGATCTTTAAATAAATTGGCCATTCCTCCGCCTTTGTAATCAATGAGCAAAAACGCAGCTTCATGCGGATGAAAGTTTACCGCAAGCGAAAGAATATACGACTGAATGATTTCTGATTTCCCAGAACCCGTTGTTCCCGCGATTAAACCATGCGGTCCATGTGCTTTTTCATGGAGGTTCAAATTGACAAGATCTTCTTTCCCCCGCAATCCTAGTGGAACAGCCAAGCTTTTATAGGTTTCATTTTTAGGCCAACGCCACTCAATACCGAGCTCCTCCACTTTCTCTACACCGTACATTTCGAGAAAAGTCACGCTTTCTGGTATTGAATTCTTTAGACTTTGCAGATGATTAAGCGATGCCAGCGCGCGAGAGAAATCTTCTTTATTAAAATCTTCCGGAAATTGATCCGGTGCGAATCTCCGATTGACCAATTCACCCTTCTCAAGAATCATCACTCCAGTTGAGGCATCACGAATATCAATGACCGTTTTCACATGTTCAGGAAGAGACTGCATAACATCTTGGACGAACACAAGTGAAACGCCTAATTCACTTGGGTCTTCATTAAAATATTCCATCACAGAATGATCCAAGATCATCTTTTCATCTGTGATCAGCACCACAAAGTGAGGAGTAAAATGCATTTTTTCACTCTTATTACTTTTCTCACTAATCGCGAGCTTGCGCGCTTTTAAGATCTGATAAAGTGAGTTAAGCACTTGATCACGGGATCTTTCGTGATAAACAAATCCCCTTACGTTTAGCTCTCGTAAACTAGCATGCGGGAGCCAGCGCATCCATTCCCATTTTCCCTTTTCTTCTTCCGGAAAGATCGTGACAAACTGCACATCATGGTAACTATGAAATAAAGACGTCTGCATCACCAGCATTTGTAGCTGTTCAAGCACGAGCGAACGCTGCCCGATGTATCCAACAGGTCCGTTTATAAGTGACGTCGCTGCCGGGACCTCCTCTAATGTGAGGTACTGAGCTCGAAGCTGGCGGGCTGCATCTACCAATTCATCCTTTACAAGGGTAAACTCCTCGATATTAAACTCAATCTCGAAGCTCGAATCAATCCGGCCCAATCCAAGACGATACATAAGAAAGTCATGATGTAAGCTGGTCTTTTCATACACGCGGGAATTCACTTTCATGGCCATATCCCGTAACTGCTGCACGTCTGGAAAATGATAATGGAGTGCATGCCGCTGCTCTTCACTTACCTGATATAATTGCTGTGTTTTTTGTTTCAAGTACTCTCGGTAGCTTGTATCCCGCTCTTTAATATCCATACTGTATTTCTTCAAACTTTTTAGATAGGATGTGATGGAAAAAATGACCGTGGTTACTGTCATGGCAAGCATAATGATGATATAAAACCCATTTGACATAAATAATGAAACCAATATCATTGCTGCAATCATCACCAGCGGCGGAACGATCACCCGTGCCAGTTGCTCACTCGGTTTTCCAGGCTTATTAGAGGGGTTAGCAATTTTTTGTTTTTCCTCAGGCTCACGGTAGATAATCCTTGGTGAACGATGATAATCAGGGTAATGACTGCCGAATTTCTGGTCAATGTCAAATAAACGAATTAATTTAGTTCCGATGATTGATTCTGCTCCGAGAATTTCAAGTTCATCCTGGCCAAGCCTCATCATCATTCCTTCAAAAAAAAGCTGGTCTCCTGGTTCTAGCTGAACTACACCCTTTGTTCGAATATAATTGTGGTAAACCTCACCTTCAAAGACCTCAAGTTTAAAAGGATCTCCTAACTTCTTACGAATAAGTACAAAATCCAGTGTTTGGCTCTCGATTCTTACATCATCGTAATCATTAGCACCAAACGTAATACTAAAGTTTTGTGTTGTATCGAATACACACCGCTCAGTCTCTTCCATCAAATACATCCGGATGGCATCATCATGAGTGTTAAATGTAAGGCATTCGTTTACCCGAAGCTGTTGTTCACCGATTGTGCACGCAGCACCATCCCACATAATGGACAATCCTGGATGTAAATCAATAAATGTCATCGTATTGGAAAGATCATTTCCAACTGTTATTGTTTTTGGTTCATTTATCGTTAAATGGCATTTATGCAAATGATCTTTATAACTCAGAAGTAATAATCGTTGTGTCATCTTTCTCTCCCTCAGTTCTGCGGGTTTAGTATGGATTCCAGACCATATTTGTCAGCATATGTATCATATTGGTCTTGATATTTTTGAACTTTCTTTTCACGTGCTGTCCCACTTAAATCAGGGTCATTTTTTGCCTGTTCTATTTGCTTAATCAGTCCATACATAATTAATTGGGGATCATCAATATACTTTGCAAGATCGATAGATCTAGCAAAATCACCCCGGCCATTGTAAATCCAATACAATAAATAGTTAGGATCACTTTTTATACTAATATTTTTCAAGATTACCTCTTTCTGATCATCAGAAAGCTTTTCTGTTTTAATGAAGGAATACGCAAGAACATACTTACTCGTATCTGGTAATTTTTCTGGTGTTTGATCTTCTAAATCATTAATGACATTCCCATAATCTATAGATAAAAAATGACGATCTGCTTCGAGGAGATCATTTTGGAAAGGTGTTTTTACAAAGCTAAAATAGACGAGCGGAACAGCCAATATAACGACCAGTGCAATCATGCTAAAGGTTAATTGTTTATAAAGGCGAAACCTCTTTTTCGGTACATTTACTATGTTTTTTTCTAACTCCTGCTTTTCCTTAGTGTACTGTTCTTCCAAAAATTTGACTAAAGAAGCGAATTCCTGCAGTTCACCCACATGACGTTCAAACGCAGAATCCTTGGCATTTGCTAATGAACCAGAATAGAGGTCATCGTAGGTAAACTTTTTTGAAAATAATGCGATAATGATACATTTATATTGGAGAATAAATTTATCTTCATTCAGTTCATATGGGGGAATTAACTCCCGGATACCGCGAAACACGATTGATGGTAAAAGATTCTCATCAAAAATCAGATTGTCGGGATGTAAGAAGAAGGTCATGCGCGTGGTTAGGATTGTTCTGAATCGAGCAAGATTACACAAAAGGCGTAGTTTTTCTTTTCTGCTTAGCTTTTGTATGTCATCCCATGTGTGAGCCCGTGGATCGACTTCAAATGAAAAGGTAAACTTGTCGTCTCCTTCTTCAACGATTGCAGGAACGAATAGATCTGAGTCATGGTTAATTAAAGCCAATTGGCGTACATCTTTTACTCGTGTTTGGGATTTCGGCAAGTCGAGCTGCCATTTATTATTAAGAATGAGAAACTTGTATGTCATGGACTCCAATTGGATGCTTTTTTCATTCATGGGTTCTAACTCCTTTTAA
The DNA here is from genome assembly GCF_023714155.1 of Neobacillus sp. MER 74. NCBI lineage: Bacteria > Bacillati > Bacillota > Bacilli > Caryophanales > Bacillaceae > Neobacillus > Neobacillus sp. MER 74. The sequence continues at coordinate 23,807 of NZ_JAMAUV010000027.1, forward strand.
GAAACAGGCGCTATCTTCCCATCAGACAGGCCTGTTTCTATATACTTATAAGACTAGTAAAAGGTCTCCATTGGTTACCGGGTAATCGATAAGCCGGTCGTCATCTGCCAATAAGAGTTCCTTATTAGAGAGCTTTACTGCAAAAAGAGGTGCTCTTTCAAGATCCAGATTTAAGGATTCGGCCAAGTTCACCAGCAGTTGTTTTATCGGTTGATGAGCAGGGATTCTTACGTCATATTGCCCTTGGCCCCATCTGCTAAAATCAACGGTCACGTTAACATGTGTTTGACTAGGCATGATGTTCCCTCCTTTAACCGTGCATTTTTCTCATCATTGTCAAAAAACCGCCACAGCCAATCACGACCATTCCTAAAAATGTCGTGATTGTTTTAGTGTTTAGAAAACCATCATGTTGATTATCCAGCTCGTTCTGGGCGGAAGCTGTATTATATTGAACGGAATAATCACTCGAAAACAATACCGATTCAGTTTGCTTCAAGGTAATATCGGACTTACTCGGCGTAACAAAAAGCCCTTGTTGTAAATCAGAAGTAGATTGTTCCAGTTCGATTTGTTTCGTTTTAAGGGCAGCCTGAGTTTGTTCTTTGAACAGGTCAGGGGCCAATCTTTCCAATTCTGTTTCTTGATAATCCTGAGTGTCTAATGTCTTCCTATCAACTGCATCTTGGCCAATCCGATCCGTTTGCAATCGGATTTTCCCGCTATGGTCAAGGGTTTCATCTGCTAAAGGCTGGAGTGAGAACATCAATAGAAAGCCTGCAAGAACAGCGATAACGCTAAAGAGCCTCACTAATTCCTTCATGATGAACCTCCTCGCTTTTAACGGACCGATTAGTGACAAACAAATGACCCACTATGCTGACAACAATTAAGGCTGCTAAGCCAAAAATAATCCACTTCGTTTCAGCTGTTCCACTTCCAAAGTTCATTAATAACGTCTCAATGTATTGCAAAGGTGAGTAGTCTCTTAATGCCGCAGCGGCAGAGAATTGATCAAAGTGACGCCCGAGCGCCTCTGTTAGGAATAAATAGAGGCTCAAAATCACCAAAAGGATAAACATACCGGCCATTTTCAACTGCCGTAATAAATATGATGCTGCCAAGAGCTGTGTGACCATAATTAACGTGATTAAACTGGTCCATTGCACGAACTCCCCTTCACTCATTTGCAGCATATAGGCAGACAGCAGCCCAATTACGATTCCCTCGATGAGACCCATACTTACCGTTATAATGGTAAGCGGTATATTATTGACGACTACAGATTTTTCACCTGCAAATGTATCATCTTGTTGACGTTTTCGCTCATGAGTAGAGAGAACATAAGCGGTAAATAACGCGACAATAAAACAAATCAAAACAACAAAGTAGGGTGTAAAGGTATCACCTGCAGCGATGACTCCAGCATTCTTGGTTTCGACCGGATTTGAAAGAAAGCTTAACAACTCTTCATTCGGACGGTCACCTATGCGGCTATTGGCCAGCACTCCTGCGAAATTGCCAGCAAAGTTTTGATCCTCTGCCAATTTAGTTGTTAAATTATTCGAAAGGTCCCCGGCCTGTTTTACTAAATTCGTACCACTGGCTTGAATTTCCTTCGCTTGTCGATCGATCGTATCGAAGGTTTGATAAACCGAATCAGCGGAAGCTAAATTAGACTTTGACTGATCCGCAAGGGATTGACTTGCAGCAAGCAGCGAGTTAAATTCATTTCCTATCGATAAAACGACCTGTTGTTCTTCATCCCCATTCAGTAAAACCTTTGCTTGTGCCGTTTGTAAATTAAGACTATCTTCACGCCATGCTCCCAAATCTTTTAACGTCTCGGAAAGATTCGTATTTAAAGTTTCTGCTTGTGCCGTTGTTTCCTTTATCTTTTCCGACATTTGCGCCGCATTTTGATTGGCATTATCAACCAGCAGCATATATTCATCTATTTTGCCTTTTACATCTTCTGTTTCTCCGCGAATTTCCTCTGTTATTTGTTCAGCAACATAAGCGGCTAATACATCCACAATGTCTTGCTTATTAAATAAATAATAAAGAGAATCTGCTGTTGCCATTTCGGCCAGATTGGTTTGATTCAAATCATTTACTAGGTCCGGACGATTAAATAACTCCATGCCCATGCCAAAGTATAAATTATACAGCGTCATTAACTTATGGAAATCACTGACGGTATCACTGGAAGCATTGATTAGAACATTGGTCGAGTCCCCAGTGAGAGGTGACATCACTTGGTGGGTAATATGATTATTTAAAATTTCCAATCTCTCAATAATACTTTCGTTATCATTGTCATTTGATTGAGTCACGTTTTGTGTATCGACCGGCTTTTCATCACTTGTACCTTCGCTCGGCTCTTCAGCTGCGACTGTCAATTCACTTTCTTCGGACGGTACGGATGGATTTGATTCTTTTTCAAGTTTAGCTGAATTTGCCTGTGTTGTTTGCGGTTGTTCTGGCTGTTCTGGTTGATCTGGCTCTTCTGGTTGATCTACATCGGTAATATCTTTCTGATCAAGTTCCCAACTCCATGTAATCGGCTGGAATACATCAAGGATTGCATCCTTATTATGAAGTGCCACATTAACTTTCACAGTAAATTGCCCTTTATCTGTTGAAGGCAGTTTGATTTTATCCTTATGGAGAAATGGCTCTGTATAATCCTTTTCCTCGCTATTTGGTAATGTTAATAACACTCTCTTAATCTCAAATTCTTTTGGAATCGAAAGGGTAAATTCCTGCCCGTTCTTTTTATTTTTATCCAAGTGTACGGTATCTGACAGAGTTACCCCCTTTGTCATTAAATCACTTTTTAATTGTTCTACCGTTTTTGACAAAGGTATCCCATTTGCAACGCGATTGGGAGTATAACCAAACTCTTGATTGTATTTATTGGTTACAGCTATGACATTTTTCAGCTGTGTAATCGTTTGATTACTTAAGCCTAAGCCGTCTAAATCCTTACTATCCATTGTCGGCAATTGATCGATTTGCTTCTGTAATGTTTCCCGAGCATTTTTATCTGGAGCCGCAAACATATGATTTAAGGATACATTTTGCTCCTTACCGGAACTATTTTTTATCTCGCTTTTAAGCTTGTCGGTAATTGCTTGCTGCATATCTGATGCCAATGTTTCCGACAGCTCTGTATTCATTTGATCCATTTTATCCTTCGTGTTCTTTAAGTATGTTTGAAGGGCAACTGATTCAGTTAATATTGTCGCGGATTGATCATCATTTTTGTGAAACTGATCGTTAATCGCCTTATTGGCTGACGTTAAATAATCTAATTGCTGCATGACATCGCCATGATTCATTTCACGATCTAACATATTAAGACGTCCGGAGAAATCTTTAGTTAAAAGGCCATTTGCCGCTTTAAATTTCGTAAAATCCACTAGGCTGGATTGGTAGGTATGACTTGCGGTTACATCCTCAACCAAACTAGTTGAGAACCCTTTTAATAGATCCTGTAAGCCCGTAAAACTCTCTTTCGATATCACTGTGTTACTCTCAACGGCTCCAAACTGATTGGTGTAACCGGCTAAGGGACGATGGATGGATTGGTTATAGAAGTTCGTATATACTTGCTCCTTATTTACCAATGTACCAATATTGTCCTGAGCATCATGTAAATTGCCGATGACACTGGCAAAATAGACATCAATAATTTGGCGGTTAAAATCTCCTAAGATAGTGCTCGCCGTTTTCTCGGCTTTTGCTTTTATATTGCTGTTTTCCGAAGCATTAATTTTGTAGTTCAATACCACCTGTTCTGGCGATTTCGAATCAATTGATAATGCCTTTTCTGTAAAATCATTCGGAATGACAATTATCATGTTGTAGACATTCCGCGCAAGGCCGCTTTCAGCGACTCCACGGCTGACAACATACCAGTCATGTGTATCATCTTTCTCAATGTTCTTGATGAATTCAGCACCGAATTCATAGTTCTTATCATTAAATTGAGCACCTTGATCCTCATTAACCAATGCTACAGTCATTTTCTGCTCATCAGTACTGGCTTTGCTATTTGAAACTTGATTCAATGCCAGATAAGAGATGCCCGAAGATAATGCAAGGATTAGAACTATAAATAACAAGGCACCCCGCTCAATCCTTTTCATTTACTCAACCCCTGAAATTTTTAATAGTAATAAAGAAATGATTTCTATTTTTATATAAAAACAAATTAATATGTTGGGAATTTTTTAAATTTGCATTTTACGACAAATAAAGAATAAAAGCCACACAACGATTGTCGCGTGGCTTTTGATTTATTGGGAACTAGTCCCGAATGACTTATTCCACTGATCCAATGTTAATCTTCCAGATGTCAGGCAATCGGATTAATTAAGCCCAAAATTTTGTGATAATTGCTCATCTTGTTGAGCAACTGCATCCGCTGTCTTGTTCAATTGTGTGTTGATTTCTTGCATCAATTGAGCAAAATTTTGTACCTTTGGCTTCAATTGGTTAAACTGATCATCGAATCTTTGGAAGGCACGGCCTTCCCATTCACCACGAAGTTCATTTTGTAAATTTGTTAAGTCTCTTAAAATTTGCTCAATTTGTTGTGAACTTTGCCCATAGCGAGTTGCTTTAGCTTTTAACTCTGCTGGGGTCATACGAATTTGTCCAGCCACTTGTTCTCCATCTCCTCTACCTATAGTTTGCCCTAGAATCGATTTATCACTTTTTCCAGACCAATATCACTACGTTGGAAGTATATTCCTATCTATTTTTTATCATAGGTTCATACAACATTCAAATCACCCCGGATTGGAGTAGGCTTATTTCTAGTACTTTCTTTCTATTTATTTTTGAAATTAGGGATTTTTAGGAGGAACATGTGAAAAATATAATTCTTTCTCATCAAGACAATGGGTTGGTTTTTAAGCGAAAATTAAGGGAATATAAAAAATCGTAGAACTTTTTGCCTGTTTTCGGGAATGAGTTGGGTTCCTTCTCCAGTTCCAAATACACAAACTTTACTTGACAAGAAAACGTAATCGGTTAGCATTTTGATGTTAAGAAGTGAAAAAAGAGGCTTCTCAAAAATTGGATTAATGAGAGGCCTCTCTGATTATAAAAATTTTTTCAATAATGAAATATCTTTATAAAAAAAGCTCCTTGAAAAAAACCTGCCATGTTTATGGCAGGTTACAGATAATCGCAGGGTCTTATTCTCCTACTATTCTTGCGTCCTTAAGCATCTCATCTGTTAAGGTAATTCCTTCTTCCTGGGCTGCTTTTTTGTTAATGAATAGCTCAAGATTTTCCGGGAAGCCAACAGGAATTTCGCTTGGTTTTTTTCCTTTGAGAATTTCCACTGCCATTTTACCGGTAGTGTAGCCTAAATCGTGATAGTCAAATCCATAAGATGCGAATGTTCCGCGTTTTACAGAATCACCTTCACCAACAAAGGTTGGGATATCCTTGGCATTGGCAACAGTTATAACTGACTCAAGGGCAGCAACAACGGTATTATCCTTTGGAATGTATAATACGTCTGCACGACCTACCATTGACTCGGCCGCCTGCTTTACTTCAGAACTAGCTGTTATCGTGGTTTCAACTGACTCCAGTCCGGCTGCCTCTATTGCTGTCTTCGCGTGTTTTACATTTACAACAGAGTTGGGTTCTCCATTGTTATATATGATGCCTACTTTCTTGGCATCAGGAATAAAGGTTTTAATTGCGGCAATCGTGTTCTTTATCGCGTCAGGATGTGTATCAGATGTGCCTGTCACATTCCCGCCTGGCTTTTCTAAGCTTTGGACAAGCTCGGCTCCCACTGGATCGGTAATCGCAGTAAATAAGGTTGGAATATCCTTCGTCTGATTGACCACCGCCTGAGCACTAGCTGTGGCAATAGCCAAAATAAGATCATTCTTGTCTGCGACTAAATTTTGAGCAATGGACGTATTATTGTTCATGTCACCTTGAGCATTTTGATAATCAAGCTTCAGATTCTTTCCTTCTTCATAGCCGGCATCCTTCAGTGCTGCGATAAAACCCTCACGAGCTGCATCAAGCGATGGATGTTCAACAATTTGCGTAATTCCTATTTTTACAACTTTCTCTTTTTCCTCTCCTCCTGTTTCCTTACTTCCCCCACTGCACGCGGAAAGTAACAATAATAATCCACACAATACTAATGCTAAACTCTTTCTCATCTGTAATCCTCCCCAAAATATTCCACTATTTATGTAGTTTCTCGATGAACAATTAAGAAAGCGATTTCCTTTATCGATATAACTTTTGAAAATTTATAATATTCAGATTCTATCATGTCCACCAGTCTAAGACAATAGTAAATTTCATATCTAGAAAGCAGCACTGAGAAAATAAATAAAGGCTCTTATCGTAAACGTTGTTGCTGCTGTGTTCGATTCGTGGCCCATTCGGACAGCTTTCGTGATTTCAAAGACACTCGTGTCCGAACATCGATGCCGATAACAGCATAAATAAAAAAAGCACTAAACCTGATTAAGTAAGGTTCGATGCTTTTTCGAGAAATAATGATATTACATTATGCCTTCCATTCATCTAGAAATATAGATTAAATAATAGCTTCTAACTTTGTCGATATATACTTCAGAATTTGTAGATATTTCCCGGGAATTTGTTGAAATTTGAAAAATAGTGAAATTTTAATTGAATGAGGTCGTGGGGTGAAATTTTATTTGTATCGGGTATCGCAACGGTTTCTTCTAGTCCTTTTTTATGTTGGTACCCAAGGCCTTTAGTATATCGCCTAGCGATACGAAACAAACAGCATATCGCCCCGCGATACAAAAGACATTAGAGCAGCCTAAAAGGACACATTATTTTCTAAATATCGATAAAAGTCCTCCCCATTTTACTCTAGGTTTTTCAATTGCCTCTTCTAAACGTTTATTAAAATCATTTTGTGAACGCCATTCTTTTTCCAGTTCGTCCCGTATATTTTGTATCTCTTTTTGTAAGGATTCACTTTTTTGTATTTCTTGTAGCAGCAATGTTTCGTAATGGGTATTTTGTTGTTCAATTAATTTTTCAATTTTAGTATTCGTTTTTTGCGCTGAATTTGCAATACTGGAACTGATCACATGGTGATCTTGCTGAAGTCGGGAAACCGAGGTCTTCAGCTGTGACATATCGTTTGTCAATTGAACATTCATTTCACGTGCAGCTGCAAGTTCATTGACTACAAACATTAAGACCTCTTTTAATTGCTTGGGGTCTTGGGGTAAATTCCCAAATATTTCCTGAGCTACAATCTCTGTTTCACTGGATCCTTCTAATCTTTCTTTTTGTTGATACACAATATCTTTAGCTGTATCGTCCAGGGGCTTGTCCGTATCGCGTAACGCTATAAGCGCTCCTATATCGGATTGAACAAAGATACGTCGATCGCCATCCTTCAAAAACTCATATCCATTCCGCTCTAAGATTTGGCCATATTTTCGAACAGTGGGCGTTGCAATCCCTACTTCTTCTGCCGCTTCTTTGGAAGAGAACGCACGTTCATTCGGTTGTATATCACGTCGCATATCGAACCTCCTTTTCTATTAAATATGAAGGATTTATGACTTATTTGCAAGAGTTATATCGCCCAGCGATACGAAACATAATTAAGAACAGGTCGGCTTTCTTGGATGCTGGCACGTGTGTTTATATAAAAGAATAACCCGCCTTATAGAAGGCAGGTTACAGAAAAAAATAAATTTTATTCCACTATCTTTAATTTTTCTTTGATCCAATCATTCCGTAATCCTTTATCGTAATCGATACATCATAAGTAATGGGAAGCTCACTAAATTTTTCATCCCAATTCCCCTTTACGCTTTTCCAGACATTGGGGTATTTTATTCGTAATTGATTGCCAAATCCCCCCACATCCACTCCCAATTCCTTTTGCATTTTTTTGGTGGTATTCACTACTAAGCGCCTCACTTCCTTCTCAGTCGCACTTTCGATTTGTTTAATCGTTTTGTCCTTAAAAGCAGGTTTAAAGTGAGGATTCCAATATTCAGCAATTCTTCCCTCGGACTCAATTTTTACATCAAACGAAATTCTACCACCAATAACATGCGGCTTAATTTTGCTTTTCATTGACTGAATCTGATAATATGTGGGTTTATCCGACTCTTTTTGGTAGGCTTTTACCGCTCCGCTTTTACCCTCTCCTGTTATCCAATTTATGCCTTCAATTTCTTCCTTATTAAGAATCCCAATCATCTTGTTGGTTCTTCCTTTGATTACGGCCGCTCCATCAAGTTCAATTTCTCCCTTTTTTATATCTATCAGTTGTAAGAGGAAGCTGGTCTGCGAGTTCGATTTCCCCCATATTTTCATTAATGAGATGTGCCTCAAAGCTTTCGTTGTAAGTTCCTGTTCTGCAATTTCTACCAAGCGTATAGCAGGAATGACTTCTGGTTCCTTTGATTCTAGAGTTCGTGCGGCTGCTCCTTTAGAAATAAAAACTAAGGTACTTCCTCTAATATCGATATCCCGAAAGAACAAATCTGTTATTTCTCTAATTGGCTCTTCACGAGCAAGATTTTGCCCAATAATCACTGCTTTTTCATGTGCCCCAGAAATAAACCCTTCCCTTCGTAATGTCGTTTCCCAGCCAATTGGTTCTAGTGAATTTCCTGTCGCAGAGACATTAATATAAGGTTTTTGTTGTGGCAATTTGTTATTTGAATTACCGATTGCATTTGGTATTACATATTGAAGAGTTGATCGTATTTTTCCATCTTTTGATATATCTACTGCTGTGCCGACAGCGATATTTAAATCTTCAATGGACTTGCTGCTCCAACAGCCTGGCAGCAGAAAAAGCAAAAGGATCGAGACAAATGAATTTCTTAGTATAGGTTTACATTTTTTCATATTTTCTTTCCTTCACCTTGGAGATAGCGAAAAGGAACAGCGGCATAATAAAAAATAAATAAAGGGCGAATTTACCAATCACATCTGACATTTTAAATACCTCATTTATATTTTTAGGAATCATAGAAACTAAATAAATGATCGGCATTAAACTATAAATAAACACGGGACTATTTTTCGAAAAAATCTGATTTAATCCTAGAGTAGCAATAAATAATGCAATGACATACGTAGCGAATATTTGCATAATCCAAATGACAAGAATGAGGGAATCGAATCGTTCAAATAAAAGGCCTTTGATTTCAAAGCTTCGAATAAACGTAAGTACAGGCCATGTTTGTGTCACCACCGTGTCTACTGACATGGTACCTACTACGATTACCACGGTAATGGTATAAAAGATAAAGGGTATTCCAACTCCAAGTAATGGAACTTTTGTTACCTTGGTCTTTTCCTTCATAAACATATAAATAAAGAGGAGAATTTCGAAGCCTGCAAAGGAAAGAGAGGAAGTTGTTAACCCCTTCAAGACAGGTTTAACCCCCGATCCCAGCACCGGACGTAAGTTATCCACCTCAAATAATTCGATGCCTAAAAACATGACCATAAGGAGAAACAGGACAGTAATTGGAAAAATAATTTCTAATAACCGCGCAATGGCATTTACCCCGCCCTGAACTAAGTAAAGACCGATCCACAAAAAGGGCATCATGATAGCCCATGTTGGTGTTCCCTGAAGTAGGAATAATCGGGTAGTTTCAGCCATAGTTCGAACCTCATAAGCGGACAACGCAATATAGTAGCAGATAACTGTTAAACTTAGCAGCGATCCTATCCATTTTCCAAGTAGTTTTTGATTAAATTGATAGAAACTTTCATTCGGGTATCTTTGGCATAATTTTAATATGATTATTGCTACAAGAGTAATAATTACTCCACTAACAATTATGGCGATCCAAGAATCGGGAGTTTTGATTTTCTCTGTCGTGGTTCTGGGCAGCGTTAATATCCCTGCACCGAAAATAAAATTTGTAATAAACATTACTGCTTGATGAGAAGTTATTCGATCTAAAGGACTGGAGGTCATAATTGGTCAACTCCTTTCAAACCGTTACCTTTTTCTTACTGAATCTTTTGGATGCAACAGTTTTGGACGGCGTTTCATCAGGAATAGGGGGACCCGTATCATGAAGTCCTTCCAATCCGACAATCGAAATGATACAGCAGGGCTCAAATATGGAATGCCAAAACTTTTAAGCCTGACCAAATGGCTGCATACCAATAGGAAGAATAGTACGACTCCATATAATCCAAACACACTAGCAAATAGCATTGACGCAAAGCGAAGAATTCTTAATGCAATCCCTACATTATATTGCGGTAACGTGAATGAAGAGATGGCCGTGACAGCAACAACGATGACCATGATTGGACTTACTATTCCTGCTTGCACTGCTGCTTCTCCAATGACTAAACCGCCGACAATCCCTATCGATTGTCCAATAGGTTTCGGTAAACGAAGCCCGGCTTCTCTTAATACTTCTATTGATACTTCCATTATGAGTGCCTCAATTAAAGGGGGAAAAGGAACTCCCTCTCTGGTGGCTGCAATGGAGAAAATGAGCTTTGTTGGAATTAACCCTGGATGAAAGGAAATAAAAGCAATATATAAAGAAGGAACAAATAAAGCAATAAAGGCTGAAAAATAACGTAATATACGAATTAATGTCGCAGCCATCCATCTTTCGTAATAGTCCTCAGGAGACTGTAGCAGCATATGGAAGGTAACAGGAACAATTAAGGCAAAAGGTGAGCCGTCCAACAGGATAGCTACCCTTCCTTCCATCAAAGCCCCCATAACACGATCAGGTCGTTCTGTACTTTGCACTTGCGGGAATGGACTTAAAAAATTATCTTCGATTAATTGTTCAATATAGCTAGAGTCATGGACATCATCAATTTTTATTTTGTTAATCCGTTGCTTAACCTCTTCTAATAAATGAGGGTCTACAATATCTTTCATGTAGATAATGACTAGTTCCTTTTTGGAGCGCTCTCCCACCTGAGAGCTGATGATCGATAGGTTTTGATCTTTGCCATGCCGCCGGAGAAGAGCTGTATTATCCTTTAAATTTTCAATAAAGCCTACCCTGGGTCCATGTACTAATGCCTCAGTAGGCGGCTCATCAATATTTCTTGTTTTAGCATTAGAAACGCCAGCCAGGAAAACGTCTTCTAGACCATCGACTAAAATCGCAATTGACCCAAACATTATTCCGGAGGTTATATCCTTAAGAGTACGAGCTTCACTTAAACCGCATACAGAAAGGGCTTGATTTTTAATATACTCCTTTAAGGAGGAATTTTTTAGAGGATCGCCGGTATCTTTTGGTGAAGCCCACATGAGATCAACCAAAATATGATTATTAATTACATCCGTATCTGCCAACCCATCTATAAAAATAATAGCAATACGTATGCCCGTTGTTCCCATTTGAAACTCACGAAATTTCACATCTGAATTATGCCCAATCTCTTGGCGAATTAAATTTAGATCTTCCGTAAGATTGCCAGTCATTTCATTAATAGATTCTTGAAATGGCTGTTTATCCTGTTTTGCATTTTTTGCAGATTCTTCAATTTTCATCCGGTTTTTGTTTAGCCTCCGCCATCTCATTAATCATCACTCTTCTCTAATGAATGAACCCATTTGAAAAATTTAAAAAATCCAAGTGGAACTATAAATGTAATAAATGCTTGTACGAAAATGATATAGTCCGGTATGACAGAAAGGATTTTCTTGAACATTAAAATCTCTCCTATAAATGCTCAAAAGTATTTTCGTTAAAATGTTTTAGAACACACGATTGTATTGTTTGCCTTTTATGTTAAAATTAACCGATTATTGGAATAGTAATTTACTTTGATAAAAACATGAATAAATTTTAACAGCACAAAAAACCACTCCCTAATTTTTATAGGAAGTGGTTTTTGCTATTGATGCCAATATAAATGTAAGCCTAACTATACATTGTCCCTTGCAGACTACATGCGTATCACTAGCCTATTAGCTCCTCAACTTCCCCCTTAGTTGGAAGGGCGGAAATTGCTCCTTTTCCTGTTGTAGTGAGAGCCCCGCTTGCATTGGCAAATCGCAATATCTCTGTTTGATTGCCCCGTAATACTTCCTCGAGATTAGCCGGGGCTGCTTTCAACTCTAGCAATTGATATAAAAATCCGCCCATGAATGCGTCACCCGCTCCCGTAGTGTCCACTGGTTTAACTGAGTATCCTCTCGATTCAATCTTTTCATCCTTTAAAAACAAATCTGCGCCAGCAGCTCCCTTTGTGTAAATAACTGCCTTCACGTTTCCAACGAACAGCGATTGTATCGCAACGGACTCCTCTTTTATTCCCGTAATAAAATTTAGCTCTTCATCAGAAACCTTTACGATATCCGCAGTCGGTAAGAATTCGCGAATCGCCTTACGACAGTCATCTGGATTTTTCCAAAGCGGCAGCCGCACATTGGGGTCAAAACTGACCAGGCCATCCGCCTCTGACACAGCTCTAATTGCCTTTTTATGGGCCTGTTTCATTGGGCTTTCCACAAGATCAACCGAGCAAAAATGGAGTATATCCCCAGCTTGGAACCACGCTGGCTCGATCTCCTCCTCTCTTAACAGCAAATCAGCAGAAGGATTACGGTAAAATGAAAAATCACGTTCCCCGTTTTCTTTTAACGAGACAAAAGCCAAAGCCGTATTCGCTTCACCAGTCCGGTATACTTTGTCCATCTCAACACCAGCCTCGACAAGCTGCTCGACTAAAAAGTCACCAAACGCATCGTTTCCTAATTTAGAAATCATCGCTGCTTTCTGCCCATATTTAGCAACGGCCGCAGCCACATTTGCCGGCGCGCCCCCTGGAGCTCTCTCAAAAGAAAAAACATCCTTTAAGGCCACCCCTTTTTGAAGTGGAATAAAATCAATTAATACCTCTCCAATCGAAAATAGCTTTCCCATTCTTTCACCTCAAGTAAGTCTAAAAAGTCTATATGATATCCCATTTAGCAGCCTTTACTTTCGTTTGACCACCACGAGCAAACACGCGAATTCCATTACTATTTTCACCAGGAAAAATCCTTGCGGTAAATACTTCTTCCCCATTATTTACAAACACTTCAACAGAGGAGACATCAACAAAGATTCGTAACGAAATCTTTTCAGCATCCAACATACACTTCCGAATGGTACCAAACTCCTCAGCAAAGGATTCTCCCGACCCAGTCCGGTCAAATACAACCTTTTTCGCAACCGCATCATATTTAATCACGGTTTTCTCTATTTCTCCGACCCGAAGCTCTAAACCAAACTCCTCTGCTGTACTATCAGAGAATTCCACAAGAAGCTCATACACGTCTCCCTCGAAGTGATCCAAACTAACATTTTCATTATCAACTGCTTGACTGGTTTCCACCTTTTCCCCGCGAAGCAATACTAGCTCAGGCACTGGCTGCTGAACCAGCTTTCCGTCTTTAACCGATAGCTCACGAGGGAGTGTTAAGCAGTGTGCCCACCCATTTTTATCAGTAGGATAGTCAATCTCCGGTAATCCCATCCAGCCGACTAAAATACGTCTCCCTTGATGATCCACCGTCGATTGTGGTGCGTAAAAATCAAACCCGCGATCCAACTCATGAAATGCACCATGCTTTAACTCGATATTCTCTAAATCTATTGGACTTCCAAGTACATACCCTGATTGATAAATGTTTTGATAGTGGTCGCCTTCCGCTTTTAACCCTTGTGGGGAGAAAAGGAACACACCTTGCTCGTCCAGCTCAAAATAATCCGGACATTCCCACATATAACCGAATTCTTCACCTAAACCAGTCTTCAATTCACCCGCAAACTGCCAATCTTTTAGATCAATAGAGCGATATAAAACGACACTTCCTGTCTCATTTTCCCTTTGAGCACCAATCACCGCGTAGAAATGATCCCCCTGCTGCCAAACCTTTGGATCACGAAAATGATCGGTATAGCCACTAGGAATATCTGCAATCACCGGTGCATCCATTTTCACAATGCTTCCATCCGGACTCATTACAGCCAAACATTGATACGGGTGTCGATTCCAATATTCATCGCGTGTGTTGCCAGTATACATTAGGTATAATTTCCCATCATGCTCAATGCCACTTCCGGAATACGCCCCATGACTATCAAATTCATTCGATGGCGCAATGCCCATTCCAGCATTATCCCAATGAACAAGGTCTTTAGACTTCGTATGATACCAATGCTTCAACCCATGGACCGGCCCAAGCGGAAACCATTGATAGAATAAATGATATTCCCCGTTAAAATAACTAAAGCCATTCGGGTCATTTAACAATCCTGTCGGCGGCTGAATATGAAAAGACTGCCTCCATGGGCATTGATTCACTAGTTTAGATAACGCTTGAATTTCCTCTTCGGTCACATCGTCCATGCTTCTGTATCGTTGTTCGGTTGTCCATTCCATGCTGATTCACTCCTAATACAGAAAGGAGAATCACTGGATTCCCCTTTTCATTCTTTTTTATGCTGCTGCTTGACCAGATGATTTTTTAACTGCTATTTTCTCTTCTCTTTTTGCTAAAACAATCGTAACGATAAATGCTACGGCAAACGCAATGGCCATACCGATCACATAAGAAATAATTGTATCTGGACGAATCGAGATAATTCCTGGTATACCAGCTGCCCCTAACGCTGTTGCTTTAACTTTGAACACTGTAACAAAGCCAGATCCGACAGCAGAACCAATAATGGCACCGATAAATGGATAGCGTAATTTCAAGTTAACCCCAAACATCGCTGGTTCCGTAATTCCTAATAAGGCAGAGATTCCAGCTGCTGAGGCGGTTCCTTTGATCTTGGCATTTTTCGTCGTCTTTAGCACAGCGAGTGTTGCAGCTCCTTGCGCAATGTTTGACATCGCTGCAATAACAAAGATAAACGATCCACCCGTTTTCACAACATCAGCAAGCAATTGCGTTTCTACCGCAATAAAGCTATGGTGCATACCTGTAATAACGATTGGTGCATAAAGTAAACCGAAGATGATTCCGCCAATGACACCTGTTGTGTCATATAGCCAGACAATTCCATCTGTTAATAGATTACCAGCTGAGCGTGTAAGCGGTCCTACCAATGTGAACGTTAAAACTCCGGTAATAAAGATAGACAATAACGGTGTTAATAGATTGTCTAAAGCAGAGGGAACAACCTTCCGTAAAGATGTTTCAATTTTTGCTAGAATAAAAGACGCGGCAAGAACAGGAAGTACGGTTCCCTGATAACCTACTTTTTCAATCTCTAACCCAAAAAGATTCCAAACCGGGACTTCATTTTTCAGTAACGCAGCACCGTAACCGTACCCATTTAATAAGTCCGGATGAACCATTAGCATTCCAAGTGTGGCCCCAAGGAAAGGATTCCCTCCAAACCGTTTCGTTGCTGAAAAACCAATTAAAATCGGTAAAAAGACAAAGGCTGCATTGGCAAATGTATTGATAAGTGCTGCTAAATCCGCCATTTCTGGATTGGCATCCACTAAGGATTTTCCTTCAATAAACAAGTCTGGAGCCGTTAAGATATTGTTGATTCCCATTAGTAAACCACCAGCGACGATCGCTGGGATAATTGGAACAAAAATGTCTGACAGCATTTTGACGAATCGCTGAATCGGATTCAGTTTCTTCGCCGCCGCGTCTTTCACATCACTCGTTGACATTTCCGTTTGACCAGACATCTCTGCCAAGTGCTTGTAGACCTCGTTCACCGTTCCAGATCCTAAGATAATTTGAAATTGACCTCCTGTTGCAAAGGTCCCTTTCACGACATCCATGTTATCCAATTCTGACTGATTAACAATTGATTCATCATGTAAAACTAGACGTAAACGTGTGGCGCAATGCGCTGCAGCTGATACGTTTTCCTGACCACCAATGGCATTAAGAACTTCCCGCGCAATTTTTTTATGATCCATCTTAATCCCTCTCTTTTCCTTTGATTTGATTTAGGAACCGGTTCCATTTTTGAGTAAAAATAAATCCCGACCGGAACCGGTTCCAAAATGTGCTAAAAAAATAAATAATTAAAAGAGAAACCGAATTCAATTGTTACCAAGTGAAAAGGTTCTCTTGATTGGAACCGGTTTCGTTGTTTTTATTATAGTGGACGATTAAAGAAATTGTCAACGCTTTCCCGCTCAATAATTTCAAATTTAGAAATAGTTACTCTTTCGACAGGGCGTTCATTGACTAACTCTACGATATGTTTTGCAGCCGTTTCCCCCGCTTCTTTATAAAAAAACTTCGCTGTCGTTAAGCCTGGATGCATGATCTCTGTCACATCATATCCGCCAAAACCCGTTAATGCTATATCTTTAGGAATCGTTAGCCCCTCTAAATACGCAGCCTTCATCACCCCAAGGGCAATATTATCGGTCGCACAAACAATGATTGAAGGCTGGAATTCATGGATGATTTCCATTGCACTAGCTTGCGCTGCTGGAATCTTGAACAATGTCTCATAGAATCGAACTTCACAATCCTCTACTTCTTGAACCGCCTTTTTAAAGCCTTGTTTTCGCTTCACCCCTACTGAAATATCCCGTTCCGTTACACCTAGATATGCAATTTTCCGATATCCTTTTTCAAGAACATACCGCCCCATTTCATAACCAGCGCAAAAATCATCATGAATTAGACTATAAAAATCCTCATGCTCTTGTCCTATTAGCAGAACAGGAACTTTAACGGTTTCAAATGCCTCGATATGCTGCCTCGTGATTTCGGTAGCAAGCAAAATAATCCCCGCCATCTTTTGATTAGCAAAGCTATAAATGCTTTCAATCTCTCGCTCCAGATTTTGACTTGTATTAGAAATCATCATTTGATAATTCAGCTGTTTTAATTTCTCATCAATACCAATTAACGTTTGCGAAGAAGCGTAGGAATCAAGCCGCGGGACAATCGTGCCAATAATATTCGTTTTCTTCGCTTTCAAGCTCTGTGCAAATGGATTCGGCGTATACCCGGTGTCCTTTATCGCTTGTTCAATTTTTTTCTTCGTCGCTTCCCCAACAGAGCCGCCATTTAAAAACCGAGAAACCGTACTCTTTGCCACACCCGCAAGCTTGGCAATATCTAAAATTGTACTCATGATTCTCAACCTCATTACATATCAAATTCATATACTCATTATAGTATCATGAAAAGTCAACCGCATTAAATTTTAAAGCCAGGATCTTGATGATTTATGCGCGTAAATAAAACATAAAACAGATGCTGAGCACCTGTTTTATGTTTTGTTAATCTTGATATTAATTAATCTAAAAACTAAGGTCTTCACCGTTAGTTGCAATCACTTTCTTATACCAATCAAATGATTTTTTCTTTGTTCTTTCTAATGTTCCGTTTCCTTCGTCATCCATATCTACATAAATAAAACCATATCGTTTTTTCATCTCTCCAGTTCCTGCTGAAACTACATCGATGCAGCCCCATGGTGTATAGCCCATTAAGTCAACACCGTCTAAAGTAACCGCCTTTTTCATTTCTGCAATATGATCCCGGAAGTATTGGATCCGATAATCATCCTCCACATATCCATTCTCATCTGCTTTATCAATGGTTCCCATTCCGTTTTCAACAATAAAGAGTGGTTTTTGATATCGGTCATAAAGTTCAGATAAAGTGTATCTTAGCCCAATGGGGTCAATTGCCCAACCCCACTCCGTTTTTTCTACGAAAGGATTTACATCTCCCATTTGTCCGCCTGTATCGGTATTCTGAACAATTTCAGTATGGTATACACTGCTGCGGTAATAACTAAATGATAAAAAATCGGAAGGATGCGCCTTGATTATTTCATCATCCCCTGGTTCCTTTTTTATAGTTACCCCCATTTCTTCAAAAAGACGGCCAGCGTACGATGGGTAATACCCTCTCATCATGATATCGGAATAGATCAGAGCTCCTCTTCGGTAATCCAAAGCTCCAAATACATTTTCCGGCTTACAATCTTTCGGGTAAATGCAGCTTAATGCAACCATACAGCCAATCTTTGCATCCGGAATAATCTCGTGACAAAGCTTATTGGCACGTGCACTCGCTACAAACATATGATGCTTTGCTTGATAACGTACCTGTGCAGCAGCCTCCCTGGTTCCCATAAAGGCATAACCATTTAATACATTAATTTCATTAATGGTGATCCAGTACTTAACTAAATCTTTATACCTTGTAAAGACTTCTTTACACATTCTTAAAAAACAATCAATCGTCTCACGTCCGCCCCATCCATTAAAATGTTCAGCCAAATAAGCAGGAGTTTCAAAATGATAAAGAGTGACTAATGGTTCGATATTATATTTTTTGCATTCTTTAAAAATATCTTCGTAAAATTTTAGCCCCTCCTCCTTTGGTTGTTCCCCTTCAATTCCACCTTTTGGGAAGATACGGGACCAACTAAGAGATAGCCGGAAACACTTAAACCCCATTTCTCCCAAAAGAGCAATATCTTCTTTGTAATGGTGGTAAAAATCTACCGCTTTATGGCTTGGATAATAAACATTTTCATCAATATAGCCTGATGCGCCTTCTGGTATTGTATCTACTTTCGGGTCCCCGGTAGGTCGTCGGTTTACCATTGTTTTTGTGCCATCATTTAACTGGATGGTAATTTTTCTTGGACGGTCTGCAGAACCATTTGTTATGAAGTCACTTGTTGCCAGCCCTCTCCCGCCTTCATTGTATCCACCTTCATATTGGTTTGCAGCAGTAGCTCCACCCCATAAAAAATTTTCTGGGAATGTTTTTTTCATTTAATTTCATTTCCTTTCTAAGAACGAGTAAGCGAAATAATCTTTAATAAAAAAAGCCCAATATTGGGCAATTAAAAAATGACATACCTTTTGCAAAGTTACCAACAATGTTTAACTTTTGTATGTCCTCCTGAAAGATGATCTTGTTTTAAGCCTTTTTGATAAGTTTATGCAATTCAATGATTTCTCTCGCTAAATCTTTTAGAGTCAATGAGTTCATCAAATGATCTTGTGCATGAATCATAATAAGAGGAAGATTAAAGTCATCTCCGCCCGCTTCCTTTTGGATTAAATCAGTTTGGACATGATGTGCTTCATTAAATGCAGAATCTGCTTCGGTTAGTTTTCCTTCCGCTTCATCGAAATTTCCCTCTTTAGCTGCATACATCGCTTCCATTGCTAAGCTTTTTGCATTTCCTGAATGAAGGATAAGTTGAAATGCATGATTGTAAAGTTCCTCTTTATTCATGATTAACAGCCTTTCATATGATTTACTAGGAGAGGAACAATATCCTCTCCTGTCAATTTTGGGTCCCCGAACTAATACCCAGTCTTTTTTCTTAGGCGATACTTTCCTTTGTTTCGCCTTTATTCATTGCATCTTCTTCTCTCTTTTTCGCTTTATCATATATTCTGAAGAATGGAAGATAAATGACAAAAGAAATAGCAATGTTAACTAAGTTCATGATAGCACCTGAAATATGTCCGCCAGAAGCAAGATATCCTGAGATAATTGGCGGCATGGTCCAAGGCACTGCAATACCGGATGGTTTTGCGACTAATCCCATATCCATTCCTAAGAAGGTGACAATAACAGTAACGATTGAAGTAAGGACGAATGGAATAATCATGATTGGGTTTAACACGATTGGCATACCAAATATTAATGGCTCGTTAATGTTAAAGATACTTGGAGCAAGCGCCAAACGACCAAGACTTTTCATTTGTTGAGATTTAGCAAACATAACCATGGATAGAACCAAACCAAATGTTACACCTGTTCCACCGATGTGAACAAAGTTATCCCAGAATTGTTGTGTAACAATATGCGGTAGAGGCTGTCCAGCTTGATAGGCCGTCATATTGTCACCCATCGCACCAAACCAAATTGGTTCCATTACACTTTTAACAATGTTTGTACCGTGTAATCCAGTAGCCCATAATAAAGTTACGAATAATTCAGCAACAATGGTTCCACCTAGAGTAAGACCTACCAACTTTAATGGGTCACCTAAAAGGGTCGTAACTAAACCGTTGATACTTTGATAAGGAGTCATTTCAACAAGTAAACGGATTACCCAAACCACAAGAAGAACAAAAAATCCTGGAATTAATGCTGCAAATGATTTACCAACACTAGGCGGTACACCCGCTGGCATTTTAATAACAATATCTTTTTTGACAACCCAACGATAAATTTCTGTTGATATAATGGCAAACAGTAACGCAACAAACAAACCTTTACTGCTCAAGAAAGCTTTTGAAATTGCACCAGTTACCAAAACTCCTTCTTCAGCTCCAGTTGGAGTAAATAAGAAACTAAATGGTGTTGTCAACATGAAAGCAGCAACTGAAATTGCACCCGCACTCATCGCGTCAAGCTTATAGCCTTCTGCTAGTCGGTAAGCCACGGCGAACGCTGCAATAAGTGACATGATATTGAAAGTTGCATCTACTGGATAACTTAATTTAGCAGCCCATGTTGGGCCAAAAATAGAAGTCATCCAATCAGCATAACCTGGAATCGGTAAATTAGCCACGATCAAGAAAAATGAACCAATGACAATGAATGGCATGGTCGCAATAAGACCATCACGAAGAGCCAATAAGTGTCTTTGCGCACCAATTTTTCCTGCAACTGGCATGACTTTCTCTTCTAGAAAGCTGTTGAATTTACTCATTTTCTTTTCTCCCTTTATTATTTATTATTGGCTAGATTTATAGCTGTTTTTAAAACTTCTGCACCGTTACATGTACCATAGTGGATGGGATTGATGGCATCCACTGGTATGCCCTTTTCTTCACCTAACTTTTTCATATTTGAAAGAAGGTATCTAACTTGAGGTCCTAAAAGAAGGACATCCGCATTGTCAATATGTTGATTGACTGAGTTAGCTGCAACTGCCCAGATTTTCCCTTCCACCCCTTGTTCTTGGGCTGCTTTTTCCATCTTGGTTACTAATAAACTTGTACTCATTCCTGCTGCACAACATAATAAAATATTCATTGATTTATTCCTCCTATTATCCGTAAAAGTTATTTTGAAAAATAATCTAAAGTGTTTTAACCTCTTTATGTTTTATAGTTTACGTTGAAAGCGTTTAATTTTACAGAAGGGTTTTTTCCGTTAGGTAACGGAAATATAATAAAAATTATGATGAAGTTACTGTCATGTAAATTTTAGACCCAATATAAAAAAGGGAATTCCTTTTGGAATACCCTCGTTCTTTCCTATGGCATAAGTTAAGATTCGTTTAATATCTTTATAATTTCTTCAGCTGATTCACTTTTAATAACTTTTTGGACCGTTGTACTGTTTTCAACTAGAGCAATGAGCCTTTTATACATACTATCCAGATCACTCTCAGGTACTTTTCTTATGTTCAACAAGCAAATAAATTGAACCCTATGTTTGTCTGTCCATTCGATTGGCCTCTTTAATGTGCACACGGTCCAAAATGTTTCATCTGTTTCCGGCGTAAGTGGATGAGGGATGGCCACCAGATTCCCAAAGCTGGTGGGAGCAACCGCCTCCCTTTCCAACACCAAATTCACATAATCTTTGGAGACGAGTTTTTGTTTGTATAATTCATCACACATAAAACGGATAACACTTTCTTTATCCTTCAAGTCTTTATGAATAAACACTTTGGATCTATCTAAATAGCTCTGACACTCTTTTCCAGACGATACTCCCTTCCGAATATTGGCAATATCTCCTTCCCCTAAAAAGGTATTAACGACTAGTACTGGAACGCCTATCTCTTCTTTTACAGGGATCGTACTAATAATAAAATCAATAGACGATAGATCGTATTCTTTTAATTGATAATAATTGGTTGTAGCCACAATATCGAGTTCATCATTGAATTCATTTCGTAAGCGATAAAACAAAAGCCTTGCACTGCCCACACCAGACGCACATACCACGAGTACCCGTTTTGCTTTTTTCTGCCTTGTCTTCATTCTTTCTAATGCTACCCCTATATGTAAGGCAATATATGCAATTTCGTGTTCTCCTACCTCTCTCTCCAAATAATCGTCGATGCATCTGCTCGCAATGGCTGCCCCCTCAAAGGCACTAGGATATTTTCGTTTAATTTCCTCTAATAATGGATTCCGAATGTTCATGTTATAGCGTAACCTGTTCATTGCTGGCCGAATGTGTAAAGTCAGTGCTTGAATGAATTCGGAATCGTCTTGGAAATTCCAATTTAATTCAGTTTTCAATCTTTCCAACATGCATTGAATGATGGTGCCTAGTTCATCAAATTTACTAAATTCATTCAACGTATTCTTATGAATTAATTTTGTCCCCAACAAATGGACAATAATATAGTCAATCTCAGATTTGGGAAATTCCAAACCCGTAAAATCCTCTACCTCTTTGACAATTTCATTTGCCACTATTTTTTCAAATGGATATTTTCCTATTAAATCTTGTTCAAGGTTTTCAATGACAAATCCTTTTTCAATTCTATTGCATCCAATTGTGATATGGGTTGCCAAATTTTCGAGTGCAATGTCAGATACCTCAATTTTGTATTCATTCACTTTTTTCATGATCGTTTCCTTTACCCTTTCAAACAAATTTTGATCCAAAAGTTGAAAGGAATGACTGTCAATGTTTAAGTTGCTGTTTCGCCGTAAAATATAATTCGAAAAACATAGCCGCTTCATATATTCATCGCCTTCTGCCTGCGAACCATGATGCGGTCTTGTAACTAACTTTAGATGATAATTTTCCAATAATTCACGGACAATTTTTAAGTCATTTTGAAGCTTTGGCTTGGAAACGAATAGCTCTTCTTCAAGACTTTCTAATTTTATAGGTTCCTTTTCTAATAAAAATCTTTTTAACATATACAAAACCCGATTTTCCTGTTCAGAAAAAT
Source organism: Neobacillus sp. MER 74 (assembly GCF_023714155.1). Classification (NCBI taxonomy): domain Bacteria; kingdom Bacillati; phylum Bacillota; class Bacilli; order Caryophanales; family Bacillaceae; genus Neobacillus; species Neobacillus sp. MER 74. The sequence goes on from NZ_JAMAUV010000027.1 coordinate 46,711, forward strand.
CAGATTGGCTTTCATTTATTGCATCATTCGCATTAGAAATAAACTCCTGCTCAAACACTTCAGTATCCTTTATATCTAATAGGTAACCTTTTCCTCGAACCGATTCAATCATGATTCCTAGCGAAGTGGATTGTGATTGAAGTTCCTTGATCTCGGTACGAATGGTTCTATCACTCACACCGAGCTCTTTTGCTATCCATTCGGCTGTAACAGGTTCCTTCTCTTTCATTAAAGACAACACGATGTCTTTTTGTCGTTTTGAAACCATTTATCTACTCACCTTTCTTAATGAGTTGATCTTCATACAATTAACTGCTGATTCAATAATCATAGCAGTTTATCTCTTAAAATGAATGTTATATCTACCAGTCTAAAAGTTCAATTTTTTTATTATGTAAATGAATTCACATAATAATGGATAGGTTTGGCTTTTAGGATGATTTGAAAAAACGGCACATCTCAAAATAACCCCAAAAAGGAAGTAGAGTAGTTAATTGCTCAGTAGTATGCGATACAGTTTTCCTTATGAAAAACTAAATTTTAAAGAAACTTATAAACGAGTTACCATTTGTACATTCTAAAAGAGAAAGGAGGGGGCTTTATATTGGTATGGATTTTTGGACTCTATTTATTAAATACTATTTTTATGATCATTATGGCGATCCGCGAGGTAAGGCGACCAGCAGTGGCTTTAAATTGGATAACCATTAGTTTTATCTTCCCTGTGATTGGTTTTGGGCTCTATCTTATTACATCAAATCCGATACGTATGAATCGAAGTAAAAAGCCAGCGATTATTTCTTCTGAATCAGACATGCTTCCTGATTCTTTTGGCAGCTCAGCTCAGCAAATAGCGAAAGCATTGAAACATTTAACCGGGAATGGAGTAAAGTCAGGTCAAGTACAAGTACTTATAAATGGGATGAATACTTATGAAAAACTTATGGAATCTATACAGAACGCCCAAAAAACGATTGACCTTGAATATTACATCTATAGAGACGACGAAATCGGAAGGTACATGACGGACTTACTGATTGAACGGTCATTGGAAGGTGTACATATCCGGTTTATAAGAGACGGTTGGGGGAGCAGGAAATTATCCAAAAATCAGGTTTTTCGGATGATGGATGCTGGAATAGAATGCCGGACTATTTTTCCTTTACGTCCCCCTTGGATATTTTCAACATTGAATAACCGGGATCATTGTAAGATTGCCCTAATCGACGGCAAAGAAGCGTTTACCGGTGGGATTAATATTGGGGAAGAATATACTGGATTAAAGCCAAATGTAGGCCACTGGCGTGACACTCATGTAAAAATTGTTGGGGAAGCTTCAGCTGATTTGAAAATGGTTTTCGAGAACCATTGGAAGATTGCCTCACCAGAATACATTAAGGGGAATTCTGGAATGAAAACAATAAAGGGTGGACCCTCAATCATTCCTAAAACCAGCAGGTTAAAACCATTTACCATGATGACAGAATGGAGCACAGAGCTGGGCACGGTTGAACGAACAAAGACGAATAAAGTTCCGGCTAATGAGAAAATGCACCAAGCCTATGTTCAGACAGTAGAAGGGAATCCAAGTATTCCTACACCTTTTATTAGGCAAGCTTACTTTATAGGGTTAACACAAGCCACAAAGACTGTTGATATCACCACACCCTACTTTGTACCAGATCAGGATATTATTATGGGGCTTAAGACGGCTGTGCAACGTGGAGTACGTGTAAGATTGCTGGTTCCCCATCAAGGGGACCAAAAAATGGTAGAACGTGCAAGCTTTACTTATTATGGAGAATTATTGGAGGCAGGGGTCCAAATCTACTTATATAACAAAGGAATGCTACATGCGAAGACGATGGTTATCGATGGGGAAGTAGCAGAAGTGGGAGCAGCAAACTACGATATGAGAAGTTTTCGTTTGAATTACGAAGTGAGTGAATTTATTCACAGTAAAGATGTGGCGAAAGATCTTACAGAACAGTTTGAGCAAGACCTTTGTGATTCTGTCCCATTGCGAATGGATGATTTATTGCAACTCTCGCCTTCACAGCGGTTAATGCAGCAAGGGGCCCGCCTACTTTTTCCGCTGTTATAGCTATTAACTTTTATTTTGAAAATAATCATAATAATACATTCCATAAGCCCTCAGACGATTCAAATCTGAGGGCTTTTTTGAAAATTTAATTAGAACCCCGGGAAGAAATACAAACGAACAGATCAGTTTGGATTTTATTATGAAAAGGTCGGAGCAGGAAATTCATCAATTTTGATACGAAGTAAACTATAGGGTTTCTGTCGTAAGTCTTTTCCATAATGAAATCTAGGCTGTCGATGTAATTGGTTCACAATGACATACAAATATTGATCCGGACCAATTGAAAAAGTATCCGGCCACAAAATTCTCGGATCATGTACGATAGTTTCCATTTTGCCATTGGGCAATATTTTACGGATACTGTTGTTTTCATAATCTCCAGCATAAACCGTTCCCTTTGCATCGGTGATCATTCCATCAGACGCACCTTTTTCTCCCCAATACTCCACATGATAAGGTAAATCCATGTCCCGTATATTTCTGTCTCTCAGGGCTTCTGTTGTGATCGAGAACAGATGACGACTGGTTAGTGGACAAAAAAATAATACACTTCCATCAGGAGAAATCGCAATACCGTCAGACGCCAGTCTAAATGGAGAAGTACTGCCATCTTTATTTCGATTCATCAACACTTTTCCCTCTACTTTCGGTATGAAATAGGGATCGGGTGAAGTTGAATTTGCCCCATTTAACCGTCTAAAGGCATTTCCATTTGATAAATCTACGACGATTATAGCTCCTGGTCCTCTTGAAGAAGAATCCGTTATATAGGCATAACCTGCTTTCCCAACACGAAAATCAAAACGGACATCATTCAGATAAGTGGTAGGCAGGACAACATCATCTGTAAAGGTATATACTTTTCTTATTGTATTGGTTTCTAAATCAACGGCGACTAATTTTGCCCCCCCTTTAATAGGTTCAGAAAAATTAGGTGCCGCTGTATCTAATACCCAAACCGTTCCCCTTCCATCAGCTACTACACTTTGGACACTGATGAAAGTCATTGTGATATTCCCAGGGTCAACCACATTAGTTTGTAAATTAGGATAAGGCTGCAATTGATCCTCAACAATTTCCGCCACCGTAAATTTAACATCGTCTCCCCATTTCGGAAAGCAAGTGAAAATACGACCAGTTTCTGAAACAGTAACACCTGTAGGCATAGCTCCATAAAATGGATAAACTAATTCGAAATCACCGAAATATTTTTCACTAGGTAACATAGGTTTCATAATATCCTCCTCAACCATTCAAACGTATTGTCAAAACTTTTATATTAAAAAAGTTAATAATCCTTGATTTAAAGGGATTTAAATGCAAAAAACTTGCCACCCCCGTGAAATTAGGTTAAAAGTGAGGTTACCACACCGAACACCTAAT
>NZ_JAMAUV010000028.1:0-50087 GCF_023714155.1 Neobacillus sp. MER 74
CATAGCGCAAGCTAGTAAGAACCCTGAAAGATGATCAGGTTGATAGGTCAGAGGTGGAAGCGTGGTAACATGTGGAGCTGACTGATACTAATCGTTCGAGGACTTATCCTAATTTTAAGGTGAACTCAAGTTTACAAACTTCTTCAGCATTATCTAGTTTTGAGGGAATGAAGCCTCAAATTTTATAGTCTGGCAGCAATGGCGAGAAGGTCACACCCGTTCCCATACCGAACACGGAAGTTAAGCTTCTCAGCGCCGATGGTAGTTGGGACACGCGTCCCTGTGAGAGTAGGACGTTGCCAGGCACGAAAAGGACAATCTGAAAAAGGTTGTCTTTTTTGTTTTTCATGCTTTTTCCTCATATAAGTAAAAAAGGGCAATGAGTTAAATTTCATTGTCCTTTTCGGTCAGTTACATTATAATTATCGCCTTAATCGCCGTAATACCTTATATTCAAAATCATCACGATCGATATCCAATCCCAACACTTCATTTCGGAATGTCTTAAAACGTCCATTATCCACTTCCAAAGTAAAATAGCCTCTTTCACTTAAAAGATTTAAATCTCCAATGATATTTTTCCTGCGAACAGGGTCAAATAAATTAACTAAGTTAGGATTATTTGGATGTGGCTTGAATTGACATCCTTGTTCCACACAAGTTCTAACGATGTTTTGGACTTTTGGATGGGCAATACTCTCAATTTTTTTGGTTGCTTCGATACTAAGCATATCATCACTCCTTTTCCCGTCTTAAAACGATATGCATAGGCTATCACGAATATGCAATCCCTTCTTAGCAACATACAGGTCCATTCATAAATTAGAAGGATATATGTATTTCCATGCTAAAATAGATTTATGCTAGTCACAACGGAGGTCTTACTATGATACATATTGTGAATGGGGATGTGGTGGGGAATAAGATTAGAAATCTTCCAGGAGATGTTCTGGTTTGGCGGGAAATGTATGATTTTGGTCCACTCTCCCATGACATTACCGGTGAAAATTGGATTAGTCGTCGAGCCTATTTTTTTGAACAAAAATTGGCGATTCCAGCTGCGCTATTCATCCAGAATTGTAAAGACCAAAATCGATTTCTTTCTGAGATTCCAAAGGAAACAGAAATTGTTCTCTGGTTTGAGCACGATCGATATGATCAAACGATGTTAATGTTTTTGCTCAATGAACTATCAAAAAATGAATTGAAGAACTTATCAATGGTGACCATCAATGAGTATGATGGGGAAGAGCCATTTTATGGCCTTGGGCAATTAGCTTCAAATCAAATGGAAGAACTTTTTCATAAAAAGATACAACCTATTTCAGATGAGCAAATAAAAGAGGCAATTACGGGCTGGAAGGCATATACCTCAAAGAATCCCGCGGAGATTGAAACATGGATTGCAGCCTCAAAACAAAAATTACCTTTTTTAAAACAAGCATTACGATCTCATTTAAGCTTCTTTCCTTCAATACATACAGGTCTAAATGAGGTAGAAACCTTCGTGATTAAAAATCTTGATAAAAATCCTAGCTCCTTTATTGAATTATTCCACGCTATTACTCAAAAAAGAAGTAACGATGGAATAAGTGATCTATATTTTGCAGCTATGCTAAACGAGTTGATGAAGGGGCCATACCCATTGTTGGAATGTGATAATCCACTTCCTAACTATGAGAACCCAGTACCCTTAGCCCAACTTAGGTTAACTTCTAATGGTCTAGATATACAAAAAAGCCGGTTTGAGTTAATAGAACGTGATTGGTGGCTTGGCGGGGTCTATCTAAACAAGGAAAAGTGGTTATGGAATGGAAAAAGGCTTATTAATAAAGCTGAAAATAATAAGGGTCAGTCCTTCGCGACATAATGTTGTAAAGGACTGACCCTTTCTACGTCTTGGGACCGAGTGAAAAATCAAGCTTAGGCGCAATTATGATTACTAAGGAAAAAAGGTAAGATGATATCAAGATAAACAAAGGAGGAAAACAAAATGAAAAAATTCGGTTTACTTTTAGCAGGTGGGGTTGCAGCAATCGCCCTGCTTTCAACAATTGGTCCGATGCTAGGTCTGATTGTAAGTGCAGTCCTGTTATATTTCATCTACAAAAAGTTCCTAAAAACAGAATCAATTGGTTGGAAAATTGGCTTAGCGATTATCGGGGGGATTGTCCTGATCGCTTCTCTACACAATATTCCTGCCATCATTGGTGTTGGAGCTGCTTATGTGCTGTACCTAGTCTACAAAAAATGGAATAGCAGCAAAGTGATTTTTGAAAAAGAGGAATCAGATCCATTCATTAATTTTGAAAAGCAATGGAATGAATTAAAGAAATAAAAACAAAAAAGGAGAGAATAAGATGACAAACTTATTTACAAGAATTAAAAACACGATTACAGCAGATTTGCATGAGGCGATTGATCACAAGGAGAAGAAAAATCCAATTGCTCTTCTTAATCAATACCTTCGCCAATGTGAACAAGAGACCGAAAAGGTGCGAAAGTTGTTGGAGCGCCAGTATATCTTGAAAGATGAATTCCAAAGAGAATTACAGCATGCAGAAGAGTTAGCAGAAAAAAGAACATATCAAGCCGAAATTGCGTCAAAAGCAGGGGAAAATGAGTTATATCAGTTCGCCGCCTCCGAGCAGCAGCAATATACCGATCGAGCAAATCGTTTACGTACTTCCCTAGAACAAGTTAATGGGCAGTTAAGTGATTTAGAAAGAAAATATGAGGAAATGAAGCATAAGGTGAAAGATATGCATCTTCGCAGAATGGAATTAATGGGCAGAGAAAATGTGACTCGCGCGAATCTTCAAATTAACCAGGTGCTCGATTCCCATTCATACTCTGATAAATCATACTCAAAGTTTAAGGAAATCGAAAACTATCTTGACCGCTTAGAGCACCAAGTAAACAGCTCATTTTATCGCAGTACAATTGATGCGCGCGTTGCACAATTAGAAAAAGAATTGAAAAAAGAAACGATTTCATAAGTTTTTAAATGAACAAAGAGCGGGGCATCATTGCCTCGCTCTTTGTTTTATTCTTTAATGAATTCCTTGGTACTTCTAGTCGTATCAATTGGACGAACCATACTCTCAATTTGTGCCCGTTTGGGTTCTAAGAATGGCGGTAAAGATAATTTTTCGCCTAATGTTTCGTAAGGCTCGTCGCCCATAAACCCTGGACCGTCGGTTGCAAACTCAAACAGTATTTGTGGTGCCACTCTTGCATATAAGGAACCGAAGAAGAAACGATCAACGAACCCTGACGTTTGGAAGCCGAAGCTTTCCATGTGTCCAATCCATTCTTCTAAGACAGACCGATCTTCGACACGGAAAGCCGCATGATGGACGGTCCCGAAGCCTTGGCGGGCTTGAGGGAGGATCGCATTATACTCGACAACCACTTGTGCACCATTTCCGCCTTCACCCACTTCAAATAAATGAAATGAACCTTCATTTGCTATTTCTTTAAAGAGGAGTACTTTTTCCATCATTTCTTTAAAGTAGTCGAAATTTGCGACACGAACTAAGATCGGACCCAATCCTGTAATGGCATAATCTAATGGTATAGGCCCTTTTTGCCATGGGGTACCTGCTGCAATCCCTTGATTATTTTCATCTGAAATCAATTGATAATGCTGGTCATCAAAATCCACAAACGACAGGGTTTTTTTACCGAATTGTTCTTTAATCCCTGTATGCTTTACCCCTAAACGATCAAAACGTTTCACCCAATACTCAATCGCCGCGTCACTTGGGACACGGAAGGATGTTTTGGAAATTTCGTTGGTCCCATGAACTCCTTTCGGAATCCCTGGAAAATCGAAAAAGGTCATATCGGTTCCTGCACTGCCAACATCATCAGCAAAGAATAAATGATAGGTTTGAATATCATCCTGGTTAACTGTTTTCTTGACTAAGCGCATCCCTAATACATATGTGAAAAATTCATAGTTTTTTTCCGCACTGCTTGTAATCGCGGTTACGTGATGTATACCTTTTAAACCATTCATTGTCGTTCCTCCTATACCTCGAAATTTACATTTATTGTTTTAGTATCTTCTATCAATTTAAGGAATATTATCTTGAATTAATTTATCTTTAATTCAAAATAAATATAACACGAAATAACTATTCTGTCAAAAGTTCGTTCCTAAAGTTTTCACAATTTGGTTGTTACTAATGATGTGAATCACTAACAAGGATTTTCGGAAGTGGTAAGTTACTAATGAGAACAAATATCAAAAGTATTTTGCCACAATGAAGGAGAATCCTATTATGAGTGAAATCATTAATAATCGTGAACAACTGACTAAATCAAATTCAGAACGCTTAAGTATATTAAAACAACTGTTTGTCGATCTTCATCAAGGAAGAAACTTGGACGAGGTTAAAGCCCACTTTGATGCATTGATTGGAAAAATAACCATTGAAGAGATTACACAGCTCCAACATGATTTTGTCGAAGAGGGAAGTATTTCTGCGAAAGAACTACAACATCTCTATCATCAGCATTCAGCTATTTTTCAAGGAGCGATTGTGGAAGATGGAACCCAAAACGGAAGATTAGAAGAACAGCCTGGGCATCCCGTTCATACTTTTAAGCGTGAGAATCAAGAAATAGATAAATTGTTATCGAAGAAGCTTCAGGTCCATTTGGAGGAATTTATGAAGGAAGATTCTACAGAGAATATTTACAAACTAATGGAAGATATCAATCGATTGCTGGATATTGAAAAGCATTATAGCCGTAAAGAGAATTTGATTTTTCCCTATTTAGAAAAGTACGGGATTTTCGGTCCAACCACCAATATGTGGAGAATTGATGATTTCATTCGGGACGCGATTAAGGATTGCAGGCAGAAACTTGTTAATTATCAAGGGGATAAGGAAGCTATTATTGCCGTTGTAAATTATGTCATTCAAGAAGTAGCAGGGATGATTTATAAGGAAGAGAACATCCTTTTCCCGATGGCCATAAATAATTTTACGGAAGATGAATGGGTTAAAATTGCCCATGAAAGTGATGAAATTGGTTTTTGCCTGATCGATTCTGCTGAGGTTTGGAGGCCGGAGAGAAAGGCCTTGGAAGAAAAGGCCATCTCTGAAGGGTATATTAAGATGGAAACCGGGATTCTCTCCTTAAAGCAGCTGGAGTTGTTATTAAACCATTTACCAGTGGATATCACATTTATTGATCAGGATGATGTGGTCCGTTATTTCTCGCACGGGAAGGAAAGAATATTTGCTCGGACGAAAGCGGTCATTGGCCGAACTGTCCAAAACTGTCATCCGCCAAGAAGTGTCCATGTTGTAGAGGCATTGTTGGCAGACTTTAAGTCTGGCAAAAAGGACTGTGAAGATTTTTGGATTAAGTTCAAGGATAAATATGTTTATATTCGCTACTTTGCGGTTCGTGATGTGAACGGAAACTATATCGGCACGCTTGAATTTACCCAGAATATTGATCCGATCAAAGCAATTGAAGGAGAGAAACGGATCTTAAATTAAGAGCATATATAAAAAGAACTGTCATTTCAATGTCGAGGTAATCGCCAGGAAATGGTAGTTTTTTTGTTATGGGCAATATTCGGTATTTAAAATTACGACAATACTAGCTAATATTTGAGTTTACTTACTTTTGGTGTCGATAAAAAAGTTGGTCACTTTCACAAAGCTGTAACAGGTTCACCGGGAAACTGGAAGAAAACGGAGATAATAAAAGTAGAGGAAGATGTTATAGATGTGCACATGTTAGGAACTAATTTTCGAGGAGGGTAACAATGAAAAAACAAAAATGGATTGCTTTGTTATTGGCTGGCGGGAAGGGTACAAGGTTAAACCTGCTGACAAAATCACTAGTTAAACCAGCAGTCCCCTTTGGTGGGAAGTACCGCATCATTGATTTTGCCTTAAGTAATTGCAAGAACTCCGGAATTGAAACTGTAGGAATTTTAACACAATACAGACCCTACGTGCTGCATTCACATCTTGTTCATTGCAGCTATTGGAACTTGTATAATCGTCATGGGGGCCTGACGATTCTCCCACCATTTCAACGCAATAACTCTGGAGTAGAATGGTATGAAGGAACTTCCCATGCTGTTTTTCAAAATATTGAATTTATCGAGCAGCAAAAGCCAGAGCATGTTCTGATTCTTTCTGCAGACCAAATCTATAAAATGGATTATTCTTTGATGCTTGAACAGCATATTGAAACGAACGCGGATTGTACGATCGCTGTTGTTGAAGTTCCGTGGGAATACGCCGGCCGCCTTGGTCTCATAAAAATGGAGAAGGAAAGCTATAAAATTATCGATTTTGAAGAAAAACCAGAACATCCGACGACGAATTTGGCATCAATGGGTATTTATATTTTCAAATGGCCAGTGTTAAAAGAATACTTGCTGCAAGAGGAGCAAAAAGAAATTACAAATCGAGATTTTGGTAAGGATATCATTCCTTCAATGCTGTGTGATGGACGAGGGCTCTATGCCTATTATTTCAACAACTATTGGAAAGATGTGGGGACCGTTCGGAGTTTTTGGGATGCTAATTTAGATCTTTTAAATAAGGAGACAAACATTTTTCTGCAAAATCCGGAGTGGAAAATCCATACGGTCGAACATAATGCGGACCCTTTATATTTGGATCAATCCGCAAAGGCTCAGCAAAGTTTACTAAGTGAAGGCTGTGAAATATACGGGACTATCGAAAAGTCTGTTGTGTTTAGCGGGGTGAAGGTTGGAAAGGGGGCGCGAATCAAGAATGCTGTTATCCTGCCTAATACCATTGTTGAAGAGAACGCTTGGATTGAATATGCGGTCATAGGCAGCCAAACAGTGATTAAGAAAGGTGTCATCCTTGTCTCAAAGGATCCGGACGTCCATTTAATCGTTGTCGGAAATAATGTGACCGTGGACCCTGCCCTTCACGAAACAACATCCAAAAACAATGTATTGACAATATCCTCCTAAAAATCGGAAACCTTCCCTTTTAAAATAAAATAATAAAAAATTCAGAATGATATATTTTTTATTTGTAAAATGGTAAACTAGTAAAATATATCTTGGACAAGGGGAAGATTACGATGGTTAAAGCTATTTTTTTTGATTTAGATGATACACTGCTTTGGGATCAAAAAAGTGTTAAGGAAGCTTTTGTTGCTACGTGTAAAGTGGCAGAGGAGAGGTATGGGCTTAATGTGGATCAGCTAGAAGAGGCTGTTCGCGAAGCTGCGAGAAGTATTTATGCCGGCTATGAATTTTACTCTTTCACGCAAATGATTGGCATCAATCCGTTTGAAGGATTGTGGGGGAATTTTTTAGATGATCAAGATGACTTTAGAAGGATGAAGGAAATGGTTCCTTCCTACCGGAAAGATGCTTGGACAGCAGGCTTGAAAGCTTTGGGCGTAGAAGATGCTGATTTTGGATTGGAACTGGCAGAACGATTTCCTCAGGAACGCAGGAAATTACCTTTTGTATATGAGGAATCTTTTAAAATTCTAGATAGGTTGAAAGGAAATTACCAACTGCTATTATTAACCAATGGTTCACCAGATCTTCAAAAAACAAAATTAGAGATCACACCGGAACTTGTTCCCTATTTTGACCACATTGTTATATCGGGGGATTTTGGCAGAGGGAAACCGGACCCGGCCATTTTTGAACACGCACTTGAGTTATTGTCGGTTGATAAGGATGAGGTCATTATGGTAGGGGATAATCTGATGACCGATATTCTTGGTGCGAATCGAGCAGGAATCAAGACAGTCTGGATAAACCGACATGACAAAGCGAGAAATGAAGTTATTCCTACGTTTGAGATTAAACATTTAGAAGAACTTTTTCCTTTATTAGAGGAATTGAAGTCGAAATAAAACACATATTCTAAAAAAATTGCTGTAGATGTAGGGGGGTATCCTATATTTATGGCAATTTTTTTGGTTTTAATGGAAATTGTCGAACTTAAAATATTTAGTAAAGATGTAACTTTGTTCTCCTTTTCGGCGACTATATGGCTAAGACCACCAAATTGCTTTTTGAAAAGGAGAGGAAAAATGCGAAACATTAAATGGTTTTCTATTCTTTGTTCAACATTGGTGATTGGGCTTATAGCAGGGTGTGGAACAAATTCTGTTCCTAAGGGGAGTGCAGAAGGGACGAAGACTGAAACCCCAGAAGAATATGAGATAGCTGCTAAATTTCATCCTACGATCGAAACGAAGTCTGTGAACAATTCAATGATTATTAAGTACAAGGTTAAAAATCTTTCAGACAAATCCCAAAAGCTAACGTTTCCTAGCGGATTAGAGGCAGATTATATTGTTTACGATATACATGGGAAGAAAATCAAACAGTATTCCGATGAGGTTATGTCAACGCAAGCGATTAAGATATTAGCGTTAGGAAGTAATCAAGAAATTGCTAAGAAATTTACGATTTCGGATCTTCCTAATGGCCGCTATCAAATTGAGGTATTCTTAACAGCAAAAGAAGAGGGAGCCAAAGTTGTGACCGACTTAATTGTTAATAATTCGTTTAGCAAAGGGAGCGGAGTGCTTGTTGGTCAAATAGATCCCCATTCAATTGAAATTGATATCAAGGGCAAAAAGGTAGCCTTTCAGCTAACAGAGGAAGCTATCAAGCAATTATCGCAGCTTAATGAAGGTAAACAAGTATCATTTTTATACACAGAAAACGAGACTGGACAAAAGTTGATTCATAAATTTGTTACAGGAACTCCATAAATGCTAGAGATATATCAAACAGACCTTTGCCGACAAGTGGATAAAGGTCTTTTTGTTTTCTTAATTGTGAATATTTGTTATCTCAGAATAGAACTTCAAAATTGGTTAGAATCATTTGACATCTTTTTCTTGTTTTGAAAAATCAAGTAAATTCGTTTTATAATGGTATTTTATTCCTGTCGAAATTATCTAATAAATCTTAAAAATAGGTTGATATTAATTTGTAAGGATAGTAATATAATTCTCGGACTATATAAAAACTAAACATAGAAACAATTTAGGTAGGAGTAATAAAATGCAGAATAAATTACCATTTTCAAGGTATTTCGTTATAGGTGTCATGTTATTTGCCCTGTTTTTCGGGGCTGGAAATTTAATTTTTCCTGCGGCACTTGGTCAGAATGCAGGTTCTAATGTTTGGATGGCCATTACTGGTTTTTTAATGACTGGCATTGGGCTTCCTTTTTTAGGGATTCTCGCAATGGGGTTCTCAGGAAGTAAAAACTTAGAGGAACTGGCAAGCCGTGTCCACCCGCTCTATGGGGTTATATTTACTTCTGTTCTTTATTTAACGATTGGGCCATTTTTTGCTGCACCAAGGACAGGTGCAGTTGCCTACGATATCGGGATAGCCCCGTTTATTAGCAAAAGTTATGGACAAGTTGGCTTATTTGTATTCACATTGCTCTTTTTTATTGTGACATTATGGTTTTCTTTAAACCCAGCCAAGTTAGTCGATCGGGTCGGCAAAATTCTTTCTCCTGCGATCATTGTACTAATTTTTATCTTATTAGTTATGGTCATTGTCAAACCGCTTGGTTCTATCGAAGCGCCACAAGCGGCTTATGCTAACGGTGCATTTATGAAAGGATTTATGGAAGGTTATAACACAATGGATGCTCTTGCATCACTTGTATTTGGAATTATCGTTATCAATTCGATTCGTTCAATGGGTGTTACCACCACTCGAGGAATCCTATTAGCTTCAGCTAAATCTGGGTTAATTGCAACGATTTTTCTTGGGATTATTTATGTAGGTGTTGCTTATCTAGGGGCGACGAGCACAAATGCATTCGGGTTGTTTGAAACAGGAGGTCCTGTTTTAGGGAAGGCATCTACCTATTATTTTGGATCAATCGGAACGGTGATGTTGTCAGTTATTATCCTGCTCGCTTGTCTGACTACGAGCATTGGCTTAATGTCAGCGTGCGGCGAATACTTCCATACGCTTCTTCCTAAAGTCAGTTACAAAATGTGGGTGTTGTTTTTTTCAGTCGTTTCATTTGTGATTGCTAACTTTGGGTTATCGAATATCATTAATTTTTCCATTCCGGTATTAATGTTGCTATACCCTTTGGCGATTGCGTTAATGCTGCTGACATTTTTGTCGAAACTATTTAACCATTCACGAATTGTTTATGCAGCTGTCATTATTGTCACCTTTATGATTAGTACCATAGATGGTTTTAAAACTCTCTGCGATCTGCTTGGGATTGAATATTTCGGCTGGCTTGCGAAGATTGTTTCGTTTTATGATCAATTCTTGCCTTTTTATCACAATGGGCTCGGATGGTTCCTGCCAGTTTTGGTTACGATCATCATTACTGGAATCATCGTCAATGTGAAGAATTTTACAACGATTCGTGTAAAAAACAAAACTGAAAGTTTCTTATAACATACAAAAACACTCTTCCTCGAAAATAACTATTTGCATTCCTGTCATTTTTCTGTTATAGTTAAGAAGAATTATTTTTGTTAGTTGTAGGATAATAAGTGCTAAACTTTCTGTCTTAAAGAACTGAGCAAGGATAGTAACACAATGTGTGCTAAGCACACGAGGAGGAAACAACAATGGAACAAGGTAAAGTAAAATGGTTTAATGCAGAAAAAGGTTTCGGATTCATCGAACGCGAAGCAGGAGACGATGTATTCGTACACTTCTCAGCTATCCAAAGCGAAGGTTTCAAAACTTTAGACGAAGGTCAAGCAGTTACATTTGAAGTAGAACAAGGTCAACGTGGACCACAAGCTACTAACGTTCGTAAAGCATAATTGAACCTAAATAATAAAAGACTCTCTTATGAGGGTCTTTTTTGTGTTTGTCTATGTTAAAGGTTAATCTGATCAGCATTCTGTTGATTGGAGTGGAGGGCACGAAGACTCCTGCAGGATACGGGGCAGGGGAGACCCCGCAGGAGCAAAGTGACGAGGAGGCTCCCCGGCACGCCTGCGGAAAGCGAAGTGCCTGGAATGGAAATCAACATACAAGTTTAAAGCAGCCATGTGTTTAATAATAATATTAAAATATTCAGAGGTGGAAGTGTTGGAATTAAGGCAATTACAATTATTCATGGAAGTGGCTAAGCATAAAAGTATAACAAAAGCGGCAGAAAGCATGCATCTCTCACAGCCAGCCATTAGTAAGTCAATCCGGGCGTTAGAAGAAGAGCTAGGGATGACGTTGATTATTCGGACCAATAAGACGAGTGACCTAACTGATGCAGGAAGAATTGTTTTAGAATATGCGCAGAGAATAGCTGGACTCCTATCTGAAATGAAAACAACCTTAAATGATATAACGAACCTGTCTAGAGGGCAGATCGATATTGGGCTGCCACCTTTTATAGGCAGTTTATTTTTTCCAAGGGTAATCGCGAAGTTTCATCATTCCTATCCAAATATAGGACTGAATATTACTGAGTATGGTGGAGCAAGAGTGGTAAAAAGTGTCGAGGAAGGAGAGTTCGAGCTAGGTATAGCAGTTCTCCCTATTGATGAACAGCAATTTGATGTGTACCCCATCGTGGAAGAAGAAATGAAGCTGCTGGTTTACAAAGAACATCATTTAGCAAGGCATAATGTAGTCGATATTAAGGAATTAAGGAATGAGGAGTTTATTTTTTACCACGAGGAATTTGCTCTTAATCAAATTATGAGGAATCATTTCATTGCTGCCGGTTTTGAACCCAATATCTTATTTATGAGTTCTCAGTGGGACTTGATGACAGAAATGGTAGCTGCCAACCTCGGAATTACGATTCTTCCACAATCTATTTGTAACCGGGCATTTAACCCAGATATTAGGATTATCGACCTTGAACAACCGATTTTATGGAGGCTTGCGGTTCTAACCAAGAAAGACCGCTATATCTCTAACGCGGGTCGAACCTTCATTGATTTTATCTTAAAAGATCCATTATAACTTTAAGTTATGCAAACTATTCGATATATGTATTTTACGAATGACGGAAATCAGCGTACGATATACACTATAGTTAATTTCGGAATGAAAAGGAGTTTATTAGCTCCTTTTTTGCATTATGGAGGGATTTTTTCGATGAAACTTGGAGTTATCATCTTACAGGTATTATTTTTACATGTATTCTTATTTCTCGGCGCGTCACTGAAAGAGGTAATTCCACTTCCTATTCCTGCGTCTATGTTCGGACTGTGCCTTCTATTTCTCGCGCTCTATATCAAAATAATCAAATTGGAATGGGTGGAAAAAGGAGCAAATTGGCTGTTAGCCGAGCTGTTGCTTTTCTTTGTCCCATCAGCGGTGGGAATTGTCAATTATGATGAAATACTTAGTGTTGAAGGGGCAGAAATCGTCGGTTTGATAGGGATTAGTACGATTATTGTTATGGGAATTACCGCACTAATTGCTGAAAGAATAACGGGTAGGAAAAGGAGTGAGCAGCATTGATGATGTTTTTATTTACGATTGTAACATTTCTTGTCTACCGACTTTCGAAGAAGGTTCATTCAAAATGGAGCCTGTTCCTTTTCCATCCTTTATTACTGGCCCCTATTTTATTAATTATATTGATTTCCGTAACGCATGTCTCAGCCAATCAATACCTAGAGGATACAAAATGGCTGTCACATTTATTGGGACCAGCAACAGTTGCATTTGCTGTACCGATTTATAAACACTTAAAGATTATTAAAAAATATGTGGGTACAATTATCATTAGCATCACCTCTGGCTCTCTTGTGGCGATTTTTTCTACATTTGGTTTGTCGAAATTGTTTCACTTAAAATATGACTTTATCACATCGATGCTTCCAAGGTCGATTACAACGCCGATTGCCATTGAGGTTTCAAAAGAAATTGGCGGTCTGCCAACCTTAACAACGGTTTTCGTCATTTTAACTGGGATTATTGGCAGCATTGTTGGGCCATCGGTGATCAAAGGGCTATCCATTAAAACACCCATCGCCAAAGGCCTTGCATTAGGCATGGGTGCCCATGGAGCAGGGACAAACAAAGCGTTTGAATACGGGAAACAAGAAGCAACCTTCTCATCCCTTGCCATGATCTTCGCAGCATTAATTACCTTAATTTGGGGTGCTCTTCTCATACCACCACTAATGCATTTTACTGTCTGAAAATATAAAGGTGTCAGGCACCATGTGAATATTTCACATGGCGCCTGACACCTTTTCCTAATGATTTGGGACACGTGTTTGTTTTTGATAGCTAGTTTTGAGTATGCCTGTTGGTTTTTCCCAAAAGTATGCAAGGTGGGGTGTATTTTGGTTAAAGAGTTCAATAAGTTCATGGAAGTTTTTCATCTGATATACATTAAAGGCGATGCCCTTTTCTGTTTTTACTTGAAAATAACATGTGGTGGTATTATTTTCACCTGCCGATTCTTTCTCATAATAAAGGGTGTCCGTTACGTCTTCCCAGGTATACTCATTAACAAATGTCCCTTTTCTTTGGTTCGCGATGGTGACAGTAAACCCTTTTTCATGACAAATAACCGTGGTGTCATTGCCAAAGAAATACATTATAAGAAATATGACGAGGGCAATAATAACGATAATTGATCCAACTAATACGTTAATAAACATGAATCCAATTCCAATAAAACAAAAAATAAGTCCAAAAATACCAGAAGATCTGGATGACGTTTTATTTGCGAATTCTCTGTTCAAAAAAAATCCCTCCTTTAGTAAGAAGGGTATGCTTTCCACTATGTTAAATGACTGAACAAGTCTAACAGATGGTAAGAAAATTAACCGACAAATTGTGCAAAATCCAATGATAAAGTGAAATCTTTCATCATAAGATTGTTTCTTTAGCATTTAATAACTGTAAGAGTTCGCGAACAGCATAGGAAAAACCATCTTCGTCATTAGTTTTTGTGATAATATCGGCTTTTTGTTGAACAAGGGCAGGGGCGTTCCCCATTGCAACAGACGTGGTTGCGACTTCAAACTGGGCAAGGTCATTACCGCCGTCACCAAAGGCAATAATTTCCTCAAAAGAAAGATTCATCATTTGCTGGTATCGTAATAATGCTTTTCCCTTATGGGCTTCACTCGAGGTCATTTCCACATTGTTTGGAAAAGAAGAAGCCATAGAAATATCAAATTTCCCTTCTAAAGCGGTTTTAACTTTTTCAATTTCTTCTACTTGATCAGGATGGACCAAAGCAATAAGTTTATAGATTTTTAGATTGTCTTTTTCAAGAATTGTATCATAATTAAATGTTTGAAAAAGTTCATCCAACTCCTGTTTACTTTTGCCGTGTAATGGCGGCAATGTGGAAGGAAAACCTCCATAATTCGTGTAAACAAGAATGCCCACACCTAGTCCTTTCAGTTTCTCCAAAATATTTTTGTAGGTTGAAATAGGTAAGACAGCCTCATACATTAATTCTCTAGTTTCTGAATATAAAACAGACCCGTTGATACAAAAGATCGGAATCTCCATATTTTGAACAGCTTTTAATTTAATGACATCTGCGTAAGCCCGTCCTGTATTCAAAATAAGGCAGTGACCTTGAGCCTTTAATTCGTTTAAAACTTTTTCATTCTCCACAGAAATTTCATGCTGCGAGTTTAATAATGTACCGTCTAAATCAATTGAAATACATTTCATAATATCAAAATTCCTTTCCATTCCATCATAAAGACAACTATATCAGATTTACACACAAAAATGGGATTCCAAATTTTATAGTTAAATTGAGATATAGTAGTGCCTGACACCAATTATCAGGAAATGATGCTTGAATATTTAACATTTTAGTTGATATAACATTTTTTTCCTTCTATAATCAATACAATAACCTTATTGGTGAAGTGTACTGTCCCATTCCTCACGTTACTTTTTCACAGATTGTTTTAAGAATAAGAGATCGGGAGTGAATTGTGATGATATTGAGAATTAGTGAAATAACTGGATTTCTTCATGACTTTGAGAGATATGCTCACCAGGATGGTACGAAGTATTATCTTACATTAAACACGTTAAGTCCAAAAGGTACACTTACGATTATGAAGTATCCAGAAGGAAATTTTACTTACCACCGAAAAAATGAAAATTATTGGGACATTAAAGAAGTTGATATTGACCTGGAGATGTTATCTGATATTATATGGGGGTTTAGAAAGACCATTAACGATATGATCTTAGCGGGTACGATGGCACATTAGTGGTTTCATAAAAAATAACATAGCCTCCTGAACATGCAAATTCTTGTTTTCTTGCAATAATCCATCATTTGAAAAGTATGTTTTCGGGAATTTATGGATACGATATTGTCGAGGTGATGGAATGGCAACGGCTAAGTTAGGCGATACAATTTCCTTTCAACGGGATGGAAAAAACCTTGAAGGTGTCGTTTCTGGGATAAGGGAAAATTCTGTTATGGTCCAATATGGATTCTCGAAGGAGAAAGATGAGCCTCTGACAACCATAGTCAACCATAAAAATTACAAAATTAAGAAGTAAGCGTAAATTAGGAGTTCTTTCCCTTAGTGGGGAAAGGGCTCTTTTTTGTGGCAGGGGTGTAATAGATGGCAGCTAAAAACAAAGAGCATTTAATTGGCACTTTATGGATAAATCAGTTAATCTGTAAAAGTACGTTTTTTTCAAAGGCTAATGGTGGAGCTCACCATCATAAAGAAATAAAAGGGAACGGGGGATGGATAGATGGCGATTACAAATAATAAGCAGTCGACGATTGTTGCGCTTTTGCTTGCAGGAACTTTTATTGCTATTTTAAATCAAACTTTGATGATTACAGCGATACCTCCAATTATGGAAGAAATGAATATAACCGCTAACAGTGCACAATGGCTGACAACCGTTTTCATGTTAGTTAATGGAATCATGATTCCGATTAGTGCATTTCTATTAGAGCGGTTTACAACAAGGCAGTTGTTTCTTACGGCGATGAGTATTTTTGCTGTTGGAACCCTTGTAGGCGGAGTTGCACCTAATTTTGAACTACTTCTATTAGGAAGGATTATCCAATCTGGCGGGGCAGGGATTATGCTTCCCTTAATGACAACGGTATTTCTGATGATTTTTCCAGTCAATAAACGGGGTGCCGCCATGGGGCTGGTCGGTCTAGTCATATCCTTTGCGCCGGCAATTGGTCCGGCACTGTCAGGATGGGTGACCTCACAATTTTCATGGCGAGTCCTGTTTTTTATCATATTGCCAATTGCTCTTATAGATATTCTTGTTGCTTTCTTTGCTTTAAAAAATGTAACTGAGGTATCAAAACCAAAAATGGATGTTATTTCTATCGTGTTATCTACACTAGGTTTTGGCGGCTTGCTGTATGGTTTTACTTGTGCAGGAAATTATGGATGGGCAAACCCGACCACGCTCTTAACGTTAGGAATTGGTGGATTGTCACTGCTTCTGTTTATTACCAGGCAGTTAAGGCTTAAACATCCCATGCTTGAATTCGGTGTATTTAAGTATTCCGTTTTCCCATTTGCCATTATCATTGGTATGATTGGCTTTATGGGATTGATTGGGGCAGAAACAATTATCCCTTTATTTATGCAGCGGATGCGCGAATTTACGGCTGTGGAGGCAGGCATCGCACTATTACCTGGTGCGCTAATCAGTGGATTGATGGCACCAATTATTGGGAGAGTGTTTGATAAAATCGGCGCGAGATGGTTAGTAATGATTGGTTTAACAATTATGACTGCATCTTCGTTTGCTTTTACGAATTTGGGTCCTTCGACGACAATGACCTATATTACTGTTTTATACGGGGTCAGAATGTTTGGCTTTTCGATGGTAATGATGCCGGTTGCAACATCTGCCTTGAACCAGTTACCCAAACAATTAATCCCCCATGGAGCCGCCGTGGATAATACGATGAAAATGATCGCTGCCTCTGTTGGTACTGCAATCCTTGTCACGGTTATGACGACCACAGCGGAAAATGCCCAGACACGCCCAGAGATTTCCAATCCAGATATGTATGGAGCCAATGTCGCGTTTATGGTCATATCCATCCTGTCACTATTAGCCCTCATTCTTTCCTTTTTTATAAAAAATGACCCTCAGACAGAAGGGGATGGAAAGCGACAAAAGAAGGTAAAAGTTAAATTGCAGGAGTAGATTGATGTATTAACCAAACAAGAACTCTGAAAAACAAAGGTAATTTGTTTTTCAGTGTTCTTTTCATTTGGCATGTCATTAGATCAGGGAATGAACCTTCTGATTAGGTTCATAATAAAACCAAAAGGAGGGAACAAAATGGACCAAAAATACAATACAGGCGATGATGCTGCAATTGAATTAAAAAAGGCGTTAAACAAAAGCCGGCCCCGAAGCAATCCGAATATGAGTGAAGCCGAGCAGAAACTTAAATTGCAAAATAAGAAAAGCTAAGGGAGTTAATGGAGGTTATCAATAGGAGGTGAGAAAATGCCGAAGAATAATCCAATTGAGTATTCCGGGAAAGTTCTAGATCAAAGAAATGATCTTACTGGACCAGATGTAGGAAAGGGTACCTATCCTGAACGGCCAATGCATGTACCGATTCAAGACCCAACCAGCAAAAAAGGGAAATAAATGAGGCTTGGGCTAAAGAAACGGTAAAAAGTTACTTTGTGTTAAACGAAAAAGGCGGAACAGCGATTCGTTATTCGTTCAGTTTTCGTAGTAAATAAAAATGGCGTAATAACCTACATAAACACCTCATTTAAAGCGGACAAAATAGAAGATAATGAAGCGGTATTTAATGAACTTGAAAAATTAACAAAGCAAGTAAAAAGGAAAGGTGTCAGGCACCGACCAAGCACTGACACCTTTCTTTTTATTTAATAATCGGTAACGATAAAGCCTCTCTCAAGAAAATCCTCAATGACTTCGCTAACTTGAAAGGAAATCTGCGGCGAATCATAATTTTCAAAGGCGTGTTCACAGCTATTTTTGTAGTTCATGGTTTCATCATAATGGGCCATGTGGCGAGCAATGTCTTGATCATTATCTTGTCGTACTTTCTGTCTTTCAATAACCGTATCACGGTCGGCATAGATGAAAAAGCGCATGACACGATCACCGTACATTTGTTTTAATTTTTCGGTTCCTTCGGGATTTAATGTGAGGTATACGAGGTTGTGGGATTCGAATGCTTTAACAATGTCCTCTTCGCGAATACCATAATGGATACCATCGATTTCTACACATTCAAGAAACTCCTGATTTTCTTCCATTTTTTTGAATGTGTCTTCATTAATAAAATGGTAGTCTTCCCCATTCTTTTCATAGTGACGAGGAGAGCGAGTCGTGTAGGAGATGACTGTCTCCATGTCAAAAGCGGTCGCTACCATTTTGGCAACTGTTTTTCTTCCTGAACCATCTGGACCTGTGTAAATGAATAGCTTTTCCTTGTTCTTAATATTATACATAGATAACCTCCTGAAATGGATTATATAAAAAAGAATCTACCTATTGGCAAATGCTTTTTAGTATTACACCATTATTTGGTCGGACTGGTAATATTTTAATTATATCAAAAAGTTGCAGAAAGAAAAGTTTGACTCTTCAATTTTTTAAAAGACTATGCTTTAGTACTAAAATACATAGAAAATCAATAGAAGCTCACACTCACTTCCAAGGTAAGATTAGTGTTTTTTTTTTGTACCACTAATTGTAGTCCGTTAACATCTACGTCTTAAGTCGTAGTGAAAAATCAAGCTAAAGCGCAATTATGAAACACTATGAAAAAAGGTAAGATGAAATCAAGATAAAGTTATGAAAAGTTAAGTGAAACGAAGGAGGATAATAGCATGAAAAAATTTGGTTTGCTGTTGGTGGGTGTAATTGCAGCATTTATTTTACTAAAAACCATTGGACCAATGGTAGGGTTAGTTGTCAGCTTAGCGATTCTTTACTTCATTTATAAACAGTTTTTGAAGGCGGAATCTACAGGGTGGAAAGTGGGGTTAATCATCATCGGCTTAATTGTCTTATCAGCAACCATCCACCATATCCCAGCTCTTATCGGGGTAGGGGCAGCTTATGTACTATTTCTTGTTTATAAACAATGGAATAAAAATAAAAAGCCACCAGTGAACAAAGAGTCCGATCCATTTGAAAATTTTGATAAACAATGGAATGAATTAAACAAATAACTGTGTTAAAGGTTAATGTTTATTTTGGTACTCTGTTGTTTGGAGTGGAAGGCACGAAGACTCCTGCGGGAGTACGGGGCAGGGGAGACCCCGCAGGAGCAAAGCGACGAGGAGGCTCCCCGGCACGCCCGCGGAAAGCAAAGTGCCTGAAACGGAAATCAACAGACAAGTTTAACACAGCCAAAAAAATAATAATCAAAGGGGAAAATGAAAATGGCTAACTTATTGACTAAAATTAAAGATCTCATTATTGCTGATTTGAATGAAACGCGTCAACACAAGGAAAAACAAAGTCCAATCGCTTTGCTTAATCAATATCTTCGTGAGTGTGAGCAAGAGACAGAAAATGTTGGTAAACTAGTCGAACGCCAAGCAAGTTTGCAGGAAGAATTTACGCGAGAATATCATCAGGCAATAGAGCGAGCGGAAAAAAGGAAGTACCAAGCAGATATTGCTTCAACCGCTGGTGAAACAGAACTCTACCAATTTGCAGCAAAAGAGCATCAGCAATATACTGAGCGTGCAGAACGTCTGAAGACATCGCTTGCGCAAGTTTCGGAGCAGTTAAGTGAATTAGAAAGAAAGCACGATGAAATGAAACATAAGTTAAAAGACATGCATCTGCGCCGGATGGAATTAATGGGACGCGAAAATATCACACGGGCTAATCTCAAAATCAATCAAGTTGCAGAATCCAGTTCTGTCCCGGACCAATTTTCTTCCAAGTTTAAGGACATTGAAAACTATCTGGAACGATTAGAACAAAAGGTGAACCACTCCTTTTTCCACAGCACAATTGATGCACGGATGGAGCAGTTAGAAAAAGAAAGGGGTAAGCAGGACGAACAATCTGTGAACCTAACAAAAGAATAACGTGAAAAGGGCAGTGATTTGGGGATCACTGCCTTTTTGTTGAACGGAAGGCCCTATTATGGGTATGAATCTTATTATCTTACGTATATGTAGTATGAGATCAATAAGAAATCAATGCTCAGAAAGGGGAATGTATTTTGTGGTACTATCGCAATAATGTAAATGGTGCTTTTAATATGTATAGTTACTATGTCGGAGCAAACCCTCCAACATCAACAAATCCAACCCCCATTTTTCCAAAAATCAATAAAACCGTCTTTTTAAGTCCGTTCACCTATATTGTCGGCGATGTCACGATTCGCAGTAATACGTTTATTGCCCCATTTGTCAGTATCCGTGCAGATGAAGGGACGCCATTTTATATCGGAAGCAACTGTAATTTACAGGATGGTGTGATCCTGCATGGCTTAAAAAACAAACAGATAGAGATTAATCACAAGAAATACTCGATTTATATTGGGGACGAGGTATCCTGTGCCCACGGGGCGTTGATTCATGGTCCTTGTCAGATTGATCAAAAGGTATTTATTGGATTTAAGTCTATCGTTTATCATGCCAGGATTGGTGAGGGCAGTTTCATTGCCTCCGGAGCGATTGTTACCGGTGGTGTGACACTTAAACCGGGCAGCTTTGTCCCACCCGGAGCTCATATTGATTCGCAGAAAAAGGCGGATTCCTTATCCCAAGTTCCTAAAAATGAAGTCGAATTTGCCCGTGAGGTCCAGCGGGTAAATCAAGAATTTCCTTCTGCCTATTCGATTGTGTTTGGAAAAGACCGTTGTACATGCGGTTTATCATGTTAATGATGAGATTTATCAGGTGAAAAATAACTTTTGGAAGGTTTTAGCACCTATTTTGTTGAATTAAGAAAATAAGAATTTTGGGGTGAGGTGGGAGAATGAACGATATCCAATTAGCGTTTATCGATGAATCAGGTGATTATAGTTTTGATTTTGAAAATAATGAAGTCTCAACCCACTTTATTATCGTAGCTATTCTAGCAAAAGAATCTAGTAAAGAGTGGTTAGAACAAGAAGTTGAGCAGGTTCGACAAAAATATTTTTCAACCGAAGTTATGCAATCAGACAAAATCGACAGCCCCCATGTAAGAATTCAACTATTAAATGAATTGAGGGATCTGCCGTTTAATATCTATGCCTACATCGTCGACAAAAGGAAAATTAGAGAAGAGAGCGGCATCATGTTTGAAAAGACGTTTATTAAATACATGAATCGGTTGATATATGATGACTTACAAAGAACCTTTGATCAGCTCGATCTTGTTTTGGTTGAACAGGGATCGAAAGAATTCATGACTGAATTTAAAACCTATATCATCGAAAAAAGTATTCCCGATCTATTTAATTACTCCACCTTTGGATTTAACAACAATTCATCAGAGATTCTCCTTCAATTGGCTAATATAATCGCTGGGACGATTGCAAAAGGGTATGATCAACCCCAGTATTCGGAGCATTATCCACATTTTCATAAAATCATTAAAAAGAAAATCATTGCAATGAATTTATGGCCGCAGAACTATAAAAATTATTTGCATGATTACAAATCAAGGAATCAAGACTCTCAGTTTGATGAGGTTATTTTTCAACAATCGGTGAATTTAACCATTCATTACCTAGAGAAAAATAAAAACAATGAAGACTTAGATGAAAAAATTAGAATTGATTTTCTCAAGTTTTTGCTATTTAATCTGCGAGAAAACCCAAATGAATATGTCTACACGCAAGAAATTCTCGATAATCTTAATGCTATTCGCGTGAACAAAATCAATCACCATTTCTTCAGGTCGAACATCGTCTCCAAGCTCCGGGATAGCGGTCTGTTAATTGCCAGCAGCAACAAGGGCTATAAATTGCCGGTTTGTTTAACAGACGTATACGATTTTGTTAATTTATCCAGCCTAACGATTCACCCGATGATTCAAAGAATATCCAAGTGCCGCAATCAAATTCTATTGGCCACAAACAATGAGATCGATATTCTCGAAAATAATGAATATGAATATCTAAAAAAAATGATAGAGATGGAAAAATTTTTGGTTACGGAATAAAGGTCAGTCCCTGCTAGCAATCGGTAGTAGGGAACTGCCCTTTTTTTACTTTTTTATAAGAGAATTGTAAAATACATCTATTTACCTAATTTACTGAATAGTACGGATTTGCTAAAATATTACTTAAGTATAAAACTATTCTTAATATATATATAAGATTATTTTGAAATAGTTTTTTCGATAAACAATCCATTGTCCCTCAGATAAATCCAACGATGTAATGAGGAATAGTTACTAAAGATTGAGAACATCATCCAGGAGGGATTCGGTGAGTTTACAAATATTCGATATTTTACAATTAGAAATTATGAAAGACGCTAAAGTGTTATCTGGGGCAAAACTTATTAACAAAACCGATGTTAAATGGGTATCTGCTATCGAAATGCCGGTTGAGAACTTTGTCCGAAAGAATGAATTTGTTTTAACTACAGCGATAGGTTGTGGCCATAATCTTGAGGAATTTGAAAAATTTGTTAAAGATATCATGGATTCCGAAGCATCCGCACTAGCTGTTGCATTAGGACGGCATATTTATGAAATCCCGAGAGAAGTCATTGAAATGGCCGAAAAGAATAATTTTATAATTATTGAAATACCATGGGAAGTCCGTTTTTCGAGTCTAATTGAAGCGGTCATGTTGAGGTTAAATCATGTCTCTAACGAAGAAAATCGGAAATCAGAAAAAGTTCAGCAGGATCTTTTAAATTTAATTTTAAAAGAGGCAGACCTTGCATGTATATCAACCTATTTACATGAGCACCTAGGATTTCCTGTTATTATCACTGATCAAACTGGTACCATTCATGCCCAAAGTAAAGAGATACCGAATTTATTGGAAAACTGGAAGAGGTATGTTGTTAAAGGAATCATCCCTGCTCTGAAGACGGTGTCCTTATCTTCACATGACCCTATGATTCAGAAAATTCAATTGATTAATATAGAAGAGCATTGCATTGTACAACTGCCTGTTATTCAAGTTTCAGAAAATACACAAAATTATCTGTTTGTCATATTGTCGTCTGATATAAATTTGGATTGTTTTTTAACACAAAATACAGTCAATGTCCTCGAGCATGCTGCGACAACAATAGCTCTATGGTTCTCAAGGAAAAATGCAGTAGAAGAAACAAAAATAAAACTCCATGCTTCTTTTATTAACGAGCTAATTAATGGAGAATTTAATTCCTGGGAGCAAGCAAATTCAAGGGCTGAAATTATTGGCTATAATTTGAAACTCCCATATCTATGCATAATTGGAGCTCCAGAAAATTTAAAAGAAATTTTTAAAAAAAGGAAATTAGCCAAAGCTGCTTATCAACAATGGGCTGATAGCATGATCCATTACATAAAAGAAGAAATATTCTATGCGGCACAAGCATTAAATAAAGAAGTAATGATTACCTATTATGAGGAGAAACTGTTGGTTTTTCTTGAAATTTCACTAGATAATAAGAATGAAAGTATTACGAACTTTTTAGATCTTGTAGATCGTCGAATGAAGAATTTGCTGCCCAACGTCGTTATTTCTTGGGGGATCGGTAATTATAATGAGGACATATCCGGTTTTAAAGAAAGTTATCAAAATGCGAAAATTGCCTTAAATATCGGCAGGAATAAAAAAGGGATTGGTCATCGGGTTATGTATGAAAATACCCGTGTCGACCGTCTCCTGTTAAATCTTTTTCAAAATCCTGATATGAAAGAAATCATTATGTCCACCATCGAGCCTCTAGTAGAATATAATATACAGCGGAATCTTGACTTAATAGAAACGATTAGCACATATAACCAATATCAAGGGAATGTAAGTCAAACCGCTAGGGCATTATTTTTACATAGACAATCTTTACTCTACCGTTTACGGAAGATTGAAGAATTAACGGGTCTTTCACTTGTCGATCCTGATGATTTGTTTTTATTAGATTTAAGCATAAAGACATGGAAAATGGGGAGTTAATACTTTGGGAATACTAAGAAAGCCAGCAGCCTTGCTGGCTTTTTTAGATGGAAGTTAATCGTTTATCGTTAAAATTGTATGAAAAGCATACTAACAGTATAGTCAGTTTTGACAATGGAAATCTCTAATAGATGGATTTAGTATCTAAAATATAAATAAATGTTTAGGTTCAGGGGAGGAGTAAGTATGAATTTTACTAAACAGATAAAAGAAGTCAAAGAGATGGACATTCGCGATGTGTGGGCGGCCCGAAAACGAATAAGCCCGATTATTAACAAAACGCCAATCATCCATTCTTCGATTCTATCAGAAAAAATCGGTCGTAATGTTTATTTAAAGTTGGAAAATGTTCATGAGGTAGGAGCCTTTAAAGTGAGAGGGGCGGCTAATAAAATACTAAGTTTGAGTGAAGAGGAAAAAAGACGCGGGGTTGCCACGTTTTCAACAGGAAATCATGGGATGGCTGTGGCGTACATTGCTAAGAAAATTGGAATTGATGCCGTTGTCTGTATTTCCAATCGGGTGCCCAAGGCAAAAGTAGACTCACTAAAAAGGCTGGGTGCTCAAATTGAAATCGTCGGAGACAGCCAAGACGACGCAGGAGTTCGCTGCTATCAATTGGAAAAAGAGCAGGGATTAACGGTGATAGAGCCCTTTGATGATCCCCATGTTATCGCAGGACAAGGAACGATAGGATTGGAATTGTTGGAGGATCTTCCTCATTTAACAGATGTGATTGTGCCGCTTTCCGGCGGCGGGTTGCTCTCTGGAATTGGCTTGGCCTTAAAGTCCAATGATAAGAATCTTCGGGTAACAGGTGTTTCTATGGAAAAATCTGCAGTAATGTATGAAAGCTTAAAGGCCGGCAAGCCAGTCGTTCTAGACGAAAGCGAGACACTTGCAGATAGTTTACTAGGTGGAATTGGACTGGATAATCTATATACATTCAACATGGTCCAGAAATATATGGATAATGTCTTACTGATTCCTGAAGATGAAATTGCCTATAGTATGGCTTATATGATGGATAAACACCGTATCATTATGGAAGGGGCAGCAGCAACAGGAATTGCAGCAGTTTTAGGAAAGAGAATCCCTCACCATGAGGGTGATGTGGCTATAATAATAAGTGGGCAAAATGTGGATCTCTCTATATTACAAACATTAATACAAAAGTATACCTTTGAAAACAAAGGGAACTGATTTATAAACCAGTTATCTCCTATCTTTCATGCCGTACAATTGCGGAATTTAAAGGATGGAGGTAGCTGGTTTTTGTTATTTTGACAAATTTGACTAGAAAGGAACAAGAACGTTCATACAATCTGTCAGATGAAAAACATAATTGGTATTTCGTATAATGAACCCAGATAAAAGAAATATTCAAAAAATTTAGTTAAAGTTAGACAGGAGTGAATGAGGATATGTCATTCTTAACAACTGAATATAAAGAAAGAGTCCGTAAAACAAAAGAAAGGATGATGCAAAAAGGAATTGATGTTCTTCTAATTACTGATCCAGCCAATTTAAATTACCTTTCTGGCTATGATGGATGGTCATTTTATGTACACCAGATGCTTGTCCTCATTATTGATGAAGAAGAACCGAAATGGATTGGACGGGGTCAGGATGCCAATGGCGCAAAAGTGACGACATGGCTCTCGCACGACAATATTATCCCTTACCCAGATGAATATGTTCAGTCGGACATCTTGCATCCTATGGATTTCGTGGCCGATCGATTAAAAGAGTTAGGCCAGGAAAAGCGCTCGATTGGCGTAGAAATGGAAAACTATTATTTCACAGCCAAATGTTATCAACAGCTCACAAAGGGATTACCGAATGCCACCTTTTTAGATGCTTCTTTATTAGTCAACTGGGTTCGGCTAATCAAGTCGGATACAGAAATTGAATACATGAAGCGGGCAGCAAAAATCGTAGAAAAAGCAATGCAGGCAGGGATCGATTTGATTGAAGAAGGCGTAAGAGAATGTGATGTAGCTGCCAAGATATTTTATACACAAATTACTGGAACAGAAGAGTTTGGCGGGGATTATCCTTCCATCGTACCGCTCCTGCCATCCGGAGAAAAAACGTCGACACCCCATTTAACTTGGACAGATGAACGATATAAAAATGGCGATGCAGTGATTTTGGAAATTGCGGGCTGTTACAAAAGATATCATTCACCGCTCGCAAGGACCGTTCAGATCGGTACACCAAAGGAAGAAATGAAAACCCTTTCAAGTGTTGCCGTGGAAGGCATAAATGCTTGCTTGGAGATGATTCGCCCGGGCATTGCATGTGAAGAAATTGAAGAAACATGGAGAAAAACCATTGAAAAAAGTGGATTTGTGAAAGATTCACGACTTGGATATTCAATGGGACTGAATTATCCACCTGATTGGGGCGAACACACCATGAGTATTCGAAAAGGTGATAAAACAATCCTGCAGCCAAATATGACTTTTCACCTTATACCAGGATTATGGTTGGACCATTACGGTTTTGAAGTAAGTGAGTCGGTCCGGGTTACCGAAACCGGATGCGAAACATTTGCCAATGTCAACAGAGATTTGACGCTAAAGGGGCATCAAATGACGAAATAATGTGGGGGAGGTGAACAACCCGATGCTTATTTTTACCGAAAAGGAATTAAAACAATATGTCCAAATCAATCAAGATGCAATAAAAGTAGTGGAGGATGCCTTTACTAAACTGTCCAGTAATGAAGTGATCATGCCACCAATCATGAGAGTGGACATTGAGGAACAGAATGGCGAAGTTGATGTGAAATCAGCTTATATCAAGGACAAAGAAATGTTTGCGATTAAAATTTCTTCCGGCTTTTTTAATAATTATCAGCTAGGCTTACCAAGCGGGAACGGCATGATGATTTTAATCAGCACACAGACTGGTGTACCTGAAGCTATTCTTTTAGATAATGGGTACTTAACCGAAGTTCGTACTGCCGCAGCAGGTGCAGTAGCCGCTAAATATCTGTCTAAAGAATCTATTGAAACCGTAGGTGTTATTGGTGCCGGCAGCCAGGCAAGATTTCAACTCAGGTCGTTAAGTCTTGTAAGGAATGTTAGCAAAGTATTGGTTTATGCTCGCTCCGCGGAACGCGCTCAAGCATTTGCAGCTGAAATGGCCGCAGAATTGGGAGTTGAAATCACAGCGGTGCCTGATGCGGAAACTGTCGTAAAAAACAGTGATACCGTGATTACTACAACCCCGACAAAAGAACCGCTAATTAAAGCAGACTGGCTCCATCCTGGACTACATATTACAGCAATGGGTTCGGATGCGGAACATAAACAAGAATTAGAAGCTGAGGTATTGGCGAAAGCGGATCTGCTGGTTTGTGATACAAAAGCTCAATGCGCCCGTTTAGGGGAATTACATCATGCACTAGCGAGAGGTGTACTTACAGAGAACTCGCAAATTATTGAATTGGGTGAGCTTACTTCCTTGCAGGTGGAAGGAAGAACAAGCGATGAACAAATTACAGTTTGTGATTTAACAGGTACAGGTGTACAGGATACAGCGATTGCCTTGTTTGGCTATCAAGAAATGAAGAAGAGAAATTTAGGATTAAACATTGAGGGCAGCAATTTACTAATAAAAAACTAATTGAGGAGTGGTTAATATGACAAACAAACAACCAAAAATGGGAACACAATCAGTATGGGCAGGAGAGAAAGATTATTTAGTACATGGCGCAACACAAGTTCCAGTTGTATTAAGTGTCGCTTATGGCTATGACGATATGGATGAATGGTATGATGTGGCAATTGGCAAGAAAAAAGGTCATATCTATGGACGTAATACAAATCCAACTGTTCAAGCATTTGAAGATAAAGTCAAAATCCTTGAAGGTGCAGAAGCTGCAACAAGTTTCTCAACAGGGATGGCAGCGATCAGCAATACACTTTCTACCTTTTTAGTACCTGGTGACCGCATTGTATCAATTAAAGATACATATGGCGGAACAAATAAAATCTTTACTGAGTTCCTGCCGCGCCAAGAAATTGAAGTGGCTCTATGTGAAACAGGAAACCATGACCAAATTGAACGTGAAGTTGCCAAAGGCTGTAAAATTTTATATTTGGAAACACCAACAAATCCAACCGTGAAAATTACCGATATTGAACGTATGGCAAAAGCAGGCCGAGCGGCAGGGGCGCTTGTTGTCGTGGATAATACCTTTGGTACTCCAATTAACCAAAATCCAATCGCATTAGGTGCGGATTTAGTCATTCATAGTGCGACAAAGTTTTTGGGTGGACATGCAGACGCGTTAGGCGGTGTCGTTTGTGGTTCTCACGAACTGGTTGAAAAAATCTACCATTTCCGTGAAATTAATGGAGCAACAATGGATCCAATGGCAGCCTATCTTATCCTGCGCGGAATGAAAACACTTCATTTACGTGTCCGCCAGCAATGTGAAAATGCGATGACCCTAGCAAAATACTTGGAGACAAAAGAAATGGTCGAGGCAGTTTATTATCCAGGTCTTGAAACACATCCAAACCATGATATTGCAAAGAAACAAATGAAAAACTTTGGCGGAATGCTTAGCTTTGCCGTAAAGGGTGGAGTAGATACCGTTCGCGACCTTCTTCCTAAATTACAATATGCCAACCGAGCAGCAAATTTAGGTGCGGTAGAAACAACAGTTGGACCGGCTCGTACAACAAGCCACGTAGAATGTACACCAGAAGAACGTGCAGCCATGGGAATTCCGGAAGGACTCATTCGAATCTCTTGTGGAATTGAAGACATCGAAGACATCCTTGCAGATTTCGAGCAGGCCTTCAACCATGTTGAAAGTATTTTAAAGGTTTAATAGCTTTCAATCCAGTTTTAGGAGGAAAACAACTAATGCCGGAACGTTACGATCACCCTACAGTAGTTCAAGCAAACGAGTTATCAGATAGGATTATTGAATGGCGGCGCCTGTTTCATCAACATCCCGAACTCAGTTTTCAAGAGTTCGGGACCTCAAAATTTGTTGCTGAAACGCTAAAGAAAATTGATGGATTAGAGGTTGAAACGGGTATTGGTGTAGAAACGAGTGTCGTAGCCACATTAACGCAAGGCGTGGGCCCTGTGATTGCCATCCGTGCGGATATGGACGCACTGCCAATTAAGGAAGAAAACACCCATCATTTTAAATCAGAAAATGAAGGAATCATGCATGCATGTGGTCATGATGCCCACACATCTATATTACTTGGTACAGCCCATCTTCTTGCAAATAAATTTAAAAAGGAAGAGTTGAAAGGAACTATTAAATTTATTTTCCAACCGGCTGAGGAAAGTACGGATGACAAAGGCCTATCAGGTTCGCCGTACATGGTTCAAGCCGGTGCTTATGACCAAGTAGATGCTGCGATTGCCCTTCATATGTGCCCATGGCTTCCTGTTGGGGCAGCACAAGTGAACGATGGATACAGCATGGCTAATGTCGATGTGTTTTCGGCGAAAATTTTTGGAACAGGTGGTCATGGCGCCTATCCAGAACTTGGAACGGATCCCATCTGGATGCTCGGGGTTGTCATGCAAGCATTGCATGGAATCGTTGCTCGTAAAATACCAGCATTGGAAGCTGGAGTCATCAGTATTGGTCAGATCCATGCGGGGACGGCAAGCAATATTATCCCAAATGAAGTGAATATCTCAGGAACGATTCGCAGCTATACACCAGAGGTCAGGGATTTATTGAGTGCCGAATTAAATAAGGCTCTCTCTGTGGTTGAATCGTTGGGTGGAAGTTTTACGCTCGATGTCGAAAGAGGAGAGCCGGCTTTATTCAATGATACTCGTGTGAACAGTTACTTATTAAAATCGATAGAAGAAATGTATCCAGAGTGCCAAATTGTAAGGCGTCCCTTTGGGATGGGCGGTGAAGATTTCGGCTATGTGACACAAAAGTTACCGGGAGCATTATTTTTCCTTGGAAGCGGCACAGCGGATGGAATCAAAAGAGATTTACATACTCCCATCTTTGATATTGATGAAAACAGCCTAGCGATGGGTGCAGCTATTCTAGCACAAACTGCTGTCCATTTTTTAAAAGATGAATCTAATTCACCAGTTAATAAGGAGGGAAAGGCACATGTCTCATAAACTAGCTTTTATCGGATTTGGTGTAGTTGGTCAAGGGTTAGCAGAAATTCTGCTTGATAAAAAAGAAGAATTGAAACAAAAAGAAGGCTTTGAAGCAACTGTAGTTGCTATTTCCGATTTTCTGAAAGGTTCCATCTATCATCCCAATGGTCTGGATTTAGAGGTCGTATTGAAAACCTTAAAAGAAACCGGGAATTTGGAAAACTATCCGCAGTCACCAGGATTAATCACTGGATGGAACAGCCTGCAAACGATTGTTGGTACAAATGCAGATACGATAATTGAAGTGTCATATACCGATGTAAAAACTGGCCAGCCGGCGATAGATCATTGCAAAGCCGCATTTGAAAGTGGAAAAAATGTTGTCATGACAAATAAAGGTCCGGTAGCTCTTGCT
Source organism: Neobacillus sp. MER 74 (assembly GCF_023714155.1). Taxonomy (NCBI): domain Bacteria; kingdom Bacillati; phylum Bacillota; class Bacilli; order Caryophanales; family Bacillaceae; genus Neobacillus; species Neobacillus sp. MER 74. The sequence continues at coordinate 30,604 of NZ_JAMAUV010000028.1, forward strand.
TATAAGGAACTATCAGAAATTGCTGAGAAGAATGGTGTTTATTGGGGATTTGAAGGCACCGTTATGAGTGGGACCCCATCTTTAAGAATGCCTATTGTTACTTTGGCTGGAAATGAAATTAAAGAAATTCGCGGTATTCTAAATGGTACGACCAATTATATCTTAACGAAAATGGAACAAGAAGGTGTCACCTATGAAGCTGCCTTAAAAGAGGCACAGGCGCTTGGCTATGCGGAAGCGGATCCAACTAGTGATGTGGAAGGTTATGATGCAAGATATAAAATTGTCATTCTAGCGAACTATGTCATGGGTATCCCGTTAAGCGTTGAAGATGTTTCTTGCAAGGGAATTACTGAGATTACATTAACCGACATTGAAGAAGCAAAGGCAGAAGGAAAACGATGGAAGCTGCTGGCTAAAGTCAAAAAGGAAAACGGAACGATTATTGCTTCCATCGCACCAGAAAAGGTGGATATCACGGATTCCTTAGCATCCATTGGCGGCGCAGTCAATGCGATTACATATGAGTGTGATTTACTAGGACCTGTCACACTAAGCGGGGCGGGAGCCGGAAAAACAGAAACAGGATTTTCACTTTTAATTGACTTGATTAATATCAACCGTGAACGTAAACCCGTAACTGTGTAAGGAATGGAACTTCCCTATGCTCAAGACGGAACCGGACAATTCTCAGGAGTCACTAATTAACGTTAATAAGAGAAGGGCGGGAATGATTATGTCAGTTCAAATGGCAGGAAAGAAGATGCTGCTTGGTGGAGAATGGGTGGGGCGTGACCAGATTATTGAAGTGCGTGATCCACAAGATAACAGCTTAATAGATACCGTTCCAGCTGCATCAGCTGAAGATATGATTCGCTGTATTGAGGAAGCTAAGGAGGGTGCAAAGCTTGCCGCAGCCATGCCCATCCACGAGAGAATGAGAATCCTCAATGCAGCAGCGGATTATATTGAAATGCATCGAGAAAGATTTGCTGTTACCATCTCAAAAGAAGGCAGTAAAACAATCAGGGAAGCAACCAAAGAAACAACTAGATGTATACAAACCTTAAGAATCAGTGCAGAAGAGGCAAGAAGAATTAATGGTGAAACGATCTCCTTTGATCAAATGCCAGGAAGTGAAAACCGAATCGGGTATTACTATCGCTTCCCAATTGGTATTATTGGCGCAATCACTCCGTTTAATGATCCATTAAACCTTGTTGCACACAAAGTAGGACCAGCGATCGCATCTGGTAACGCGATTATCGTGAAACCAGCTACGGTGACTCCACTAAGTGCCCTATTGCTTGCCGAAGCCTTTGCACATGCAGGACTTCCTCCGAAAGTTTTATCCGTCATAACAGGTTATGGGCATGAGATAGGGGATGTTCTAGTAACCCATCCCGCCATACGAATGATTTCCTTCACCGGAGGACTGGAAGCGGGGGAAAACATCGTTCGAAAAGCAGGGTTAAAGAAAATTAGTATGGAGCTTGGATCCAATTCCCCAGTGATCGTATTGGAGGATGCTGATCTAGAAGAAGCAGTCGAATCAAACGTGTCCGGTGCGTTTTGGGCAGCGGGTCAGAATTGCCTTGGTGTGCAGCGTCTCTATATTCAAGAGAGCATCATGTCTAGTTTTCAAAAAAAGTTCGTCACTCGTACGGAGCAATACATTATCGGTGATAAACAAGTACAAGAAACGGATATGGGTCCGCTAATTAATGAAAAAGAAGCGAAGCGTGTGGAAGCTTTAGTGAATGAAGCTATTGAAAAAGGGGCCAAGCTACTGACGGGCGGTCATCGACAGGGTGCTTTTTATACTCCTACTGTCCTAACCAATATTCCTGAAAATTGTAGAATCGCTAACGAAGAAATTTTTGGACCGGTTGTTCTTCTTTATCCGGTACAGGATTTAGACCATGCCATTCAAGAATCTAACCGAGTTGATTTTGGTCTGCAAGCGGGGATTTTTACTAAAAATATTGAAAATGCCCACCAGGCGATTGCGCAAATGGATGTTGGCGGCGTTATGATCAATGACAGCAGTGACTATCGAATTGATGCCATGCCGTTTGGCGGAGTGAAGAAATCTGGATTAGGCAGAGAAGGAATAAAGTTTGCCATCCAGGAAATGACCGAACCAAAGGTCGTATGCTTTAAGCTATCTGACCGATCATGATAAAACAATACAACTAGCGATTATGGGGGGGATTTTCTAATGTCATTTTCAACTATTGAATATAAAGAAAGAATTCGCAAAACAAAAGAGAGAATGATCCAAAAGGGAATTGATGTCCTTCTTATCACGGATCCAGCCAATATTAATTACCTATCTGGCTATGATGGATGGTCATTTTATGTCCATCAGATGCTCGTTCTAATCGTTGATGAAGATCAACCAATGTGGATTGGGCGAGAAATGGATGCTAATGCAGCAAAGGTAACCACATGGCTCTATCGTGATAATATCATTCCTTATCCAGATGAATATGTGCAATCGGAAAGTAAACATCCGATGGATTTTGTCGCAAGTATTTTACGGGAAATTGGTCATGATAATCGCTCCATTGGTGTTGAAATGGAAAACTATTATTTTTCAGCTAAGTGCTATGAACAGCTGAAAAAAGGTTTAGTGAATGCCACTTTTACTGATGCCACCTTACTAGTAAATTGGGTGCGCCTCATAAAGTCGGATGCTGAAATCGCATATATGAAAAAAGCTGCAATCATCGTTGAAAAAGCAATGCAGGCTGGCATCGAGTTGATTCAGGAGGGTGTCAGAGAGTGTGACGTGGCTGCAAAAATTTTCTATACTCAAATCACAGGAACCGAGGAATTTGGCGGTGATTATCCTTCCATTGTTCCTTTGCTGCCTTCAGGTGAAAAAACTTCTACTCCGCATTTAACTTGGACCGATGACCGTTATAAAGATGGGGACGCTGTTATTTTAGAATTAGCGGGTTGCTATAAAAGATACCATTCGCCATTGGCACGGACCGTTCAGATTGGAAAACCGAAGCCTGAAATGGAAACCCTTTCAAAAGTTGCCGTCGAAGGGATCAATGCTTGTTTGGAGATGATCCGTCCAGGTATTGCTTGTGAAGAAATTGAAGAAACTTGGAGAAAAACGATTGAAAAAAGCGGCTTTGTAAAAGAATCGCGTCTAGGATATGCGATGGGTCTGAATTATCCACCGGATTGGGGCGAGCATACAGTGAGCATACGAAAAGGGGACAAAACGATTTTGCAGCCAAACATGACTTTCCACCTCATTCCAGGATTGTGGCTTGATCATTATGGCTTTGAAGTAAGTGAGTCGATTCGAATCACAGAAAACGGCTGTGAAACCTTTGCCAATCTTCCAAGGAACCTGACATTAAAGGAATTTGTTTAGCGAGTGGAATTTAATAAAGGGGATGGTGCATGTATGAAGAAGGCTACAATGGCGACTGCAATTGGCAATCTTGTTGAATGGTATGAATACGGTATTTATAGTTATACTGCAGCAATTATCGGATCCCAGTTTTTTCCGGAAGGGAGCGGTACAACTGCTTTACTTTACGCTTTTGCGGTGTTTGCCATTTCGTTCTTCTTTAGACCATTGGGAGGCTTGATTTTTGGATCAATTGGTGATCGCTTGGGTAGAAAGAAGATATTGGTCATAACCATTATGCTTATGTCACTGTCAACAGCTGCCATTGGTCTGGTTCCACATTATGGAACCATTGGTGTAACGGCAACAGTGTTGCTCATCATTCTACGGATTGCCCAAGGGTTGGCTGCAGGCGGGGAATATACAGGTGCTTCTGTTTTTATGAATGAGTCTTCTCCTTCAAATCGCCGGGGATTATTCACTAGTTTACTTGAATCAGGATCTTTGTTGGGGTATATCATCGGATCTGTTTTTGTCGCTATTCTTACTTCTATTCTAAGTACTGAAGATATGGCAAGTTGGGGCTGGCGGATCCCATTTATTTGTTCACTGCCATTAGCGTTAGTAGGTATGTACGTCAGAACGAAAATTGATGATACGCCAACATTTATAAAAATGAAGGAAGAAAACACCTTATCAAAGAATCCTCTCAAAGAGATGTTCTTAACAGCACGAAAACCTTTAGTGATCTCATTTTTAGTAGTGGCGTTCGCAAATGGAGCTTATTATACATTATTGACCTATCTTCCATCTTACTTTGAGACGCAAGTCGGTTTATCGAGTATGGAATCAATGATTGTTACTACGCTAGGAATGGTATTAATGCTCATTCTTATTCCAATATTTGGTGTAATGAGCGACCGGTATGGAAAAAAGCCTTTTCTATTATTGTCATCTGGATTAACGATTCTAACAGCCATTCCAATCATTGCTTACGTTTCTAGTGGTGCACCATCAGGTCCATTGGTTGGTTATTTTGCTTTAGATGTAATCGTTGCTATTTTTATAGGTGTTTTCCCATCCACACTGCCAATGTTGTTTCCAAATCGAGTACGAAACACGGCATATGGAGCTTCCTACAATGTTTCAACAGCCATCTTTGGAGGGGGAGCGCCATTCATCATTACAACATTACAGACATCTACAGGAAATAAATTAATGCCTGCCTTCTTCTTGATGGGTACCGCCTTAATGGCAATCGTGGCGATCATGTATTTACCGAAAGTTATTAAAAACACTAGTATAAATGATAGTGATGCTTCAATTGAAAAAACTAAAATCATTTAATGGGAATTTTATCTCCTTCAAAGTGAAATTTTTCCATTTGCGCTAAACTAAATAATCGACCTCCGCCGGATCCTTATTAAGGAGTAGGCGGAGGTCTTTTTTTATTAAATTAGGTTTTCTATATTTTGTGAAAAATGATAAACAGAGGCAGTTAAGCATTTATTTTTGATTTCTTCTTTCCTATTGTTACTATAGTAATATTCTCTCTAGGGAAAGGAATGATAAAATGACAACTATTCAAATACCTTTATCTGTCTTAAATTTAGCACCAATTCGAAAGGGGCAGAACCCAAGTCAAGCGATTGAATCAATGGTCGAACTTGCACAAGCGGTTGAAACAATGGGCTATCAACGTTATTGGATTGCAGAACATCATAATACTGCTACACTTGTGAGTTCAGCTACATCTATTTTGATTAAACATGTGTTAGAGCATACCAAAAGCATTCATGTAGGTTCTGGCGGGATAATGCTGCCAAATCACTCTCCGCTTGTGGTTGCTGAACAATTTGGCACTCTAGCAACTATCTATCCCGATCGCGTTGACCTTGGACTCGGGCGGGCACCTGGTACAGATATGATGACGGCAAACGCCTTAAGACGCTCGAAAAATGATTCAGTTTACACCTTCCCGGATGATGTAAAGGCCTTGCTTACATATTTTGGCCCAGCAGAACAGCAAAGTTATGTCAAAGCCTATCCTGGTGTTGAAACGAATATACCTATATATATCCTAGGATCTTCAACAGATTCCGCATATTTAGCAGCAAGCTTGGGTCTTCCGTATGTATTTGCCTCCCACTTTGCACCGAGATACATGGAAGAAGCGATCTCTATCTATCGGAGTCGATTCCAGCCATCTGAATATTTGGATAAACCATATATGATGGTTTGTTTAAATGTTATTGCTGCCGAAACAGATGAAGAAGCCCAATTTTTATCGACAACAATGCAGCAATTTTTCCTCAATGTCGTTCGTGGGACGCAAAATCCATTACAGCCGCCAGTTGAAAGTCTGGATGAGATTTGGACCCCGATGGAGAAAGAAATGGCGGCAACGAAGCAAAGTGTGACATTAATCGGAAGTAAGGAAACTGTCCGCCAACAGTTGACAGCATTCCAAGAGAATTATCACGTCGATGAAATCATGGCGGTATCGTATATTTATGACACAGAAAAACAAAAACGTTCGTATGAAATATTGAAAGAAGTAGTTGACGGTAGATAATGAAAATAAAAAAGACCAGAAGAGACATTTTATCTCCTCTGGTCTTTTTGTTGTACAGAAATCTTAATTATTTTCTGATTGGAATTTAATCATAAACTCTTTGAATGCCTGGCAGGCTTCCACTGGTACCGCATTATAGGCTGATACTCGGCATCCGCCAATGGAGCGGTGTCCGTTTACGCCGACAAAGCCTTCCTGTTTCGCTTCCTCAAGGAATTTCTTTTCTAAGTCTTTTGATGCTAAGTTGAATGTAATATTCATGAGAGAACGGCTTTCTGGTGTGGCATGACCAATATAAAAACCATTACTAGCGTCGATTGTATCGTAAATTAAGTTCGCTTTTTTCTCATTCAGCCTCGCAATGGCATCCAAACCGCCCAATTCACGCGCCCAGTTTAATACCTCTCCAAGCATATAAATACCAAAAGTCGGCGGTGTGTTATACAAAGAATTATTTTTAGAGTGGGTGCTGTACTTTAACATCGTTGGGATATTTGTGTTTGCTTGTTCAAGGAAATCCTTGCGAATAATCACAACGGTTACGCCTGAAGGGCCAAGGTTTTTCTGGGCACCAGCATAAATGAGCGCAAACTTGCTGACATCAATTGGCTTAGACAGAATATCACTTGACATGTCAGCGATTAATGGAACATCACCAGTATCTGGGAAGTCCTTCCATTGTGTACCATAAATCGTATTATTTGAAGTTACATGGACATATGCGTCAGATGAATCGTACTGTAATTGATCGATGGCAGGAATGCTGCGGTAGCTGCCTTCTTTCGTAGAAGCCGCATGGTAAACTTCACCAAATAGTTTTGCCTCGGTGAAAGCTTTCTCTGACCAAGAGCCAGTCATGACATATGCTGCTTTTTTACCTGTTTGTAAAAAATTCATCGGTACCATTGAAAACTGAAGACTAGCACCACCCTGCAAGAAGAGTACTTCATGCGTATCAGGAATAGACAGAAGCTCCTTTAAGCTGTCAATCGCCTGATTATGTACCTCTTCATAAGCTTTGCTGCGGTGGCTAAGTTCCATGACGGACATGCCCGTACCACGAAAATCAATTAATTCTGCCTGAGCTTTTTCTAAAACAGAAATGGGTAATGCAGAAGGACCTGCGTTGAAATTATAAGCACGTTGGACTTGCAGTTTCATTTTTATCACTCCATTTTTTCTTTTCTATGACTATACCACACATATAAAATTCCGAAAATAATTTTAATTGTGAAATAGTGAATTTTTAAATATTTTTTTCAAAATAACAAAAAGAAATAGGATGTCATTTCCAGAAATCCTAATTCTTCTCATCAGCTTATTTCCTTTATTTTTTGATTACTACGAGACCAGATAACGACAGGAATAAGCAAAAGGGAAAGAATTGCTCCAGCGAATGAAAGCCCTGCGTAACTTGTTTGTGCGACCACCATTCCGGATAGGGCTCCCCCAGAAGCCCCTGCTAAAGCAATCAAGACATCTACCGCTCCTTGAGTTTTGGCACGTGTTGAGGGATGAGTGGAATCGACGATTAATGCAGTCCCACTTATTAAACCAAAATTCCAGCCAAGTCCAAGCAAGGAAAGCGCGACGATTAAGAGAAGCATGGAATCTGAAGGAGCGCTGCCAGCTAGTAAGCCCGCCGAAAGAAGTGTAGCACCAGAAGCAATGGCCATTGCGGTTCGACCGACTTTATCCACGAGAATACCTGTGATGAGAGAAGGAAGATACATCGCGCCAATATGGAAGCCGATGACCATTCCAACCTCCCTTAGACCATGACCATGATGTTTCATATAAACAGGTGTCATCGTCATGATTGCGGTCATGACAATTTGCGTTAACACCATAATGGTTGCTCCGACAACGATTCCCCGTTTATTCATTGCAAGATTACTAGATTGCTTCTCAACAGGATCACTCTTGTCGATGACCTGCCGATCTGCAAGGGCGTTGGCAACAATCAAAGGATCTGGCCGTAGAAAAAATAGCAGGACTAATCCTGCCAGTAGAAAGGCTGCAGCCCCTAAAATGAAAGGACCAGCAAGAGCAGGGACACCTATAGAGATTGCAAATCGGCCCATGACGTCCACCAAGTTTGGTCCTGCCACTGCCCCAAAGGTCGTTGAAACCATGGCGATACTGACAGCGGTCGCTCGCTGTGTGGGCTTGGCTAAGTCTACCCCTGCATAGCGTGCTTGTAAGTTTGAAGCAGATCCCGCACCGTATACAAGGAGTGATGCAAAAAGAAGAAAGATATTACTAGTAATGGCTGAAACAATGACTCCAACTGCACCAATCCCGCCGGTCAAAAATCCTCCCGCAAGACCAATGCGACGGCCAAATCGTTGGGAGGCACGACCGATTAGCAGCGCTGCTCCTGCCGAGCCAAACGTTAACAATGCTGCCGGAATCCCTGCATAACTGTCTGTCCCTAACATTTCTTGGGCAAGGAGTGCACCAACAGTAATACCAGCAGCTAATCCAGCCCCACCAAAAATTTGTGACATGACGACAATGAGCAATGTCCGGCGATATAACTTTTGCTGCTTTTCTGGTGAATCGACGTAGTTCTGCAACCAAGCTGGTTTTGAATTTTTTGGATTATGTGACACACTTAAACCTCTTTCTTTTTAAAGGTTGATATTTGTTTTTTATTTTAACAAGAAAGAAAAGCAGTTTATATAGAATAGTGTCGAAAAATTCAAAACTTGTTCACGCTTATAATTCATATAATTCCAGTTCTAATCATTTATTTCTGTTTATACTCAGCATCATATGAATTTTCACCGGCATGAACTGAAAGCAGTGTGTCCGCATAACCAACGAGCCGATTGACCAGTTCATCTGCAATCGCGTAGACGAGCAGGTGAGCATCAGGTTTATGTAGCACTGGATTGTCAATAATCACTGTAGTATTAATAAAAATTTCTCGATTTCCGTATAGATTATAATGAATCATGGTTTTTCCAGCTGCCCCGCCTGATCGTGGATCTGAGTAGCCGGGCAAGAAAAGATACCACTCTTCAGCAGTTGCAGAACGGAAATTTTTTGTGAAAGTCATGCCATGGATTACTCGTTCAATTTCTTGTTGTTTCTCGGGTGAAACTGCTTCAATAATTTTGTCTGTCATAATGGTCTCCTCTCGCATTTTTATTTTGCCCAATTTACTACGGATAGTAAAAACTATAAATTTCCATCTAGCACATTCTTTGTTAAGGGAACAATACTTGTTGAGGTGAGATAGGATGAAACGTGATGAACCACGTGATTATATAACGATTCAGGATACCCAAGGGAATCTTAAAGATTATGCTGTTGAAGCATTGTTTGATATGGAGGATGAATCCTATGCGTTATTAAAGGCTGAGGATGAAACCATCGTTATGAAAATAGAAGGAGAGGAAGGGAATCAAGATTTAGTGGGTATTAATGATCCTTCCGAAAGTGAAGCGATATTGGATGCATACCAAATCGCCGTGGAACATGCTCCAGCAGAATAAAACAAAAGCAGCGAAAGGTACCTCCAGAAAACCGAGGGCCTTTCGCTTGATTTTTTTTCAATAGTAATTAAAACCAAGATAGATGATATAAATGATGATAGCAGTCATTGCGATTATCCAGACAAGAAAAACTGGATTTAATAAATAAGGATGTCTTTGTGTGCCTTCATTAATTGGAGTATCAAATTCTCCTGATTTAGTACTTACCATTCTTCCAGTACCCAACGTAACAACTAAACCGATGATTAAGACTAACAAGACAATTCCGGCCAAAATCAGATGCCAATTATTCATGAGAACCCCACCTTTTTTATCATATAATTTGAGAAAATGTGGCGAAATATACATAACTAGGTTTAAATTTCTTCAACTAAAAAAAGCTGAAAAAGGGTACATTCCCTTTTTCAGCTTTTTTTAGTTTAGGTCCGTTAATTCTGATGAATGAACCAATTGTATATTATGTATACTATCGACTTCCTTAATTTCACAGAATCCTGAAGTGTACTTATAAAGGATTAAATATTTCTTGCCATTGTAAAGAACATACTCCATTTTATCTCCATCCCTTGACAATATTTATATTATTTTATATAAGTCGTACAGAGTAATCTATGAAGGTTATTTAAAGATTATGTAAATTTTTTTTGAAGTTCAAATAGCAGCTCATTCAAGAATATAATCTATTAGAATGATTATGGTAAGATATTGTTGTTAGCATGTTAAGGGGGAAAAATTATGAACAAAAAACCAGTTATCGGCATTACGGGTGCCTATGTAAAACATAACGAATATATGGAAGGTGTCTATGTGCACCATGATTATCATAAATGTGTTGCTGCCAATGGAGGAATACCTGTCATTCTTCCTTACATTAACCCTAAGATGGCAATAGAAACGCTCGCCTTATGCGATGGACTCATTCTCAGTGGAGGAGAGGATGTCGATCCGAAACTTTTTGGACAGGATCCGCATCCACACTTGGGTCCAACTACACCGGAGCGGGACGTGGCAGAGATTGCGATGGTGAAATACGCGCTTGAAAACAATATTCCGATCCTTGCCATTTGCAGAGGCGTTCAGATTTTGAATGTTGCTCTTGGCGGTACGTTAATCCAGGACATCCCGAGTCAAGTCAAGGAACCCATTCAACACAACCAGAAAATTGATAGAAGTCGAGATACTCACTGGGTGACCATCGCCACCGATAGTAAATTATTCGAAATGGTCGGTTCTGAACGAGTACGTGTGAATAGTCTCCATCATCAAGCCATTGATAAGGTGGCTAATGACCTTCGAGTTGTTGCCCAGTCATCCGATGGGATTGTTGAAGCAGTGGAGTATATCCATCCAACCACCTTTACGGTCGGTGTTCAGTGGCATCCTGAATCAATGGCGAGTACAAACCATGAAATGAACAATTTATTCAAAGATTTTATTAACAGTATAGTTAAGGTCCCAGCTTCTGTCTAAGGGGAAAGGAATTGAATAACTAGATGGAAAAAATTTATCTTGATTACAATGCCAGTACACCGATTGCTCCTGAAGTATCCGCGGCCATGAAGCCATTGTTAGATCAATTTTATGGAAACCCGTCGGCCTTACACTGGGCAGGGTTACCAGTAAAGGAATTATTACATCAAACCCGAGCACAGGTTGCGGAATTAATTGGCTGTTCCCCCAGAGAGGTTATTTTTACAAGCGGAGGCAGTGAAGCCAATAATCTTGCATTAAAAGGTTATTTTTTAAAAAATCGGCATAAAGGCAACCATATCATTACTTCCAAAATTGAACATCCTGCGATTATGAATCCGTGCAAATTCTTAGAACAAATTGGGGCAAAAGTCACATATGTAGACGTTGATCGGAATGGGAAGGTTACACTAGAAGCAATAAAAAACGCAATCACAAAAGAAACCATTCTGATTTCGATAATGCACTCCAATAATGAAACAGGTACATTGCAGCCCATTATGGAGATTGGGGAAATAGCTAAGGAACATGGGGTTGCTTTTCATACGGATGCTTCCCAATCGGTTGGAAAAGTTCCGGTGAATGTGAATGATTTGAAAGTGGATATGCTAACGATTGCCGGCCATAAGCTTTATGCACCTAAAGGAATTGGCGCGTTGTATATACGAGAGGGAATCCATCTGGAACCGCTTATCCATGGAGCGGGCCATGAGTTTGGCCTTAGGGCAGGTACCGAAAATACTTTATTAGCGGTGGGCTTAGGAAAGGCCTGTGAGATGGCTAAACAACACGTAGAAGATTGTGGAATAAAAGAGTTAACCGATTATTTTTGGATGCAATTAAAGGAGAAGTTCGGCAATCAGGTAGTATTGAATGGCCATTTGGAGGACCGTCTGCCGAATACTTTGAATGTCAGTTTTGTAAGAAGAGTGGGTCAAGAGATATTGGATGCGATCCCTCAGTTAGCTGCGTCCACAGGGTCTGCTTGTCACGCGGGAAGTATAGAATTATCCCCAGTTTTAAAGGAAATGGGTGTTTCTGAAGAAGTTGGAATGGGTGCCATCCGTTTTAGTTTAGGAAGGTATACGACGAAAGATGAGATTGACCAAGTAGTGGAATCGATTAAGGGGATTTTGTGAAAGTCTTACGAATGTAGCTGCTGGTGAACGCTAACATCAAGCAGGCATGAAAGGCGTCAATTTGTAATAGTGATTGACGACCGAGCTGTCTCGTTTCGGATCATACCGGTCGCCAATAGACGTATTGACGACTGACCGACGACATTTCGGCTAATATAGGTCGCCAATAGCCCCGATTGACGACCGAACTGGCTCCTTCAAGCAAACTGTGGTCATCTATACCTCCTCCACACCTTAGAAGTGTCACAAAATTGAAATTGATTACGAGGAACAGGCACGATGAAAATGGTAAAATAAGAAAATACAGAGGAAGGAGCCAGAATGAAATGAACCAAGTAGAAATTATTGCTCGTAGAATACTAGGCTGGAAGTTAAATAGATGGGACAGATGGTTTGATTTTGAAAAGGGGACATTTATACCAGTTTCAGATTTTCAACCTGAGCAAAATCTCGAGCACGCGATGCTCATCGTAGAAAAATTAAAAGACTTCGGTTTTACCTATACAACCAATGGGAGCACTGAAGTTTGCTTTAACAACATATGTGAAACGGGCGACACACTGGCTCAAGCCATCAGCAATGCAGCCTTCACCATCGCTGATAATAGCTCGATCGCTGAGGAGTGGCTGTAATAAGTACATATAAAAAGCTTGTAGATTATATCCATATGGATCAAATCCTACAAGCTTTTATCGATTCTACTTGCTTCGTAATACAGTTATAAACCCATCCAAGATCTCATGACTGACCGAAAATCCCTTACGCTTGTAAAATTCCAGCGCGTCATTATTGCCGTTAGAGACAAAGATAAAATAATCCTCGACGTCATCAAATTGTTTTAACCACTCCATCGACATCTTGAAAAGTGTAGACCCAACTCCATACTTCCGATACTCGCCCTTAATATAAAATTGCGATAAACAACCAACATTTGGACTACGAACTGTAGACATGTCAAAAAAAGTAGCAAAATCATTAGAATAGGTCTCTTTTGGCGAGATATTAGAATAGACGTACCCAACGACTTGTTCGCCATCCTTCACGATCACGATATAATTATGAATGGCGCTATTAATCGAAGGGACCAGGCGGGTGTCAAAGTTCATGCTGTCAAACAGTTCGGGTGTTATGTAAGCTTTCGACTTTTGAAAGGCCATTAGTTCATTGCATACATCCCGGCAATATTCTATTTCTTCGTCCGAGATTACATCATATGATAAATTCATGATTGCTCACTCCTTATCTCCCATTTCAAAACTGAAAAGAGCTCTCGGTTTAAATTAAACCAAGACGCTCTAATCCATAACGGACACCGTCTTCTTCGGCGGAGAGTGTGACCATATTGGCCATTGCTTTCAATTCATCACGGGCATTTCCCATGGCGACTCCCATTCCGACTAGTGACAGCATTTCCATATCATTTAAACCATCGCCAAAGGCAACGGCCTCATCAGGTGCAATCCCAAGTTTTTCTAATAATTTACTAAGTCCCACTGCTTTGTTTGAGTTAGACAAATTTACATCACAGGTTCGTGCCCCTGAACTCCATCTGCGGAAATCCAGTTCTGGAACCTTTGACTGATAGGATAATTCCTCTTCCAGATCGCAATGAAGGAAGATTTGATAAATATCCTGGTCTTTCCAAAATTGCGGCGGGGCCAGCTCCGGTTTCCATGGATCATGCTGGTACGCTTCTACGACGAAGGGATGTTCTAAATGCGTGACTTTAAAACTCGTATCGCCTAAATAAGTCAGCGGATGTTGTAAGTCATTGGATAATTGATGGACTCTTTCTAATACTTGCTTATCAATCGAACTCTTGTATATTTCTTTTCCTTCATGGAAGGCAAAGGAACCGTTAAAAAAGACCATCGAGTCGACCCCAGTTTCTTGAATAATCGACTCAGTAAAGTAAGGTGCTCTCCCGGTAGCAATCACCACTTTCGTCTGTTTCTCTTTTAACCTCTGGATGGCATCCTTTGTGGCATGACTAAGTGTTTTTCCATGCGGGAGGATGGTTCCGTCTATATCTAAGATGACAACCTTATAATTCATAAAACACGCTCCCATAAATTCTTTCACAGATATTTCTATAGCAAAGTATAACATGTTCCAAGAAAAACCCTATGCAAAACACACCTAAACAGGAACATTTATGATCGATGGGGGTCTATTATATAGGTTCAGGATATTCCCAGTCAAATTTAACAGAAAATCCGACTAGGTATGTTCCATTTTTTTATTAACAATAATTACATTATGTAAACTTAGAGGCGGAATTTGAAAAGGATTCATAGAACATGAAGGTCTCGGGCAAAATGTGATAATGATAATGGTTTCTTTTATGGATAAAACACAACACGCATTAGGGGAGGTATTTCTGTGGATCAAATAGAAAAAAAGCGAAAACTACTTCGTGATTACGGCTATCCTGAAAAAGCCATTCCGAGATTAATGGAGGAAATAAGTTCGATGGACTACAATAGGCTGGAAAAATTGATTTTGCCATATAACGACATAACGTCAGAAAAATCCTAATAACTGAAGCAAAAAAAGACTCCAACCCAGGAGTCTTTTTTTAACTTCTTAATCTTCATTATTTTGCATTCCAGTAAACATGAGTACAAAACGGAGTAATTCTGCTACTGCTACTACAGTTGCTGCTACGTACGTAAGCGCAGCCGCGTTTAGCACTTTTTTCGCTCGATACTCTTCTTCATTTCTAATCAGACCAGAACCAACCATTACATCCAGAGCTCTGGAACTCGCATTGAATTCGACAGGTAACGTAACTACCTGAAACAGGACGGCAGCGCCCATAGCGATAATTCCAAGTAATAAAAAGTTGGCAGAGGATAAGAGAATACCGATTAAAATCAAGATAAATGAAAAATTTGAGCCAATATTTGCGACTGGTACCAATGCATGTCTTACACGTAAAGGTACATAACCATCCTTTTGTTGTAAACAATGGCCAACCTCGTGAATGGCAACGGATATCGAAGCAATCGAGGTCCCATGGTAGTTCGTTGAGGAAAGCCTAACACTTCTACTTCTTGGATCGTAGTGGTCCGATAAGTGACCTCTCACTTCTTCTACAGATACGTCGTATAAGCCATTTTGATCCAAGATTCTTCTAGCAGCCTGGGCACCCGTAAATCCAGAAGATGAGCCTACTTTCAAAAATTTAGAGTAGGTACTCCTTAAATACATCTGCACAAATATTGGAATTATCATGATTAGAATAAAATAAACGATAAAACCCATAATGCATACTCCTTCTCAAGATGCTATTTTATATACATTATTATACTTTAAGGGACACTTTTTTAGTAATAATGTGCTTGTTAAAAAAAGGACTAACCAATTTGGTCAGTCCTTTTACTCGAGTATTTTAATTAAATAGCACGGTTGACCGTACTTATTTTTTTCTTAAATATCTTCGGATTTGTTCCAATATAAACACCAGATAGGACAAAGGCTGCTCCAATTCCGTGAGCCAAAGTGAAGGTTTCATTTAAAAAGATGGTTGCCATCAAGACGGCCGATACTGGCATGACATTAATAAAAATCGAAGCTTTTGCCGCACCAATTTCCTTGATCCCGTAATAATACATAATAAATGCCACCACTGTTACGAAAATACTCATGTGGGTGATGGCTATCCAGGTTGAAATGTCAGCATGCTGTACATCTTTCCAAGTGGTTTCCACTAATGCAAATGGTAATAAAAATAATGTACCAAAAGCTACGGCATAAGTAGTAGATTCGACTGAACTAAATTTTTTTAAAACCACTTTGCCAACGACGCTGTACAAGGCCCAACAAATCACCGCACCAAGTAAAACAAAATCGATCGTTTCAAAGCCTATCTCCACCAGTGAAAGCACATGACCATCTGTAATGATAAAAGTTACCCCAATAAGAGCAGTCACCATACCAATTATATGGTTCTTGGTAATCGTCTCTTTTAAAAAGATGCCTGACAAAAGAACAATTAAAACTGGATTTGACGCAATAAATAAGGAACTCTTAATTACCGGTGCATGTTTGGTAGCAATAAAAAAGCATATATTATAAAGTGCTATTCCAGTTAAACCTAAAACCGCAAACAAGCTATAGTCTTTAAGAGTAGGCCTGATCCGATTTTTTTCAGTTAACCACATCAGCGGGAACAATAGGACAGAAGCTCCTAAAAAACGTAAAAAAGCAACTGTAGCCGGTTCAAAGTCTTGAACAGCAATTTTTCCAGCAATAAATGCACTTCCCCATGTCGCCGTAGCGAAAATCAACATTCCATATATAAGCCATTGCTTTTTTTTCATGTATGTCCCTTCAATCTATTAAAAGTAATAATTAGAATTGTAACATTTTTTTCGGATTTCGAAATAATTATTTTTAATAGATTTTGAATTATGCGATAAATAGGGGAGAGTTTAAAATTATTTCTTTTGTTTATTTCTAAACGAAATAATATTTGACTTTAAGGATGCATAAGTTCCAATCGCTGCATATCCGTAAAACCAGCCCATAAAAATACCGCCAAGAGTGTTGTGTTTATGACTAATAAAAATTGAAATTCCTAATCCAAAGAGAAGTGCAATGGTTGGCACAAACCACTTCGGTAATTTGAAATATAGCTTTATTAGTTGAGTTAATACAATAATGATGGGAATCGCAAAAACTGCATCCCAAAAATTTGTTTGAATGGCAGGGAAATCCACAGCAGAACACACCTTTTTTTACTTATTATGTGTGTTCTGCTAAAGATTTATGATTTAGCTTATACTGATATACCAAGCCAAGCCCCCAATTGCAGCTAAGATGACAATGGCATAAATAGCCGTCAACCGTATCGTGTTTTGTTTTGTGGAACTTTTATAGTCCTCATCCGGTTTCCCAGTAAGTGCTAAGGTACCAATTAGGGCACCAATTAAAACAACAATGATAAGAATCATGCCAAACGTCATAGTATTTCATCCTCACTATATGATAAAATTATTGATTTTTCATTAGACATAGTATGATTCCTATATTAAGGTTAAAGTTATAAAAAATGACCAGCCAATTACTAAAAAAATGGACCATCCACTTTTACTGTCATAAGTGATTGGAAAGGAGTGAGTTGGGTGGATTGGAGACCCGATCGAACAACTAAAAGACCAATTTATAAACAAATTGCTGATTACATTGAACAAGGTATTGCCACAGGCCATTTTTCACCGGAAACCATGTTACCTTCAGAAAGAGCCTTAGCTGAAGAGCTGCAAGTGAATCGTAGTACAGTGGTAGCCGCATATGAAGAACTGCAGTCAATGGGGATTGTTGAGAGAAAAAAAGGTAGTGGGACCATTGTGAGTACGGATATTTGGGGGCTCGAACATAGACGGATTCCAAACTGGGGTAGATATTTGGAGCGTGGCTCATTTCTTCCCAACCTTCCTGTTGTTCAAAGAATTCGTAAGGAAACCCAAGATAATGACCTTATTAATATGGCAAGTGGTGAATTGTCATCTAGTTTATTTCCAAATGAGCAATTCCAACATATTCTATCCGCGCATCCTTTTACAGGCTATCTTGGCTATGACGATCCGCAAGGAAATGAAGAATTAAGGTGTACGATTGCCGATCATGTGAATGAATATAAGAAAATTAATACAACTTCTTCTTCGATTCTTATCACATCGGGTGCACAGCAAGCACTGCATCTGATTGTCCAATGCCTGCTTAAACCTGGTGACGCTGTGGCAATTGAAGATCCATCCTATTGTTATTCTCTGCCCATTTTCCAGACGGCAGGTTTAAAAATCTTCCGATTGCCTGTGGATTCAAATGGGGTAAATCCAGAAGACCTTGTTCAACTACATAAGAAACATAGAATAAGAATGGTATTCCTAAATCCGGATTATCAAAACCCAACGGGAAAGGTTCTTTCCCTGCAACGGCGTCAACGAATTTTAAATATTTCAGCAGAATTTGGAATACCAATTATTGAAGATGACCCCTATAGTTTGACCTCCTTTGATGGAGTGGTAAATCCATCGTTAAAATCAATGGATGATAATGGGAATGTTCTATATATTAGTTCGTTGTCGAAAATTATTGCTTCAGGATTACGAATCGGTTGGGTTATTGGCCCCTCAAAGGTCATTCAACGGCTTGCTGACGCCAAACAACAAGTTGATTTTGGACACAGTGTATTTCCTCAATGGGTGGCGAACGAATTTCTCAAGTCACAGTCCTATGATACACATATACAATTTTTAAGAAAACAGCTTGAACAACGGAGAGATCAACTTGTTCAAAGTCTTAATCAACTATTGGGTGAAAAAGTTTCCTTCTCTATTCCAGATGGGGGGATTCATCTGTGGTGTAAAGTGAACAGACCTATCGACGTGCAGAAATTACTGGAGGAATCAATCAAGAAGGGAATTGCCTTTGTCCCAGGAAATGTTTTAGGCACTGAAAAAGGGTGTCTCCGTTTTACCTATGGCAGGGCGGAAACAAATTTGATTCATGAGGGAATTAATAGATTTTCACAGGCATTAAAGAATCTACCAGCAAATAATTAGCAGAAAGGATGATGACGATGAAAAAGATACTTATTACTGGCTTTGACCCATTTGGAGGAGAGCCCGTTAATCCTGCGCATGAAGCGGTAAAGTTATTACAAGGAAAAGAAATTGCAGGCAGCGAAGTAATCACAAGAGAAATCCCCACGGTTTTTGGCAAAGCGATTACTAGTCTTAAAGAAGCGATCGCTGAACTAAATCCAGATATAGTCATTTGTGTCGGCCAAGCAGGGGGGCGTGCCACAATCACGCCTGAACGTGTGGCGATTAATGTAGACGACGCCAGAATCCCAGATAATGAGAATAACCAGCCAATTGATAAAGAGATTGTCCCGGGGGGACCAACAGCTTATTTCTCTAAATTGCCAGTCAAGGCTATGGTGAAAAAGATGACGGAGAACGGAATTCCTGCTTCCGTTTCAAACACAGCTGGAACATTCGTCTGCAATCATATTTTTTATGGGTTGATGAATCTAATTGAAACTAGCAGCAAGGACATCCGAGGCGGCTTTATCCATATTCCCTTTATCCCTGAACAAATTGTCCGTAACCCCGGTCAACCAAGCATGAGTCTAGAATTAATTGTAAAGGGTCTGGAATTATCCATTGAAGCTGTAATTTTAAATGAGCAAGATATTGCAGCAGTTGGCGGGGAGATTAGCTAATTAAAAGGCTGTGTTAAAGGTTAATACTGATTTCAGAACTCTGTTGATTGGAGCGGAAGGCACGAAGACTCCTGCGGGAGTACGGGGCAGGGGAGACCCCGCAGGAGCAAAGCGACGAGTTATCATGAACGAAACTAGCTCCTTACTCGTAACATCGTAGATTAATTTGGTTAGAATGTTTACT